>CAIYDY010000229.1 GCA_903925015.1 uncultured Acidobacteriia bacterium
CGGTAACTATTGCCCCAGAACAGCTCCCGCATGATCAGGTACTGCGGCAGGAACGTCCAAAAACTTCCCTGTGGGCCATTGCTCCAATAACCGTATTGATTGGATTGTCCTGGGGGGGCAATGTACGCGTATCCTGCAGGCTGCGGAACGGTCTGGGCCTCCGAATCGAATAGGCCCGCATCCTTGTGCGCAATCGCCATGCCGAGGTTGTCCTCGGCAGCCCGGTACACGGCTGGCGACACATCGACCCACTTCACGTCGGTGGTGGTTTCAGTCTTTTTCGTGGGAACGTCGAGGAACTTGGTCCGTACGGTCTTAACCTTTTCGCGGTAGGTCCGGTCCCCGTCGGAAACCTCCAAATCCTCCAGGATCTTGTCCCACGATTCGTACAGCTGTCCGCTCAGGTTGCGGAGTTCCTCGCCGTTGCGGTCCAATCCGGCGGAGGCGTCGGCCAAGGCGATGTCGACCGTGATCAATGCGGCGATATCACGCCCCCCAGCCTTTCCAGACGCGGCCGCCACGCGGGCAGCCTCGGTTGCCTGCCATTGCACCTCGGCGCGGTCCGGGGCCGACCGCAAGGCGTTCAGACGGCTGTCCAGATCGGGGCGCTTGGCTGGCCAATCCCGCTGGGCGCGCTCCACAACTTGTGCCAAATTCCCAAGATCGGCCGACTGGAGCCGGGCATGGGCCTGGTCCATCTGGGTCAGGTGCTGGGGTAGGTTCTTTTGGAAGTCGGTCCACCGTGTTGCCTCCCCCTCCACTGCGGCGACTTCGTCCGACGCGGACTGGCGCAGCCGGTGGGTTTCCTCAAGGAGCCGCTCGGCCCGCCGGGCGGTATCCCGATCTCCCGAATGCAATTTCTCCAACTGCGTGCGCGCGTCCTGCGCCCTGTCCAGCTTCAGCGATGCCGCCTGCAACCGGGCCGGCCATTCGGTGGCGACCGGGGTGCCGTTGAAGAGATCGGGAGACTTCGCCAACGTTGCCGTGATGGCCGTCTGGGCGCTCTTCAGCTTGGCCCGGGCTTGATCCAGCTTGCCGATTTCGCTGGCTATGTCGTCCCGCAATGCACGCGGCAGACTGGAGCAAGCCGCAAGCGAAACCGCCACAACCGATAGAATCAACCGTTTCATCTCAAGCTCCCCGGAATACAGTGATGTCGGCTGGCTCGACGCGCGTCCAGATGGCCGCCACGAAGGGCTCGCCCTCGTACTTGTTGAAAATCAGGAACCTACTGCCGCCTTGCTCGTGGAACTGCCAGCGGTAGAGACCTTGCCCGGTATCGCGGCCCTCGGCGAAGCGGCCGACCTCGCGGCTCGATGAATACAACCAGAACTTGTCCTCGAAGTCAAGGAAGTCGTTCGGGTTCTGCCGCTCGTCCAAGGCACCCATGTCGTCCTCGGTGAGGCCGAAGTCGTCCAGAGTGAGGCGGCGGCCCTCGAAGTTGCCGAGGACCTCCACCACGTCGTCGTTGTGCACTTCCAAGTAGGCCCGGCGGCCGCGCCAAGTGCCGCTGACCTCGAACCACTGGCTGCTGCCGGCCTCGAAAAATTCGCGCCGATCCACCGTAAAGTCGATATCGGTGAAATCGGCGGCCGCCCCGTTCACCGATATCGAGTCGCCGGCCTGCGCGTCTTGGATCTTGAGCTTCGCCAGATCAATCTGGGGAGCAGGAGGGTTGGTTTTCTTGTTCCAAAACATGGCTATTTGGAGCTCGCGGGCGGTAGTTCCTTCTGGATCTCGACCGAAATGCGGCGCTCCCGCTTCAAGGCCTCCAGCTCGTCATCGACGGTATGTCCCTGCAGCTTTGCGAATTCGGCTTCGAGGTTGTCATCCTTCCCGGCAGCTGCCAGTTCGCCGAAGGCCTTGGCGGTGGCTTCCTCCTTGGCGACCGACTTTTCGAAATTCGCGAGCGTTGCGAAGGCGTTATCGGCCTTTCCGACTCCAGCCAATGCCTCGGAAACTTTCCTCTGTGCCGAAGCCGCGTTCTTGCGTGCCACCAATGTTGTGGCAGTCCGCTCGCCCTCGTCGATCTTGTGCTTCAAATCGGCGACTTGGGACTTCAGGGTGTCGGCGGCGCTGCGCGCGTTCTCGACAGCGGATTGGAGCGATGCTACTTGACGGTCCGCCTCGCCCTTCTTCGCCAGCGCCTTGCGGGCCAAATCCTCGTTGCCGGCGTCTAGGGCCTGCTGTGCGCGCGCCTTCCAATCGGTCGACTGCTTCACATATTTCTGGTACTCGGCGTCGAGTTGGTTGTAGTTGCTCATTGCCATCGCCGAGGAGCGGACGACGTTGTTCAACTCGTTTTTCATATCGGCGACAGTCTGCTGGACCGTTGCCTCGAAGGTCGCGTCCTCAAGGGCGCCGACCGCCTGGTTGGCTTGGCCGCGCGCAACGCGGCCCGTGCGGTTGAAAAGATCTGAAAAGAATCCCATGTTCGGTCTCCGGATTTGTTGGACTGTGGGGTGCGCTTACAAGTTGCGCTTACAGGATGTCGGCAGCCAGAAGGGTTCTGGCATGGATTGCATCCGCGAGAAGGTAACCGACGCACGACAGGATGTCGTCTTCGTCGTCCGGCCCCATCTCTTGGAGTTTGCAGAAATTGTTCAAAGTGATGGTGACTTCGCCCGGGCCAGCCACCTGCACCTGGAAGTGCGATGTGGAGATCCCGTTCCCGGCGTCCAGCATTTTTGCCATGGCAACCGGCGTAACGTCGCTTTCGGGCACGGTGGCGCAGGCAAGCGAAAAGAATAGAATTTCGCCTTCCAGTTGCGCATAGACGGTCAGTCCGCTTTCGACGTCCTTGATGCTGAGGCCGGTCTCACCGGTGTCCGAGACGGAATACCGCCTGGACGCGAGAAGCGCGTGAATTTGCGAGAGTGCATTTTGGCTCATGGTTTGTCGTTCCCAGTATAGCTACGAATCGGGAAGCGATTTCGTTCACGGACCGGGAAATCCTTCCCAAGCATGGATTCCCTGCGCTCGGCAGGAAGTTCGTTTGGCTGTAGTCGTACAGCAATCAGACCCTCGAAAGTTCCGCGTAGACCTTGGCGCGCAGGTTGGCGACGCCAGCCGTGTAGCGGTGGTCGGACACGGCGAATGCCACGGCATCCTCCATCCAATCGTGCCAGACGCCATCGGGATCGTGGGATGCGGCCGTAAGCGTGTAGTCTCCGGGACAGAGGTTGCAGGGAAACCGGAATGTGACGCGGACCAGATCTCCGGTTGCCACGGGGCCGACCAGGACATGTTCCAACTCCGTGTTGGTTCCGTAAACATTCAAGCCAATCCGGGTTCGGAGCATGATTCCCACCACCGGATCGTCAATTTCGGCCTGAAACCGGACAGCAACCCTGACAGCGATCTCTTCGCCCGAACGAAACACGGTGGATGGCTCTCCGTTTTCTCCCAGTAGTTCGATGGCTTCCAGTGTGGCGCGACCGTCGCCGTCGCGCAATGTGGGCGAAAGAGCTGATTCGAGTCCGAGTCCGGCGAGCCTCAACTGCTTGGCGCAGTGGCGACGGTAGATCGGCAGGATTTCCGCCGGGTCGCCCCGAGCAACCAAATTGCCTCCGCGCAACCACCAGACTTCGTCGGCGCACTGCTCCATCAGCACCTCGTCATGGGTTACCAGTACGAAAGTTGCTCCTGCGCGCCTCCGTCCCACCATTGCGGAAACCGCGCGGGCTTTTCCCACTGCATCAGCGTCCGTGAACGGATGCAGAAGAAGCTGCGCATCGGGGCCCATTCTGGGGGTACGGGACAGCGATGGGCCGCCCTCCTCGATCACGGCGATGATACTTCCGTCCGGGGCCGTCAAGACCGGCGAGTTGAATTCAATCATGCGACTTGGTCATATTAGCAAGCGCTAGAACCTGAATCGCAGTCCCAGTTGCATTCGGCGCGCCTCGAAGGCCGACGTGAAGCCAAGCGGATCGGTCGGCTTCCGGTCATCCCGACCGGTCACGTTGAACGGACCTGCGAGGGCTCCCACGGTATTGTTCACGCTCTGGTAGTTGAGTTTGTTGAACAAATTGAATGCTTCGAACATCAAGTCGAGGTGCCGCTTCTCACCCACCCGGATGCTGCGTTGGAAACGGCTGTCGAAGGTCCAGAAATTTGGCCCCATACCTGTGTTGCGCCCGGCGTATGCAGGACGATCGGTCGTGTTGTGCCGGTCGCTGTTCAAGTCCGTGCCGCCAATCAGGAGGTTGAAGGGCTGGCCGCTGTGCGCCTGGAAGATTGGCGAAACCAACCAATCCCGCAGGAGGACGTTCGTTGTCGACGGGGTCTGCAGCATGGCGTAGGCCACGAACTTGTGGCGCTCGTCGAAAGAGGAAGCGGCCCGGTCGCAGCGGCGGCAGAACTGGTTGTTGGGTTCGAAGTCGCTGTTGTAGTCGGTTGTTTCATCAGTGGCGTGGCTCCAGGTGTAGTTGGCGTGGAGCTGCACGCTGCGGCCGATGCGCTTGCTGCCTTCCAACATCAGACCTCCATAGAACGAGTTCGAGTTGGATTCGTAGACATTGCTCTGGTAGATCAGCGGGTTGACGAAATAGCCTGCGGGATGGGTAGCGTCAGCCGCGTAGTTTTGGGTGCCGATGTTTTTGTCGAACGGGGCGCTGGAGAGCAGGTTATTGTCGTAGGCGTCCGTCAAATGGGCTCCGCGCACGAAGACGCCGTTGGCGGAAGCGGTGAAGCCGCTGCCGAATTCGCGTTGGATGCCCAGGCTCGCTTGCTGCGTTTGAGGATTCCGGTAGTTCGGAGAGGCGCTGAAGACGACCGAAAGTGGCGGCAGCGGGCCGGTTTGGCTGATGTTGATGCCGAACTGGGTGAGGTCCGCGGGGGTGATCGGACGCTGCGGCGTGGGTACGCCGATCACGCCCTTCGCCCGCAGCGTGGTGAAGATATTGGCAGCGCTCTGCGCTCCAGCCGTCTGGATGGTGGTGAGCACCTGTGCAATCGGGCGCGAACCGTCCGACCGGATGCCGAGGGCATAGACGCTGTAGTCGATCTGGAAGTCAATCGTGGCGTGGTAGATGCCGTACCCGCCGCGGATGACAGTTTTGGCATCCGGGCTCCAGGCAAAGCCGAAGCGCGGTGCGATCTCCTTGTGGTCGGTCGGCAGGGGGGCTCTTCGATTGTCCACCTCGTACCGCAGGCCCGCGTTCAGCGTCAAGGTCTTGGTCGCGCGCCACTCATCTTGAACATAACCGGCGAACAAGGGGTAGGTGGCGGTCACGATTCCGTTCCCGAACCCCTGCTGGTAACTTTGGGCCAGTCCGAGGTTGAAAGCCTGGAGGGCATTGATTGTTGTCGATGCCAACGCCGCGTTGACAAGGCCGCCCGGAAGGGCTCCAAACGTAAACCGACCGCTGAAAAACGTGGCCGAATCACTGTGTTCGGACCGGATCAACGCGTAGCCGCCCGTCTTGATCGAATGCCGGCCGAGGTTGAAGCTGATGTTGTCGGAAAACTCGGTCCGGCGCGCGATGCTTTCGCTGGGGAGGAAGCGGTCGCGGTTGAAATTGCCGAATCCGGCGATCTCGAGCGCTGGGCCGAACTTGTCGTTTGTTCCGGTGAGTTGGTCGTAGTAGTCGAACTGTGCGTGCGCCTCGTTGATGACGCGCGGCGAGAACGAGTGGATCCAGGACAGCGACAATGCGCTGTCGAACGTGTCTTGGATGAAGCCCCGCGAGATTCCGGTCAGGGCGCTGACGTTGGGGTTCGTGTCATAGAACTTGCTCGTATTGGACCGCATCGAAAATTGGTCGTTGGCGCTGAACTGGTGGTCGAGACGCACAAGGCCCTGGTGCTGGTCGGTCTGGAACGGGAAGATGCCGCTATTGGCCTGGAACATTTGCTGCACCGAGGCGGGTGTCGACAGCACTGCGGTCAATTGCGCGGATGCGGCGGCGGGCAACTGGGCCAGAATGGCCTTCTGGGCAGAAGTGGGTCCGAAAACGGAAAGATCGGTCAGGATCGGAACGGCTGTAGACTCGCGCCGCCGTAGCTGCTCGTAGTCCAGGAAAAAGAATGTCTTGTCCTTGGCTATGGGGCCGCCAATGGTGGCTCCGAACTGCTGGCGCGATGAATCCGGTTTCACGCGTGTCACTTTGTTGTCGGCGCTCAGAACGATGTTGAACGGATTGGTTGCGTCCAGACCCTGATTGCGGAAGAATCCGAATGCGCTGCCGTGGAGTTCGTTGGTGCCGCTCTTGGTGACAATATTCACAACGCCGCCCCGCGAGCCGCCGTACTCGGCGCTGTAGTTGGACCGGTTCACCTGGAATTCGCGAACAGCCTCCTGTCCAACGGTTGCGCGGACGCCGCCGCCGCCATCATTGGATTCGCCGCCGTCCACGTTGATCGTATTCCCGCGGCCGTTGCTGCCGTAGAACGAGAGGCCGGAATCGGGCGTCTGTTTAACGCGGTAAGTGTTGGAGTCGGCATGGGCCTTGGAGTCGGATACGCCCGGTGCAAGAAGGGCGAAGCTCAGGTAGTCGCGGCGGTCGATCGGCAGTTCGGCAATCGCCTTTTGCTCGATCACGTTGGATTGCTGGGTGCGGGTTGTCTCTATCGGGGGAGCGTCGGACACAATTTCGACGGTCGAATTTCCGGCGGCCACCTGGAGCTTGAAATCGACACTGGCTGCTGCGCCTACCGTCAGTTCCACGCCGCGCTGGACCATGGCGTTGAAGCCGACATGTTCGGCACGGATGTCATAAGTGCCAGGCGGGAGCAGGTCCAACCGGTAGGCACCGTCCGGTCCCGTGGTTGCCTTGCGGGAAAGCCCGGTTGCCGGATTGGTCGCCGTGACGGGGGCTGATCCCACCACCGCGTCAGTCTGGTCCGTGACCGTGCCGGAAAGTGTGGCGGTGCTGGTGGATTGGCCGTGGGCGAACGATGCCGCGACGAGGACGAGCAGTGTCAGTTTCATGAAATTCCCGTTAAATTGCCGGTTCCTAGTTTCTGCCGAGGAGGGTAGCAATGTCAACCGTGTTGGCCCGGCTGGGTGTCCAGTCCGGTACAGGGTAGAATTGACCTTGGCTTTCAAACGCAGTTCCGGAGCCCGTGATTCCGAGGCCCAGGCCACGAGTGCTTTTGGAAAGTACATGTCCTACTCAATGTTGCTGCCAGTGGCAACATGCGTGGGCTACGCCATGGGGTACGGGCTCGACAAGTTGTTGGGAACGGGGTGGATCCGATTCGTTTTCCTCGGACTTGGCGCGACCGGGGGGTTCATGTCCCTGGTGAGGGGCTTGGCACCACGGGTTGCCAGGGTGCCTCCGGTGTGTGTTAAATCCTTGGATCCAAAGACTGTGGAGCATCCGCTATGACGCCCTTCGCGCAGATTGAAGCCCGACTGCGGAAGTTGGTTTTGGCATTGGGAGTTGTTGGCACGTTGGCGGCCACGGCAATGTACGGGATCGCGTTCGGTGCGGCTTTTCTGGTGGGCGCTGGCGGCGCTTGGTTGAATCTGCGGATCATCGAGGGTGTTGCCAATCGTCTTTCGAGCTTGGCCGCTCCCCGCACCGACGGGGCAGGGGAGAGTGGGGCAAGGCCGAGGGTTCCGAACGGCCTCGGACTCTTTATCCAGTTCAGCGCATTGGTCTTAGGTGCATTTGGTATACTTTACTTTTCGGGCTTCAGCGGCAAAGCTGCGCTTTGGGGCTTCTTCGTTTTTCCCGCAGCTGTCTTCCTTGAAATCCTCTACGAACTGACGACCTTCAAACACGGCAAATGAGTACACACGAAACTTGGCTGGCGCAGTTGTTCAACACCTACTTGGCGGGCCTCGGCAATGCCATTCTGGCCCTCTTCCACATGAAAGCCGCGGATGCCAACGAACCTTGGGCCGACCACATTGTGATGCAGATTCTGGTGGCGGTGATCATGGTGTCGTTGTTTGCGCTGCTGCGCAGCAGCCTCTCCGTGGACAAGCCGGGCAAGCTGCAACACATGTTCGAACTGGTGCACGGCTTCATCTCGGGCCAGGCGGAAGACCAGATCGGCCACGACGCCCACTACCATATCTTCCTTTTCGAGACATTCTTTATCTTCATTTTGCTCTCGAATTTGATCGGAGTTGGTCCCGGATTCATGAGTCCGACGCAGGCGATTTACGTGCCCGCAGGATTGGCGACGGTGTCGTTCCTCTACTACAACGTGGTGGGAATCCGGAAGAGCGCAAAGAACTACGCCAAGCACTTGGTGGGGCCGATCTGGTGGATGGCGCCGCTGATGTTGCCGATCGAGATCATCAGCCACTTCGCGCGGCCGCTCTCGCTGACCATCCGCTTGTTCGCCAACATGTACGCGGGCGAGCAGCTCACCCTCGTATTTCTAAGTCTCACTTATTTAATTGGCCCGGCGGTTTTCATGGGCTTGCACGTTTTCGTGTCACTCCTCCAGTCGTATATCTTCGTATTATTGTCGATGATTTACGTTGGTGGGGCCATCGCGGAAGAGCACTAATACAACCGGCATAATGCCACTGGCCGCGTGAGGCCTCCCGCCCCCAGGCGCGGAACGCAACCACCTCCGGCCGGTGATTTTCAAACAGGAGAAAGCACCAAATGAATACCAAGAAGATGATGTTCCTCATGATCGCGATGTTGATCCTCGCGGTCCCGATGTTCGCCCAGGGTGGCAGCACCGCCGCCGCCGGACCGAATCCGTGGGTTCCCGTGACCGCCGGCTTCGCCATGGCGATCGCTTCCGGCCTCTGCGCCCTCAGCCAAGGCCGCGCCATCGCCGCCGCCGCTGAAGGCATGGCCCGCAACCCCGCCGCCTCCGACGCAATCCGTGGGGCGCTGATCCTCGGCCTCGCGCTGATCGAATCGCTCGCACTGTTCACCTTCGCGATGATCTTCGCCAAGGTTCAGTAGTTTTCGTTTCTTCCGTAATTGTCCGAGGCGGGCGGGATGTTACTCATCCCGCCCGTTTTCTTTTGACTGTCAGTACTGGTACGTATGGTGGTTTTCCTGGTTGCATCGTTGGGCCAATAGGATTAGAGTAGTTACTTGGAACAGCGTAGAGCCCAGAGATACAAGCTTCAGTTGCCGTTGCAGATCGTGCAAGTTGGCGATCGGCGGGTCAACCGCGACGAAAAGACACGGGACATCAGTTCTGGTGGCGTTTCGTTCGTATCTCCCGACGAAGTCGAAGTGGGTGGTCGGATCGAATACGTGATCACGCTTTCCGGCAGCACACCTCCCGTGCGCATCCGCTGCTTGGGCAAAGTACTGCGCAGTCGCAAGCCCGAATCGGCAGTGACCTACGAAGTTGCAATGACAATGGAGCGGTATCAATTTGTCAAGTCCGACGAGGTTGAACCTCTTTTGGCCGCCACGGCGTAGTTTCCGTCCATGCCTTTCCGGAAGAGTCTCCGCGAGCAGGTTCGGCTTGTTCGCGAAAGGCATCTCTCCCCGTCCGAGTTGCTGGAAGCCCATCTTCGGCGCATCGAGTTTGTAAATCCCTCAACCAACGCTTTTAGCAGTGTTTTTGTGCACGAGGCGCGCATTGCGGCACGCACGTCCGAAATGTCCGGTGCCGCCGTCGGGCCACTGCACGGCGTACCCGTCACCATAAAGGATAGTTTCGACATAGTGGGCCACCCGACCCTTTCCGGCAGCAGGTTGCGACTGGGCCACCAAGCCACCCGCGACGCCTTTGCCGTCCAAAGCCTCCGCAATGCGGGTGCGATCATCCTGGGCAAGACCAACACCCCCGAGCTGCTGAGAAGCTATGAGACGGACAACCACATCACTGGACGCACCAACAATCCTTGGGATGCTAGCCGGACTCCGGGCGGATCGTCCGGCGGGGAAGCTGCCGCCATTGCGTCGTGCTGTTCGCCCGGCGGCATCGGCAGCGACGGCGGCGGTTCCATCCGTGTTCCGGCACATTTTTGCGGTATCGCGGGCCTCAAGCCGACTCCAGGCCGGATTTCCGTCTCGGGCCACTTTCCCGCGATCTCCCATCCGGGCGGATTTGCCAGCGTTGTTGGTCCAATGGCACGGACGGTTGACGACCTCAAACTTCTTTTTCAAGTGCTCGCCGAGTACAATCCGGAAGACCCCTATTCGACGCCCGTAGTGCCCGCAGTTCGCAGTTCGGCATCAATGCCGATTGGCTTCTGGCCTTCCTTCTACAAGGTTCCGGTTTCCATTCCCGTTGCAGCTGCATTGGAAAAGGCGGCCAGCCTCCTTTCCGCCATGGGACACCCGGTGGAATTATTCCAGCCCAAGGGCTCCGAAATGGCTCCAAACGTGTGGCGCTTTGTGTTTTCCGACCTTCCGGCGGAGTTTCTAAGCCACTATTTCCGGGGAAGGGAGGAGGAGACCCATTGGAGCGCCACCGAGTTTGGAACGACGCCACGCGATCCTGCAGTGTCCGGCGTGGATGTGTTGAAGCAATTCGCGGCGCGGGACCGTATGCGGGCGGGGTGTATCCAACAAATGCTGGAACGGGACCGCACTGTGCTGCTGATGCCAGTTTGCGGAACGACGGCATTTCCCCACCGGCAGCGGAGTTTTGAGACAGCCGACAAGGCGATCGGCCTCTTCGAGGCCATGATGCCGTCGCTTGTCTGGAATCTGTATGGATTTCCTGCTCTTACCGTTCCGATGGACATTTCGACTGACGGACTTCCAGTCGGGATCCAGCTTGTTGGCCTTCCCTGGACCGATGAAATCCTCCTCGACATAGGCCATCGGCTGGAGTTGGCGAGGGGGCCAATGCCAGCTCCCCCGGCATTGTCGCAACTGACGCGATAGAATCGTAACCGGGCGATATTGACCAATCGATGAAGACGTTGCTCACCCTCGGACTTTCCGTTGCCCTCGCCCTCGTACTGGGTGGGTTGGAGTTTGCGCACGAACGGGCGCGGCTTGGTACCGAGCAAGCCGCCATCGCATCGGAGTGGAAGCGGGTCGACTTGGCTCTGGTCAAGCGTGCGGAGTTGGTTCCGGCCTTGGTTGGTAGCCTGCAGTCTTCGCTGCCGGACCAAGCTCAAGTTTTCGAGGAACTGGGCCGTGCCACCGAAGCGCTCGGCAAGTCGGCCTTTCCGGTTGAGCGGATCGATTCGCATAACAGGATCAGTACGGCGATTGGCCGCCTCTACGTGGTGCTTGAGACACATCCGGAACTCAAATCGTCCGACGGATTCCGCAAAGTCCAGCTCTCCCTTGAGTCCGCCGAGAACCAAGTTCTCAAGGCCCGGAGCCGCTACAACAGTGTACTGAAAAGATACAACACGGATCTTGCGCTATTTCCGACCAACTTGGTTGCCCGCATCGCGGACTTCCAGCGCGAAGATGCCTATTTCGTGACGGAGCCGGCCAAGCCGGCAACACAAAACTCCCCCAACCTAATCAAATGAGTTCCACACCGCAATTCGACAACTACATCAACGGCGAATGGGTTTCCAGTTCGCAAACGTTTGAGAACCGCAATCCGGCCAACACCGATGAGGTCGTCGGCCTGTTCGCGAAGGCGTCCGCCGCCGACATGCTGGCCGCCACAAATGCCGCCGCTGCGGCGTTCCCCGGGTGGGCCAATATGCCTGCCCCGGCCCGTGGCAACATCCTGTATAAGACCGCCGATATTCTGGAGAAGAAGTTCGACCAGCTCGGCGCAGAAATGACGCGCGAGGAAGGAAAGACCCTTCCGGAAGCCAAGGGCGAGGTTCGGCGCGCCATCAACATCTTCCGTTATTTTGCCGGCGAGGGTTCGCGCATGGACGGCGTGATGGTGCCATCCGAGCGTGAACGGGTCCACGTTTTTGCGATCCGCAAGCCTGTCGGCGTCGTAGGCTTGGTGACCCCGTGGAACTTCCCGATTGCGATTCCCGCATGGAAGATGGCACCGGCCTTGATCTGTGGCAACACGATCATCGTGAAGCCGGCATCGTCATCGCCGCTGTGCGCTTGGAGGATCGTGGAAGCCCTGCATGAAGCGGGTGTCCCCAAGGGCGTGGTCAATTTTGTGGCCGGTTCGGGTGCCGAACTGGGCGGTGCCATGGTCAACTCCCCGGCCGTCAAGGCGATCTCCTTCACTGGTTCGAACGATGTCGGGCACTGGCTGCACGCCGAGGCCAGCAAGCGCCGCATCCGTATCCAGCTCGAAATGGGCGGCAAGAACCCGACAATCGTTCTCGCCGACGCGGACCTCAAGTCAGCGGTCGAGAATGTCTGCAACGCAGCGTTCTTCTCGACCGGCCAGAAGTGCACCGCCACCAGCCGGGCCATCGTTGAAGATGCGATTTACGATGAATTCCTGGCCGCCTTGGTGGAGCGCACGCGCAAGCTCAAGGTCGGGGACGGCATGCATCCGGGAATCGACATCGGGCCGTGCGTTGATAAGGGCGCACTGGAAACAACCCTCCGCTACATCGAAATCGGTCGGAAGGAATGCGGCGAGCCCATCCTTGGTGGAAACCGGCTCACTGGTGGCGACTATGACAAGGGCTACTTCGTGGAACCCACTATTTTCGCCGGTGTGATCCCCTCGAACACGCTTGCCTGCGAAGAAGTCTTCGGGCCGGTGCTTGCCGTGATGCGTGCGAAGGACTACGAGGATGCGATGCGGATTGCCAACGACATTCCATATGGCCTGTCGTCGTCGATCCAGACTTCCAGCCTGTCGCGCGCCATGGATTTTGTCTACCGCGCGGAAGCAGGGTTGCTGACGATCAACCTGCCCAGCGCAGGTGTCGAGTACCAGCTTCCATTCGGCGGCACCAAGGATTCCAGCTTCGGTCCGAAGGAACAGGGTCCGGCGGCGATGGACTTCTACAGCGACTTCAAGACCGTGTACATGAAGTACTAGAAAAGACTCAACGAAATGAAATTGGGACAAGTCCGTCAAAACGGGGCCGTGATTGCGGCCATTTTCGAAGGGGGGACGGCCCGGCCGATCCCCGCACACACGCTGATCGACCTGATCAACCGGTCGGAGGTGGAATCCACGCCACTGCCCGAACTCGCCTCCAAGCTCGCCAGCCGCCACCCGGTGGAAGCAACGCCGTTGATCCCGATCCATCCAGTGGAAGTTTGGGCCTCGGGTTGCACCTATGAGACCAGCGCCGTGTTCCGCGACGGTGAAACCGTGGAGCTGGACAAGGGCACTCGCGAGGGTATGTACGCCTATGTGTACCGCGAGCCGCGTCCGGAAATCTTCTTCAAGGGCACCTGCCGCGTTTGCGTGGGTCCGGGACAGAACATTGGCATCCGCGCCGACTCGAAGTTCACGGCACCGGAACCGGAGTTGGCTGTTGTCCTCGGCAAGAAGGGCGCAATTGTGGGGTATACGCTGGCGAACGACGTCTCGGCTTGGGATATCGAGCGTGAAAACGCCCTGTACCTGCCGCAGTCGAAGGTCTACACCGCTTGCTGTTCCCTTGGTCCGGTGATGGTGACTGCGGATGAGATCAAGGACCCGTACAACCTGCACATGACCTGCGAAATCCTGCGGGACGGTGTGACGCGGTTCCTGGGTTCCACTTCCACGGGTAAGCTGCACCGGAAGATCGAGACGATTGTCGAGTACTTGGTGCGCTCGAATCCGGTTCCCGCCGGCAGCGTGCTTTGCACCGGTACCGGGATCATCGTGACGGAGGAAGTTGCACTCGCTCCGGGTGATGTTGTTCGCATCCACGTCGAGGAAATCGGCGAGTTGATCAACACCTGCGCGATCGTTTAGTGCTCCACTGTCGGGCCCGTTTCGAAAGGGACGGGCCCAAGGTTTCAGGACGAATCTATCTCCCCACGCCCCTAGTCCTCCGTCACGCTCTCCGCTAAAATGAAAGCAGTGGTGCGCTGCCTGCATTGCCCTACGCATTGCTCGCCGGTGGCCACTGAAAATTCTACAAATCCTAATTCTCAAAAGTGAGGTTTGCCATGTCTGCAGAAACACAGACTTGCCAATTCGAGGCTGAAACTGCGCGGCTTCTCGATTTGGTCATCCATTCTCTGTACACCGAGAAGGAAATCTTTCTTCGGGAGTTGATCTCGAACGCATCCGACGCACTGGACCGGTTGAGGTTCGAGTCGCTGACGGACTCGGCGCTGGTTCCGGCTGGACAGGAATACGAAATCCGCCTCGAAACCGGCAAATCGCCGCGTACCCTGTCGATCATAGACACCGGTATCGGCATGAGTCGCGAGGATGCCGTGAAGAACCTCGGCACCATCGCCCGTTCCGGCACCCGCGAGGCTCGCGAAAAGCTCCAGGCGGCAAAGTCTGCCGAGGACGCAGCCAGCTTGATCGGCATGTTCGGCGTCGGCTTATATTCGTCGTTCATGGTGGCCGACCGCGTCGTCGTGGTCACGCGCAAGGCCGGGGAGGCCGCAGCCACCCGTTGGGAATCCCGCGGCGACGGCAGTTACACGATCTCAGAGACCGAGCGCGACACCTGCGGCACCACAGTGACGCTCTACCTGCGCGACGCCGACTCTGACGCTGGAATCGAGGACTTCACCGAATCCTGGCAATTGACTAGCATCGTCAAGCGGCATTCCGATTTCATCAGCTACCCCATCGTCCTGGTTGATCCGGCCAAGGAAGAAGGCGGAACGCCCGAGCGCCGCATCCTCAACTCGATGAAGCCGATCTGGACCCGCCCCCGCAGCGAGGTCACCGAAGAGGAATACAACGAGTTCTACAAGCACGTGACCCACGACTGGAACGATGCCCTGATCCACTATGCCTACAAGGCCGAGGGCGTCCACGAATACCAAGCGCTGGTGTTTGTTCCCTCCAAGGCGTCTCCGGATCTCTACTACAGCTCCCCGGACACCGGGATCCGCCTGTATGCCCGTCGCGTACTGGTGATTGAAAAGTGCCAGGACCTTCTGCCCTCGTACCTGCGATTTGTCCGGGGCGTGGTGGATGCCAGCGACCTTCCGCTGAACATCTCCCGCCAGCGCCTCCAGCACGACCGCCACATCACGCAAATCCGCAAGTGGTTGACCCGCAAGGTTCTTGATTCCCTCGAAAGCCTGCGCACCGGCGAATCCACCAAGTACATGCAGATGTGGAGGGAATTCGGTCGGGCCATCAAGGAGGGCGTCGGCACCGATTTCGACCACAAGGACCGGTTGAGTTCGTTGCTGATGTTCGAATCGACCAACAGCCCGTCCGACCTGACATCGCTGAAGGACTACGTTTCCCGCATGCCGGAAGGCCAGACGGAGATCATCTATCTGACCGGCGGTTCCCGTTCGGCGGTTGAAAACTCTCCGCATCTGGAAGCCATCCGGGAGAAGGGCTACGAAGTGTTGTTCATGCTCGATCCTGTGGACGAGTACATGCTCCAGTTCATGCCGGAGTTCGATGGCAAGCATCTGAAGTCCGCCGCCAAGGGTGCGCTGGATTTGGACAAAAAGGATGTGGACGGCAAGAAGGAGGATCCCGCCAAGGAAACCGAGGAGCAGGAGGAGCGCGAACATTTTTCGTCGCTGCTTTCAGCTGTTCAGGGGCGCTTGTCGGATGAGGTCAAGGAAGTCCGCCTTTCGCACCGCTTGGTGAAATCGCCGGCGTGTCTGGTGGTGGACGACTACGAAATGTCGCCCTACATGGAGAAGTTGTTGAGCCAGGCGAAGGGCGATGTCCCCAAGCGCAAGCGCGTGATGGAGTTGAATCCCAAGCACCCAATCGTGGTGGGAATGCGGCGGCGGTACGAGGCCAATGCCATCGACCCGATTGTCGACGATTCCGCAACGGTCTTGTTCGGAATGGCCCAGTTGGCCGAAGGGTCCGAGTTGCTGGATCCGGTGAAGTTCAACGAGGCCATGGTGCGCATGACCGAACGCTCTTTGGGCGAATAGGGGTTTTCGGGGGCGTACGGCTTGGCTGTGCGCCCCTCGCAACAATAATTTGGATACCGACTGGACTTTTCGGGTGAAAACGGTTATCGTTTACTGAAACCGCCCGTTTCCAGAGGTCCACATGAAAAGCCTTCGTCTCGTCTTTTGCGCCTTGATTGCGCTCGCCTCCGCCCACGCCCAACAGTTGAACGGAAAGATCGTTGGCACGGTCACTGACCGTAGTGGCAGCGCCATCTCCGGTGCGGCCGTCCATCTGGTATCCGAATCCACGGGGGCTGTCCGTGACACCGCTGTTTCCGCAAGTGGTGACTTTGAAATCAATGCCGTCCGGGCGGGGAATTACCGCATCGAGATTAGCCACACGGGTTTCAAGAAGTGGCAGCAGAAGGCGATTGAACTCACTGCAAACGATAGTCTTTCGTTAGGCCAGATCAAATTGGACTTGGGCGACGTTTCGACCACGGTCACGGTTGTCGGTGACCAAGCACCGCAAGTGCAGACCGTGAGCGGCGAGCGCTCCGGCATCATCAGCTCCAGCGAAATCCAGAATCTTTCGGTGATCAACCGCGATTTTTCGACGCTTGTCGCACTCTTGCCCGGCGTAGTCGACAACCCGGGCACGGCCGAGGTGCAGGGCTTCTCCGGTGGCGCATCATTCAATGTGAATGGCAGCCGGTCGAACGGAAATAACATCACGATTGATGGCAGCTCGACCGACAATACCAACGGCGGCAACGGAAACAATTTCGTCTCGCTCGATTCGATCCAGGCGGTCCGCATTGTTACGTCGAACTATCAGGCGGAGTTCGGACGCAAGCCCGCCGCCGCAATCATGGCGATCACGAAGGGCGGCAGCCAGACCTACCACGGTTCCACCTACTGGTACTACCGCCATGAATGGATGAACGCCAACCAGTTCTTCAACAACCGGCAGGGCGTGCCGCAGACGCCCCGCCGCGTCCAAACTCCAGGGCTGACCATCGGCGGACCGGTCTACATCCCCGGCGTCTTCAACAAATCCAAGACCAAGCTGTTCTTCTTCAGCTCGCTCGAATTCATCCGCGAGCGCCGCCCCCAGAACATCGTGAATCTGACGACCGTGAACGAGGCCGAGCGTCTGGGCGACTTTTCCAACTCCCGCAACGGGCTCACCACGAAGTTCTACATCCGTGATCCGACCATGGTCGGTTCCTGCAACGGAACCACCCAAGCTGCCTGTTTCGTGGGGAATGTCATCCCGAAGAGCCGGATCGACCCCAATGGCCAGGCTCTGCTCAACCTGCTTCCGGTTCCCAACGCCCTGAATACCGCCGTGACGCTGGGCGCTTATAACTTCTCCACCCAGGAGAGCCTGAATATCCCGAAGACTTCCACCAACCACCGCATCGACTACATCATCAATGCCAACACCACAATGTGGGTGAAGTACAACAATTGGTTGGAGGATCAGCAGGGTTGGGCGGTGTCGGCTGGCAATTCGAACTGGGGCTGGATGCCCAGCCACTACAAGAACGGCACCCATGCGCCGGTTGTGTCGTTGACTCGCATTTTGAGCCCGAGCACGGTTCTGGAGGCCACGATCCGCATGGTGCGCTGGACTGAGGACGGGTCCGCCATCAGCCAGTCGCAAATGGACAAGCTCAACAAGAAGAACGCCGGGTTCAATATTCCGCAGTTGTACTCTGGCGGCAATCCCTCAAACTTGGTACCGAACATGACCTTCGGTACTGTGCCGAGCGCGATCAGCACGAGCCTGAATGCCCGCTTCCCGTTGCGCGGTTCGGAAAATACTTACTTCTCCGACACGACGCTCACGAAGACCCACGGACCGCACACGGCGAAGTTTGGGTACTATTTCGAATATTGGCGCGCGGTCAAGGGTGAATCGGGAAAATGGAACGGCACGTACGACTTCACGGTCGACAGCAACAACCCCAACGATTCGCAGAATCCCTTCTCCAATGCCCTCCTCGGTGTCTTTAAGAGCTATACCGAATCCAACACCCGTCCTCCGCTGTATGAGAACCAGATGTCGCACGAGTGGTATGCGCAGGACAACTGGAAGGTCAGCAAGCGCTTGACGATTGATCTCGGGCTGCGGTTCGGCTGGTCCACGCCTTTCTATAGCCCGCGTCGGCAGGAAGCCGGTTTTGTCCCGTCGATGTGGAATCCAGCGCAAGCCGTCCGATTCATCAGCCCGGTGAAGGTGGGAAGCTTACGGCAGGGACAGGATCCGGTTACCGGAAAGATTTATCCTGCGATTCTGATCGGCGCCATCGCGCCCGGCAGCGGCGATCCGTTTGACGGCAGCGTCAACCTTCTAACCAATGCCACCTACCCCCACGGGTTGCGCCAAAACAGCAGTATTAAGGTTGGACCCCGATTTGGCTTCGCCTATGATCCGTTCGGGGATGGAAAGACCGCGATTCGTGGAGGCTTTGGGCTATTCTTCGACACCCACGAGAAGGATCTGTGGGGATACGCGCTGCACTTGGATCCGCCGAACCAGATTTCGCCGACGATCAACTACGGTACCTTTGCGAGTTTGGCCGCATCCCAGGGCTTTCTGTTTCCGTCCGCGACCTCGGGCTTGGACGTGACGCGCCCCTTGGGACGCACCATGAGCTACAGTTTCGGTATCCAACGCCAGCTCCCGAAAGGATTGTTCTTGGACGTGGCTTATGTCGCGACGTTGGGGCGTCACCTGTTGGAGCGCAAGGATCTGAACTCGATCCCCGCCGGGACCACGTTGAATCCCGCGAACTTGGATTCCACGAACAACAACGCGGCGTTGCCCAACCAGTTTCTGTATAAGTACCCAGGCTACACCAACATCTATTACTACAACTACGACGCCAACTCCAGCTACCACTCGCTGCAAACAACCATCAATCGTCGGTTCACCAAGGGAATTTCCGGAGGCCTGTCGTGGACTTGGTCGAAGGCCATGGACTACGACGACATCGACACGACCAGCCTGAGCAATCTGGTGAGTCCAAAAATTCGCGACTACAGCGTGGCTGGCTTCGACCGGACCCACATCCTGAAGGGGAATTGGATTTACACGGTTCCGGGTGCGAGCAAGTACCTTGGGGCCCGGAATTGGGTCGCCAAACGGTTGACTGAAGGTGTGCTGGATGGCTGGCAGATGTCCGGAATCATGACTTTGATGAGTGGTGCGCCTCTGGGGGTAGCACTCGGGACGCAGTCGGGGAGCAATACGAATTGGTCCGGATCGCCGTCGGATGGGGCTCGGCCCGACTTGGTGGGCAACCCGGTGCTGCCCAAGGACCAGCGGACGTTCTATCTCAATGTGAACCCGGCGGCGTTCGCGCTTCCGGCGCAAGGGACTCTTGGCAATTCCGCGAGAACCGTTTTCCGCGGACCAGGCCGGAACAACTTCGACATCTCGATGTTCAAGAACTTCAAGGTGACCGAAGGCGGGCGTGTGAAGGCGCAATTCCGAGCCGAGGCTTACAACATCTTCAACCACACGCAGTTTTCGTCCGAAGATACAACGATCAAATTCAACAACACGGCGAATCCGGTCAACGTTGCGGCAACGGCTACGACTGCGGCTGCGGTTGTTGCTCCGGGGGGCCAGATTCCCACGACCTTCGGGCAGTTCACGGCGGCCCAGTTGGCCCGGCGTATGCAGCTGGCTTTGCGGTTCGATTTCTAACGACCTGACATAATCCAATTGTGATGCGACGAATCTTCTCCCTTGTGCTCGCCTGCGCTGGCTTGGCGTGTGCGGCCGACAACCTGATTGTGTGCGACGAGATTCCTGCGATGCAGAGTCTTGCCAAGCAGGTGGAAACGCGGCTCCACCAGACCAGCGAGATCACCAACCAGGACAAGCTTCCGGTGAGCTTGTCCGTTTACCGGAATGTGACGGTTTACATCCACGGCGACCTGCATGAACCGGCGGAGAACGCCTTCATCGCGTACGCCAAGGGCGGCGGGAATTTGGTGCTACTCCACCACACCATCAGCTCGGGCAAGCGCAAGAACAAGGCTTGGTTGCCGTTTTTGGGCGTCACCCTGCCGACGTCGTATAAATACATCGACGATATGACGTGGGAGATCGCGCCTACCGCAGCGGCTGGAGGTGGTGCGATCACAATGCACGAGACCGAAATCTATCTGAATCATGTGAATGACTCCGACCGCACGGTCTTGTATGGATTGCGATTTACGGACCCGAAGACCGCTGAACATTTCGAGCAGCCGATTGCCGCATGGACCCGGAAGGCGGAGCGGGGAACGGTGTGGTACTTCATGCCAGGCCACAAGGCTTCGGATTTTGAGTACGAGCCGTATGTTGCGGTACTGATGAAGGCCTACGCGCTCAAATAGCCTTCCCTCGGCAACGATTGTGCAGTAAACTGTTGACCGATGCCCCTTCCCCAAATGGACCGCCGTTCGTGGTTCAAGACCATGTTGACCGCAGCCGCCCCGTTTGCGGCGCTGCGGACCGATGCTGCGGCTGTCGGCCCCAAGGACAAGATCAAGGTCACGAGAATTGAATCCTTCGTGCTCAAGAATACTTGGGTGTTCGTGAAAATCTCCACCGATGGCGGGGTCACGGGCTGGGGTGAGATGCTCAAAGACGACGCCAAGGCGTGCGCCGCCGGAGCACTCGAAGTTGCGGACTACCTTGTGGGCCAGGACCCCACGCGGGTCGCGTTCCACTGGCAGGCGATCCAGCGTGGGGCGTTCTACCGTGGAGGTCCGGTCAAGACCGCCATTCAGAGCGGCATCGACCAAGCGCTGTGGGATATCACAGGCAAGGTCTTCGGCGTTCCCGTCCATCGTCTCTTGGGCGGCCCAACTCGCGACCGCGTCCGCGTCTACGGTACGCTCGACGAGAAAAAGGGCATCAACGCCATGAAGGTGCGGCTCAACGGCAAGACGCGCCTGCCTTTCAAGTACAACGAGGGTGCGCAATTTGTCGACGAGGTTGTGGAGCGCTTCAAGGCCTTGCGCGAACGCGTGGGGAAGGGAATTGACATCGGTGTCGAGTTCCACGGTGCAGTCCAACCTCCGACGGCAATGTCGCTGATGAAGGCCCTCGAACCCTACCAACCGTGGTTTTACGAGGAGATCGCGCAGGCGCTCAACGTGGACGTGATGGCGGAGATGGCCAAGAAGACGCATATCCCGATTGCGACCGGAGAACGGATCTTCACCAAGTGGGGTTTCCGGGAAATTCTGGAGAAGCGGGCCGCCTCGATTTTACAGCCGGATGTCTGCTACGCCGGCGGCATCACGGAACTGCGTTTGATCGCCGGAATGGCTGAAGCGTACTATTCCCCGCTGGCTCCGCACAATCCGCAAGGACCGTGCTCGCTCGCGGCCAGTCTGCAGGTGGCGGCGTCGATCCCGAACTTCCTGATTCAGGAGCGCGGGGACAACGAATACAGCGACTTGCTGGCCAAGCCGCTGCCGCCGATTGTCAATGGGCATCGTCCACTGCTTACGGAGCCCGGACTCGGCATCACCATTGATGAAAACAAGCTGATGGCGCAGGTGGGCGAGCCCAAACCGTACAAGGCGCAGTTCGATCCCGAAGACGGGTCTGTTATCGACTGGTAGGTTTCCAATTGGCGGCGCGGCCCGACAGCAGCGCCGCCGTCAACCCGATTGCTGCTGCGACCGAGAGCCACGCACCCGGAATCGCTTTGTCGCCTGTGGATTCAATCAAATAGGTGCAGATGGCTGGAGTGAACCCGCCGAAGATGGCGGTTGCAAGGCTGTAGGCGAGGGAGAAGCCGGATGCCCGGACCTGCGCTGGCATGATCTCCGTCAGGTACACGACCATCGCCCCGTTGTAGCTCCCGTAAACAAAGGAAAGCCATAGCTCTACGCCTAGCAGTCTTCCAAACGACGGGTCGCCGGTGAGCCAGCGCATCAGGGGGTAGGCGGTCACAAGTGCCAACGCCGTAAACGCGACAAGCAGTGGCCTACGCCCCACGCGGTCCGAAACGGCACCCATCACCGGCAACCAGATGAAGTTGGAGACGCCGACGCACAAAGTTACGATCAGCGCATCCCGGTCCTTCAGATGTAGGACAGATTTCCCGAAGGTGGGCGTGTAGGCCGTAATCATGTAGAACGAGACGGTCGTCATGGTGACAAGCATGGTCCCGATCCCAACCAACCGCCAGTTTGCCACTAACGTTCTGCCGATTTCGCCAACCGAGGGGTGTTGTTTCCGGGTCAGGAACTCGTCCGTCTCCGTCAGCGACCGCCGTAGCCAGTAAAGAAACGGGACGATCAAACACCCGACCAGCAATGGAATCCGCCATCCCCACGAGTTCATTTGGGCCGGGGAGAGCCAGCTGTTCAAAATGACGCCGAGTACAGCTGCGAACACAACCGCGCATTGCTGGCTGGCCGATTGCCATGCTACGTAGAATCCCTTGTGACCCGGCGTGGCGATCTCCGAGAGATAAACCGATACGCCGCCCAATTCCACACCTGCCGAAAATCCCTGCACGAGTCTCCCAGCAACCACCAGGATTGGTGCCAGCGGTCCGATCACGTTGTACCCGGGCACGCACGCAATGGACATCGTGCCGATCGACATCAATCCGAGCGTGACAATCAGGCCTTGCCGCCGTCCATGCCGATCAATGTAGGCGCCGAGGACGATTGCGCCGAGCGGACGCATGAGGAAGCCGACGCCGAACGTCGCCAATGACAAAAGCAGCGAGGCAAGCTCGCTGCTTTTGGGAAAGAAGGCTCGACCTATGGCAGCGGCATAGTAGCCGAACACCATGAAGTCGTACATTTCGAGGAAGTTTCCCGCCGCAACGCGTACGACGGGTCCGAATTTTGATGAGCTGGCCAAGTGGCCAGTGTACTACCGGGCTGCCAGAAGTGCCCGCAGCCTACGGGCCCGCTCAGGTGCCCGCAATTGGCGCAAGGCCTTGGCTTCAATCTGACGGATGCGTTCGCGTGTTACGTCGAACTCCTGGCCGATTTCCTCCAAGGTATGCTCGCGTTCGCAGCCGATCCCGAATCGGAGCCGAATCACCTTCTCCTCTTTCGGCGAAAGCGTCTTCAGAATACCCGCAGTCTCGTCGCGCACATTGGACTCGATGACGGCATCGACCGGCGAACCCACCCAGCGGTCCTCGATCAAGTCGCCCAGAGCCGATTCGCCGTCCCGGCCAACCGGGGTTTCAAGGGAAACCGGATCGCGCGAAATCGTTTTCAACTTCTGGACCTTTTCCACCGGGATGTCCATCCGGCGGCTGATTTCCTCGTTGGTCGGCGTCCGGCCCAGTTCCTTTTCCAACTCGCGCGAGGCGCGGAGGAACTTGTTCATGCTCTCGTTCATGTGAACGGGGATGCGGATGGTGCGGGACTGGTCGGCAATGGCGCGCGTAATGGCCTGACGGATCCACCAGGTAGCGTAGGTCGAAAATTTGTAGCCACGGCGGTATTCGAACTTGTCGGCGGCGCGCATCAGGCCGATGTTGCCTTCCTGGATCAGGTCCAGCAGGTGCAAGCCACGGTTGACGTACTTCTTGGCAACCGAAACCACAAGACGGAGGTTTGCCTCGACCAGATCTTTCTTGGCGCGCTCGGCCTCGTGCTCCCCATGGCGGATGACCGCGACAGTGTGCTTGAGTTCCTCGAGCGTGGCACCGGCGGTGGTCTCGCGCTTCTTGATTTCGCGCTTTAGTTCCCGGATACGGGGCAGAGTCGTCGGGACGTTCTTCGCCTCCAGCCTGGACAGTTCGCGCTCCAGATGGTTGAGTTCGTCCACTGCGCGTTCGATTTCGCGTGTGAAGTCGCGCCACCGGAGGTTTACCCACGGTACGGCCCGGATCGCGAGCGAAGTCTCCACATGCGCCCGGTAGAACTTCATCAGGGTCTTTTTGCGGGACTTCTTGTTCCCCGCAGGGACGCCATCGAGCTTTTCCTGAAACGAAACGGTCTTCTTGTGGGCCGCCTCGATCTTGTCGAAGAGAACAACAACCTCTTCGCGCTTCTTGGTGTCGACTTGGATGCCGTCTTCCATTTCCACGCCGATATCGACATGGTTGTCGAGGTCGACCGGATTCTTCTTCAGCGTCTCAGCCAGTTCGACAACCGCGATCTGCACCAATGCGGACCGGCTGATCGCCTTGTGCATGCGGACCTTGCCACGCTCCATGCGGCGCGCAAGATCGACTTCGCCTTCGCGTGTCAGCAGCGGAACAGCACCCATTTCGCGCAGATATACGCGGACCGGATCGTCGGTGTAAATCGACTCTTCTACCTGCTGTTGGGGGTGGAGGAAATCGCCGTCAGCCTCGGGATCGAAAAACTTTGACGCTTCCTCGTCAAAGTTGATCCCTAGCGGAGTGTCATTTAAAAACTGATCGTCATCGTGGTCCATAGCGGATTACCTCCCCGGTCGTCCGACACTGTCGTCATGTCGGCGCATACAATAGCAAGCGCGTTCTTGGCTGTTCATGGCCAAAAATATTTTGGTTGAAAATGAGGAGGAAGATCGCCTCGAACCGCAAGAGCGGGGAGTGGGTCGACGGGCCGTATAGGCGCACAAGATCCCACAGAGTCAATAGTAACACAACTGTTGTTCAAGACGATCTTCCCAAGAGCTGGTAAACTTCCCAAGCACTACATGGGATGCGCGGAAACAGTATGTGGGTTCCTTGTTGGTACTGGGCGCTCGAACAGGGTCCAAATTTCCTTGAGAAAATTCCCGGCAATTGGCCACTAGATCCATTGGGGGGATCGCCGGATGCCGCTGTTCAAGACGCGTAGCGCTGCTGTTTACGGGATTGACGCGCAGCCTGTGGATGTCGAGGTCGATCTCTACCGCTCCGGCATGGCCAAGGACTTCACGCTCGTCGGCATGCCGGATACCGCCGTGCGCGAGAGCCGCGAGCGCATCAAATCTGCCCTCATGAATTCGGGTTTTGGCTATCCGAATCAAGCGGTTACGGTCAATCTTGCCCCGGCTCACGTCCGCAAGGAGGGGGCCGGCTTCGATCTCCCGATGGCGCTGGCGATCCTTGGGGCCATGGGTACCTTCCGGGGGCTCGACCAGCACTTGGCTGTGGGTGAACTATCGCTTGATGGCGCGATCCGGCCCGTTCGGGGTGCCTTGTCCGTGGCCGTGTGCGCCCGGGACCAGAAAATCCAGAATCTCATTCTGCCGGCAGAGAATGCCTCCGAGGCCTCGGTGGTGGAGGGAGTCAAGGTCTACGGGGTCCGGCACCTGGCGGAAGTCGTGGCGCTTCTGACCAAGCCCGAAACGTTTCTGCCCGGGGCCTTCGACCCAGTGAAAGCCGATCCGGCCAGTCAAATTGCAGCGAGTGGTTCCGGCATCCCCGTCGAAACCTACGATTTCCGGGATGTCCGCGGGCAAACTACCGCCAAGCGTGCATTGCTCGTTGCGGCAGCAGGTGCGCACAATGTCCTGATGATCGGGCCGCCCGGTTCCGGCAAAACGATGCTGGCCAAGCGGTTGGCCGGAATTCTTCCTTATCTGAGCTTCGACGAGGCGATTGAAACCACCAAGGTCCACAGCATCGCCGGTTTGCTGCCACCCGGCGGGGGCTTGCTGCGTACCCGCCCTTTCCGTGCCCCGCACCACTCCATCTCGGACGCCGGCCTGATCGGGGGCGGCAGTGGAGCGCCCAGACCGGGAGAAGTCAGCCTCGCCCACAACGGTGTCCTGTTCCTCGACGAGTTCCCCGAGTTTCCCCGCAACGTCCTCGAGATCCTGCGCCAGCCACTGGAGGACTCCTCGGTTACCATCGCACGCTCGGCCATGACGCTCTGTTTTCCGGCGAATTTCATGCTGGTCGCTGCCATGAACCCATGTCCGTGCGGGTACTATGGCGACCCCACGCGCGAATGCCGCTGCACGCCCGCAATCATCCAGCGCTATCTGGCCAAGATCAGCGGGCCACTGCTGGACCGGATCGACATCCAGACCGAGGTCCCGGCGGTACCTTATAAGGAACTCAGGGCTGGGGAAGTTGCCGAAACCTCCGCCGACATGCTGGAGCGGGTGGACCGTGCCCGCCAAGTGCAGACGGCGCGCGGCTATACGAACTCACGCCTGCCCAGCAGGGAGGTCCGGAAGCTCTGCGCTCTCGACGATTCCGGCGAGCGCACCCTCGAAATGGCGATGCGGCGCATGAGCCTCTCGGCGCGGGCCCATGACCGCATCCTGAAGGTTGCAAGAACCGTTGCCGATCTGGACCGGTCGGATTCGGTGACAGCCAAGCATATTGCGGAGGCGGTCCAATACCGGAGCCTCGACCGAAACTACTGGAACTGAAAAATCTTTGAAGGGCCTAAAACTTCCGTGAGAGATCTTTCACTCTGTTTACGTTCTACCTGTCGAAAGCCGTAGTCCGCCCTGAACCGGCGGCAGGACGGAATCGATTTCGGAGGAGTACCAACAGAATGCAGAGAACGTTGCAGAAGATACCTGTGGCCACGGCGCTGATCGCGCTTGCCGCAGGCACGATGCTGGCGCAAAGCTTGACGATCAGTCCCGCCAGCGAGAGCGTTGGCTTGGGTGGCACCAAGCAGTTCACCGCCTCCACAATGGGGATTCAGCCGGAGGGCGTCACTTGGTCGGTCGTCAGCAGCGGTGGAGGCACGATCAGCGCCACCGGGCTCTATTCCGCCCCTGCCAGCATTCCGGCGCAGAACCCGGTGACCATCCGGGCAACCAGCATGGGAACCCCCACCACCAGCAACATTGCGTATGTCAATCTCCTGGGTGGCGGACCGGTGATTACCTCGGCCACGCCCAACCCGGTGCCATCCGGGACCTACACCGTCACCATCTTCGGCAGCCCCATCGTTTCCGGCGCGGTGATCAACTGCAACGGCGTCCAACTAACCACAACGAACTCGACATCCGCCAGCGTGACCGGAACCGGCTATGTCGCGGGCACCACCACCAGCTTGGGATGCATCGTCCGCAACCCCGGAACCGCTGCCAGCAACCAATTGAACATTCCGGTCAAAGGGACCTCCACCAGTGGTGGCGGAAGTGGTTCGGGGGGATCCTCGACACCTGCTCCGTCCGTGTCGCCGGCGACCGCCCAAGTGGTGCTTGGTGCCACACAGCAATTTACGGCGAGCAAGGTGACAACTTGGGCGGCGACCTACGGCACCGTGACGTCGGCCGGACTCTACATGGCACCGGCGCAAATGCCCGCCAGCGGCACCGACACCGTGACCGCGACCGGTCCCGGCGGCATTGGCACCGGAAAAGTCACGCTGATCAGCAATGTGGCCCCGGCGATTTCATCAGTCAGTGTGAATTCGCTGCCTTTGGGCGCATTCAACATCAGCATGACTGGCACGGGCTTCAGCTCCCTCTCGAAAGTCACCCTGGGTTCCACCCAAACGGCAACCACTTACGTCAGCCCTACCAGCCTTTCCGTTGCCGGATTCGCCGGTGTGGGCGGCATGCAGAACTTCACCGTGGCCAATGGTCCGGTCGTTTCGGCCCCTTTCGCGATACAGGTTGGTCCCGTGAATCCTCAGGTGAGTGCCGGAGCCGCCCGCAGGTTCCTCGAACAGGCCGCGTTCGGTCCCACACCGGCCGACGCACTCCACGTCCAGCAGGTCGGCTTCCAAGGCTGGCTGAACGAGCAGTTCGCGATGGCCCCCGTGTCCAATTTCAACGGGCTCGGCAACCAGAGCGGCATCTCCACCTACTTCCTGACGAATGCGGTGATGAATCCCGACCAGCTGCGCCAAAAAGTGGCCTTCGCCCTGAGCCAGATTTTCGTAACCTCAATCAACAAGCTGATCTGGAACGGCATCATGGTCAACTACCAGCAAATGCTGATGGCGGACGCCTTCGGCAACTACCGGCAGCTTCTGTCCGATGTCACCTTGAGCCCCGCCATGGGCCAGTATCTCGACATGGCCAACAACGGCAAGGCGAATCCCGTCACGGGGACGGTTGCCAACGAGAACTACGCCCGTGAAGTGCTGCAGTTGTTCAGCATCGGCACCAAGACCCTGAATCAGGATGGTTCCGTACAAGTGGACGGCAATGGTTTCCCCGTTCCAACGTATTCTCAATTCACCATCACGGAATTTGCCCGCTCGTTCACCGGTTGGACGTATGCCGCATACAACGGAAATCCGGTAATCTGGGGCGCCTACGTGAACGCCAACGGGCCCATGGTTCCCTATCCCTCGCACCATGATTCGACGTCGAAAACCCTGCTGAACGGAGCGGTGATTCCCGCCGGTCTCTCGACCCAGGCCGATCTGAGCGCGGCCCTCGACAACATCTTCAACCACCCCAACGTGGGTCCGTTCATCGGCAAGATCCTGATCCAGCATTTGGTCAAGAGCAACCCGAGCCCGGCGTATATTCAGCGTGTCGCGGCGGTGTTCGCGAACAACGGCCAAGGTGTGCGCGGCGATCTGAAAGCCGTGGTTTCGGCGATCCTGCTGGATCCGGAAGCCCGGGCCAACGACCAGGGAGGCATGGATGTCGCCTCCGACGGCCATCTCCAGGAGCCGGCACTGCTGATCGCCGGCGTGGTCCGTGCCTTTGGCGGCATCATGACCAACCAGAACTACCTCGGCTACAGCTCGCAGGGGTTGGGGCAGGATGTCTACAACCCCGCCAGCGTTTTCAATTATTACTCCTCCGGTTTCCACGCCCCCGCCTCGCCCCTGCTTGGACCGGAGTTCCAAATCCACACCCCAAGTAACGCCATCGGACGCAGCAATCTCCTGATGGGCCTCTTCAATGCCTACAACAACCCGATCCAAACAAACGGACCGGGCACCACGATCGACCTGACGGGCTACGTTCCGCTCGGCTCGAATCCGGCGGCATTGGTGGACGCGTTGG
The DNA here is from genome assembly GCA_903925015.1 of uncultured Acidobacteriia bacterium. GTDB lineage: Bacteria > Acidobacteriota > Terriglobia > Bryobacterales > Bryobacteraceae > BOG-234. The sequence continues at coordinate 28,699 of CAIYDY010000229.1, forward strand.
ACTTCACGCTGACCCACGGCACGATGCCGGCGGCGATGAAGCAGATCCTCGTATCGGCTGTCACTGCCGATGCGGCGGGCAATATCTCCCGAGTCGAAACCGGCGTATCGCTGATCGTCGCTTCCTCCTTCTACAACGTCTGGCACTAGGCCCGGCACCGACCATCCAAGACAACAAGAGAAACAGGAGAAAACAGACCATGTTGATTCGTTCCAGACGTGAATTCCTGCGGGAGACGATCCGCACAGTGTCGGCGGCGGGCGCACTCGGCGCCATGGGCAAGTTCGGGGAAATGAATGCGATGGCGGCCGGTGCCAACTACCAGGCGCTGGTGTGCATCTACCTCGGCGGAGGCAACGACGGCCACAATACCGTGGTTCCGATCACCACGGCCCAGCAACCGTATAGCCTGTATGCAAAAGGGCGCGGTCCGCTGGCGCTACCCCAAGCCAGCCTGTTGCCGGTGAACAACGGCAACGATGTGTATGGTTTGCACCCGAAGCTGGTGGAAGTCAGAAACCTGTACCAGCAGGGCAAGGCGGCCGTGGTTGCCAACCTCGGCATGCTGGTGAAGCCGATCGACCGCAACATCTACAACACCAACAACACGGCGATCATCCCGAACGCCCTGTTCTCGCACTCGGACCAGTCCAGCCAGTGGCAGACTGCCAATCCAACGGGCCTCGGCAGTACCGGCTGGGGCGGTCGCGTTACAGACCTCCTGCAACCGATGAACAGCGGTGCCACTTTTCCGGCGATGAGCTCGCTGAACGGGTCCAGCCTCTTCCTCACTGGGCAGCAGACGTTCGCCGCCACCGTCAGCCCTGGTTCCGTGTCCTTGTTGCAGGCGGGCAACCAGGCGCGGGCCGTCGGCTTGCAGCAATTGCTCCAGTTCGACAACGGATTGCAGTTGGTGCAGGCGGCCAATTCCGTCACGTCGCGCGGCGTCAGCTACTCCAATGCGCTCAGTTCGGCGCTTTCAGGCGTTACGCTGGCCACGACGTTCCCGGCTGGCAGCTCACTGGGGGCACAGCTGCAGACGGTCGCGAAGATCATCAAGGCCCGGGGGGCGTTGGGCATTTCCCGTCAGATTTTCTTCTGCGGCTTGGGCGGGTTTGACACCCACGGAAGCCAACTCACGCTGCAGGACCAGTTGCTGCAGGAACTGAGCCAGTGCGTGGGTGCGTTCTATGCAGCCACACAGGAGGTGGGCGTGGAAAACCAGGTCACCACGTTTACCGCTTCCGAATTCGGCCGCACGCTCTCTCCCAACAGCAACGGAGGCACCGACCACGCATGGGGCAGCCACCATTTTGTGATTGGCGGCGGCGTCCAGGGTGGCCAGTTCTTCGGCCAATTCCCAACATTGGCGCTCGGCAGCCTGCTGGACGCAAATTCTCGGGGGACGCTGATTCCGACGACGTCCGTGGACCAGTACGGGGCGACTCTGGCTCAGTGGTTCGGCGTCGGAGCGGGCAGCGTGGCATCGATTTTCCCGAACGTGGGGAATTTCGGCACGTCGAACCTTGGCTTCCTCGGGTAGCGCACGGGAAACGATTCGTGGACGCGGCCGGTCGGATTCTCGACCGGCCATTTTTGTTCCGGGTCTACAATGGTGTCCGGACGCGCCCGATGAATTTCCAACCCCGTTTTTCCGATGTCGCCCACTTGGGGCATGTCGAATTGTTGACCCCCCATTTGGACGACAGTGTCGCGTTTTTCACGGGTTTGGTGGGTCTGTCCGAGGTCGGGCGCGCCGGGGATTCCGTGTTCCTGCGCGCGTGGGGTGACTACCAGCTTTTCTCGCTTCAATTGACGCAGTCGGCGAAGCCTGGCTTGGGGCACCTGGCCTTCCGGACCCGCAACGCGGCCACTTTGGCCTTGTTGGCTGAAAACCTGCTGTCCAACGGCCATACGGGCGAATGGCGGAGCGATGATTTCGGCCATGGTCCCGCTTGGCGCACGCAGTCCCCCGACGGCCACCACGTCGAACTGTACTTCGAAACCGAGAAGTATTCGGCACCGCCGGAATTTGCCACCGGATTCAAGAACCAGCCCCGCCGCCGCGAGATCCACGGCATAGGCCCGCGCCGCCTCGACCATCTCAACCTGCTCTCGGGAAGCATTCCGGCAGACAGGGTCTTCTACAACGAGCTTCTCGGTCTCCGTCTCACCGAGCAGATCGTGTTCGACGATGGCAGTGAAATGGGTGCGTGGTTTGCCGCCACGAACAAATCCTACGACTTGGCACTCAGCCGGGACAACGCCGGTGGGCACGGGCGTCTGCACCACGTCACCTACTATCTCGATAGCCGCGAGGAAGTGCTGCGTGCCGCCGATATCCTTGTTGAGGCCGGAATCCAGATTGAGACCGGTCCGCACAAGCACAACATCGGCCAGACCTTTTTTCTCTATTTCTTCGAGCCTGGCGGGAACCGGTTTGAGATCGGCTCCGGCGGTTACCTCATCCTCGATCCGGATTGGAAGCCCGTTCGCTGGAACCAGGCCGACCGCGCCAAGGGGCAGGCCTGGGGCTTGAAAACCATCGAATCATTCCACACCTACGGAACGCCGCCGATGGAATAGCCTATTTCTGGGCGGTTAGCGTCGAATCCCAATCCCCCCATGGGCTTGGATGGTGGCCAATGGGAACATTCACCTCGCCGTAATGGCCCAGCCCGGCGCGCTCGACATACCGGGCGGCGGGCAGGAAATCATCCTTCCGACGTTTCAGCTCGGCATCCAACTGGCGGTCGAATTGTGACTGTAGCGCCTTGGCCTCGGTTTTGCCGTTCAGGTTATGCATCTGGTACGGGTCTACTTGGTTGTCGTATAGCAGCCATGGTCCTTGGATTGACCGCACATACGTGTGCCGCGCGGTCCTCAGGCCCCGGTACTCCGCGATTCCATGGCGGCGAGCCTCGGTGATCGGTACGGCGAGATTGAGCAGGGTTCCGGTGTCGCCGGGCGCATCTGGTTGTCCGGTCATCAAGCCTGAAAGATTCTGCCCTTCGATATGACCCGGAACTGGCAAACCGGCGAGTCCGAGCAGAGTCGGCAGAATGTCCGGAGAATTCAGCGGTGTCTGAATGTGCTGCGCCTTCGACCCCATCTTCCGCGGATAGCGCACCAGGAAAGGCACCCGGATCGATTCATCCCACGGGTAGAGTTTCGTCGTCAGCCCTTGCGACAGCATCATGTCGCCGTGGTCGGACGTGAAGACCAGAATCGTGTCCTCGGCGATCCCCGCCTTGTCCAAAGTCTTCAGAATCCGGTCAAAGCAAGTATCGAGGGCCGCCATGTGGGCGTAGTAGCCCCTGTGCATTTGGGCCGATTCCACGCGCTTGTCTGCCGGAACGTTGTCGCGCAGGGCGATCTCCCGGTTCTTGTACAGGTCCCGGAACTCCACTGGCGCGGTCGGCAGCGGGAAATGGGGCGGACCCAGCGAGAGCACCATGCAGAACGGGTCCGAGGTCTTGGCCTGCCGCTCCATGAACGCGCATGCGTCGTCCGTCTGGGCAAAGGCGTCGTAGCCCGGCCAATACTTGGGTGTTTGGTCGTTGCCTTCGTAATACAGGGACTTGTTGTATTCATGCGTGCACTCGCACGCCTTCCAGTAGTCGAAGCCGAACCGTTTTTCCGGCGGGATGTACGACAGCCTGCGTCCGTATTTTCCGTCCGGACTGCCGTAGATATGCCATTTGCCGATGAAGCCGGTCTTGTAGCCCGCCGTGGAGAACAGCTCCCCCATGGTGGCCGCCGTGGGTTTCAGTTCGACGTCGTTGATGAAAACGCCGTTGGTGAGCGGATACTGGCCTGTCATCAAGCTTGCGCGGAACGGGCAGCACACCGGACACCCGGAAACGGCGGTGTCGAAACTGGCGCTTTGGGCTGCCAGACGGTCCAGCACCGGAGTGCGCACATTGGCGTCGCCGTTGTATTTGGTGGCCTGGGCCCGCCATTCGTCGGCAATGATCAGCAGGACATTCGGCCTGCGTGTGGCTTTTCCAAGAGGTGCCTGTCCAAGAAGTGCCGGGGCTGCGGCCAAACCGGCGGCGGCTCCCAGGAATTGACGTCGGTTGGTTGCGTTGTCCACCGACCGATCTTACTTGATTTCGAACACCGCTTCAACCTCCACTGCAACACCGGTCGGTAGGGACGCGAATCCCAGCGCCGAACGTGCGTGGAATCCATCGCCCGGCTTGCCGAAGATCTCGTGCAGCAGGTCGGAGGCCCCGTTGATCACGAGGTGGTGTTCAATGAACTCGGGCGCGGAATTGACGCAGCCCAGCAGTTTCACCACCCGTAGCCCGTCCAGCGTCCCATGGGTGTTCCACACCGAGTTCAGGATTTTGGCGGCGCAATCCCGCGCGGCACCGTAGCCCTCCTCCGTGCTCAATCCGGCTCCAAGCTTGCCTTTCAGGGTGCTCACGTGGCCGGAAGTGATCAGTTGGTTGCCCGAACGGATGCACAGGTTCAGGTATCCGGGGGTTTGTTTTTCAAATTGGATGCCGAGTGATTCGGCTTTTTGCTGGGGAGTCATCTGCTCTTGGTCCTCCTTATAGGAAAGCAGACAGGTTTGAACGGGCGCTGCCGGAACCGGCGCGCCGGTAAAACTTGGTACACTCGGAACAAAGCCCGATTACCGCATGCCGTCGCAAGGTTGCCAAAAACCCAAACTTCTCGTCTTCATCGTGGCCTACCATGCTGAAAAAACGATCACGAAGGTGATTTCGCGCATTCCGGCGAGCCTGCTGGACACCTACGAGACGGATGTCCTGATCATCGACGACGCTTCCGGCGACCAGACCTTCGCCCACAGCCACCGGGCCAGCCGAGATTCCGAATCGCCCTTCCGCATCACCGCGCTCTTCAACCCGGTCAACCAGGGTTACGGCGGCAACCAAAAGCTCGGCTACCGCTACGCCATTGAAAACGGTTATGATTTCGTCGCCCTGATCCACGGCGATGGCCAGTACGCGCCGGAGTGCCTGCCCGACCTTCTGGAGCCGCTCCGCAACGGCACCGCCGACGCCGTTTTCGGCTCGCGCATGATCCACCCCCAGGATGCGCTCAAGGGTGGAATGCCGATGTACAAGTTTGTCGGCAACCGGATCCTCACCTGGGTGGAGAACAAGCTCCTCAAGACCAACCTCAGCGAATTCCATTCCGGCTACCGCATCTATTCGACGAGGGCGCTCCGGTCCATCCCCTTCGAGCGCAACTCGAACGACTTCCACTTCGACACCGAGATCATCATCCAGTTCCTGATTGCCAAACTCCGCATCCGGGAACTTCCCATTCCGACCTATTACGGCGATGAGATCTGCTACGTGAACGGCGTCAAGTATGCCCGCAACGTGGTCAAGGCCGCGCTAACCGCCCGGATGCAGAGCTTGGGCTTGTTCCACGATCCCAAATTCGATTGCGCCCCCGAATCGCAATACACCCCCAAATTCGACTACCAGAGCCCGCACACGATGGCCTTCGAACGGGTCCGCCCCGGTAGCCGTATTCTCGATATCGGCTGTGCCGGCGGATATCTGGGAGCCCATCTGGCCCGTCTCAAGGATTGCCATGTCGATGGTATCGACGCATTTCCCATCACCGACCCCACCATGGAGCTTGCCCTTGGTGAATTCCACCTCCACGACCTAAACACGGGTTTGCCCGCGATCAACTACGAGCGCTACGACCACTTCCTGA
>CAIYDY010000230.1 GCA_903925015.1 uncultured Acidobacteriia bacterium
GGTCGCAGTGCCCTGTACGACCGTCCCCGGCCGGACATTTGGGGCTGCCATGGAAATCGACTGCAACGCATAGGAGCCAGCCTGATTCGGCGCGAAGACGACAGCGATCGCACCGGACGGAATCCATGCGGCGTAACCTTGGCCCCAGACGCCGTTGTAAGCGTAACCTACCACGTTCCCATCAGCATCTATGCCTGTGGCGACCCCGTTTGTATAGCCTGCGGGAAGATACTGGTTGAGGTCAATCACACTGTCTGCGGTTCCGCTCCACAGGAGGGCATGCCGGACAGTACCCGACCAACCTTCGCCGACCTGCTGGGTTGCGTTCAGAGCATTGATTTGAGTATCGGTAAAACCGACGGGCGACAGATCCACCGCACTGGACGCCGTCCCGGACCACAGAAGAGCATGCAAGTGGGATGTGCCGAGCACGGTGTATCCCCAGCCTGCCTGCTGCGTACCATTGGTCGCAATGGCTTCCGAAGCATCAAAAAGGGCCGGGTGGAGGTCGACAGCGCTGCTCGCGGTACCTGTCCAACGGTATGCATGGCTCGCTGTGTGATAAGCCTGAACGGCGTCGAAATAAGGGTATGCGATTGAGGACATGTAACCCACCTGCTCTTCGCCTTTGATGCCCATGGCGCGGGAGTATGGCAGACCACCAGCTGGGTGCAGATCGACGGGCGTGGGGCTGTTGTTCCAGTAGAGGGCGTGCGAATTACTGAACGAGTAGATGAGATTTTCCGAAAAACCTACTTGGCGGCCGTTGTCGACGCCGGTGCAAAACGAATCGGCGAAGCCCGAGGGTGGCTGCAGAGCCACGAAGCCCATGGCTGAGCCCGACCACACAAGTCCGCGAATGCCGACGACCGATCCTCCGTACCCGCACTCGGAAAAATCGTCACTTGAGGTGGCGAACGAATAGTTGTAGCCGGTCGGATTCAGGTCAGTGGCCGTGAGCGCATTGCCATGCGTGAGGTGGGCATGAATGCCCGTAGCCGTTGCCGCGCCCCCCACCTGCTTGCCCCTGCTGGCACCCATAAGCCTCGCGCCGGTAAGCACTCCGTATCCGGGATTGGATGCCGCGCTAGGCGGCGTAACATCGCTCGAATGGTATTGCTGGCCGTAGGCTGAAGTTGCCAGTATGACAACCCCGCTAAGCAGAAGGGCGTGCCTTTTGTCGAATTTCACTCAGTGTTCTCCTTGTCGGGCCCCGGGGATCGGAACCGCGTCGGCAACTGTGACCGGCGAGAACACAAAGTAGATGTAAAAGTATTGTGAAAAGTGCGGCGTTGTACTAATCGGTAGGAAGATGCCGCAGGTTGCACCCGGTGGGCCCAATCAAGTGTCACCCACCGGGTGTTTGTATCCCGGTACTGCCCAAAACGACTACATGCTGTCGATGATCGCGTTCAGGGTTGCGCTGGGCCGCATCGCCGCGGCACACTTCGCCTCATCGGGGAAATAATACCCCCCGATGTCCACTGGTTTGCCCTGCGCGGCCAACAACTCCTGCGTAATCTCACCCTCTGCTGCGGCCAGCGCATCCGCCAACGGAACGAAGCGCTGCTTCATCTCCGCGTCCTCGTTCTGGGTAGCGAGGGCCTTTGCCCAAGCCAGTGCCAGATAGTACGTGGAACCCCGGTTGTCGATCTCGTTCACCTTCGCCGAAGGGTAGCGGGAGTCTTCCAGATACTGGCCGATGGCCTCGTCCAACGTCTTCGAAAGCAGCGCCGCGCGCGAGTTGCCGCTCTTTTCCGCCATCAGTTCCAGTGATGGAACCACGGCGCAATACTCGCCGAGCGAGTCCCAACGGAGATGGCCTTCCTTCACGAACTGCTGCACGTGTTTCGGAGCCGAACCGCCCGCACCGGTCTCCAGCATTGCGCCACCCTGGAGCAGGGGCACGATGGAGAGCATGCGGGCGCTTGTTCCGAGTTCAAGAATCGGGAACAGGTCGGTCAGGTAGTCGCGTAGGACGTTGCCGGTGACCGAGATGGTGTCCTCGCCACGGCGAATCCGGGAAAGCGAGAACTCCATCGCGTCCACCGGCGTCATGATGCTGATTTCTAGGCCCGAGAGGTCGTGCTCGGGCAAGTATGCGTTCACTTTTGCTATGATCTGCGCGTCGTGTGCTCGGTTTGCATCGAGCCAGAAAACTGCGGGCGTGCCAGCTGCACGCGCACGGGTCACGGCGAGCTTTACCCAGTCGCGGATGGCCTCGTCCTTCGTCTGGCAGGCGCGGAAAATGTCACCGGGCTCAACGACTTGTTCGAGAAGGGTGTTGCCTGTGGCATCCACAATTCGAATCGTGCCGTTGGCGGGAGCCGAAAACGTCTTGTCGTGCGAGCCGTATTCTTCGGCTTTCTGAGCCATGAGTCCCACATTGGAGACGCTGCCCATGGTGGCTGGATTGAACTGCCCGTGCAGTTTGCAATCGTCGATCACGGCCTGATAGATGGTGGCGTAGCAACGGTCCGGAATCATCGCCACGGTGTCCTGCAGCGCGTCGTTCTTGTCCCACATCTTGCCGCCGTCCCGTACGATGACCGGCATTGATGCGTCTACAATTACATCACTGGAAACATGGAGGTTGGTCTTGCCCGCCCGCGAATCGACCATCGCCAAGCCTGGACCCTTGTCGTAACAGGCTGCGATGTCCGCTTCGATCTCGGCCTTCTGCGCAGCCGGGAGTTGGTCGAGCTTGCGGAGAACGTCGGCCAAGCCGTTGTTGACGTTGCCGCCGATTTGCTGGATTGCCCCTGCATGCTTTTCGAGCGCATCGGCGAAATACACCGACACGCAGTGTCCGAACATGATCGGATCCGAGATCTTCATCATGGTGCACTTCAGATGGAGCGACAAGAGCGCGTTGTCCGCTTTGGCTTCGGCGATCTGCTCGGCGTAGAAGCTCCGCAATGCCGACACGTTCATCGCGGCGCAGTCGAGCACTTCGCCCGGCAGCAGCCGGACCTTTGCCTTTAGAACCTTCACGGTGCCGGAGGCGTCGACGAACTCGATGCGCACGTCGGTGGCCGTGGTGGCAGTGAAGGATTTCTCGCTGCCGTAGAAGTCCTTGTCACCCATATGGGCGACACGTGTCACCGAACCCGAAGCTGGCCAGCTCTTCATGCCCTTGTGCGGATGCTTCCGGGCGAATGCCTTCACCGATATCGAAGCGCGCCGGTCCGAATTGCCTTCGCGCAAAACCGGGTTCACCGCCGAGCCCAGAACAACGGCATACCGGGCCTGCACCGCGCGGTCCTCGTCGGTGGCCGGAGCCTCGGGGTAGTCGGGGATGTCGAAACCCTTGCCTTGGAGCTCCGCGATCGCTTCCCGGAGCTGTGGTACAGAGGCGCTGATGTTGGGAAGCTTGATGATGTTCGCGTCCGGGGTCTTCGCGAGGTTGCCGAGTCGGGTCAGCTCGTCGGGAATCTTCTGGTCGTCACGAAGCCGGTCCGGGAAGTTGGCGACTATGCGGCCAGCGAGCGAGATGTCGGCTGTTTCGATCTCCACTCCAGTCCCTTTGAAGTACGCCCGCAGGATGGGCAGCAGGGCGTAGGTCGCGAGCGCAGGAGCCTCGTCGGTCTTGGTCAACGTGAGCTTCATAGATTTGTTTGGCAGCGAGACCAGTGGCGGAAACTGTCTCAAACTGAATGCTTAGGATATCATGCCGAACCCGCTGAACCATGCGGCAAAGCATTGATTCTCTTGGTTGAACTGTCCCTCGGGCGCTCGAAATCGAGATGCCGCTGTTGTGTTGGGCAGCCAGTTTCCAGCGGCTGTTATAGTGTTAGCTCTGGTGCTGCATAGGACTGTTTTCCAACTCTTTCTTCTCTCGATTGTTTCCGCGTGCCTGAACGCGGCCCAGCTCCCTGCTTCCGATCCCGCGCCAGCGGGCATCGAGTCTCCGGCCAACGAATCTTTGGACCTCAGGGCTGATCCCTTGCCGCTATCGCCTGAGCGCTCCTTTTCCTCGGACATGCTGCGCGCGCAATTGAGATCCGTCCGACGTTACCAGATGTTCGCCGGATGCAAGGTGGCACCTTTGCCCGACCTATTGGACCCTGAGGTCCTCGCATTCGAAAGGAACGCGGAAACCGCGCCTGCCGATGTGGATGGTCTGAGGCCGGACGCGGCGCAGGCACTGGACACGCTGAAGCAAATGGTGACATCGCTGGGTGGGAGATTCGAACTGAAGTCGGCCTACCGCTCGACTGCTTATCAAGCCCATTTGCACGAGGTCTGGGTGAAGTGGGTGAAGCAGCTTCGCGGCAACAGGTCCAGCGGGTGCCGGGCGCTACGCGAGGAAGTGGGTGCGGAGTTCGCGAGGCATCAATTGATGGTGCGGCAGCAACCGGTCCCGGCTTCCGACCATGCGCTGGGCCTCGCGTTCGACGCTGCGGTCGCGATGCCGAGGGGCGCGCGCATGAATGGCAAGCGGGTCAGTTTGGACAAGCTCGCAGCCCTTGCCGGGATGCGGCGACCGAGCAGCCGCCGCGATCCAGTCCACTTCAAACTAGTTGTGGAACGCCCTGCCAGCGATTGATTGCCAGTCCCAAGTTAGGCCCCGGTGATTTCAGGTAGTGCTTCCTTGCCTGGAATCTTCATCGGGAGAATCCCGGCCGGTTGATCCCCGTCGATCTCAAGTACGTCGCGGAATGTTCCTTCAACCGCCCGCACCGCATTGCCCATTTCGTGCAACCAGTTGGCCCAAAACTGGTCGATGGACGGGACCTGTTTGCTGTGGCGGATCTCGCGCAGCACATCCTTGCGGAACGACGAGAGATTGAATCCGCGCAGCATGGCGGCCCCGATTTCGGTCATGTTGATCTTGTCGCTCAAATCAACGCAGAACAGATCCTTGCGGAACGTGTACTCGGCACCCTTCTTGCTGGTGGCCGATACAACCTCCTGGAACGTGAGTGCCCCCGAGAGGACCTTGGCACCATTGGTCACGTTGAGCAGTGTTGTAGCGCTTGTAGGACTCTTGACGGCGATGGGGCCGCTTGCGTCATGGAGCCGGATCTGCGCGGGTCCGGAAATACCCAGCCAGAGGCCACTCGGCAGCTCCGTCATGGAAAAGAACTTCTTGACAATCGACTCCAGTTCCCTGTCTTCCAGTTTCTCTATCTCGCTGGACGCGAACCGAGCCGCTTCATCGGCGCGCTTCTGAAACTCGTTTTGAAACTCCGTCTTCTCATAAAGCCGATTGAGTATTTCGGCGGGCCAATTCGGACGGTCCGGATACGTCCAGGCAACAGGGAGAATCTCAAGGCCCAGTAGCCTGAGTCGGACCGTGATCTGGTAGATCAAATCCTTGTTGGTGTTCTCTATATAGACGAGTCCGTCATTGAAGTCCAACAGTACGGGAACTTGCTTGCGGACGGCGGCAGTTGCCCCGAGCGTATCCTGGTCAACGGTCTTCTTGTCGGCGGACTCCAGAAACTTATAAGGCCGGTCCAACGTGTTGTAACAGCGCTGTTCCTTGATGGAAGCAACGTCGCTGACGTCCTTCCATTCGTTCGCGACAGCCCACAAGCCATACCAAGGCATGCTGGAGTGAAGGCTGAATTGGGCCTCGGTAACCCCATACCCGGCACAATCCAGGATCTCCTGCGAAAGACTCAGGCTGGCACGCTCCTCCGGTTCCGTGGTTGCGTATTGGGCCAATTCCGGCTCATACTCCAAGCCAACCGGATGCTCGTCGTCAAGACGGGGGCCGCTATAAGGGTTGATCCCCATGGTATCGAGGGTGGAACACCGCGTGATGGCCGATGCCGTCATCTGCGAGGCCGCAAGCATGAACGACCTGTCCTCCAAGTTTGTTCTGAAGGTTTCGAGCGACTCTTTACCGAGCCCGAAGATAGCCCACGTGCCACGTCCAAACATGCTGGATTCCTAAGTCCTTTGTTGTGTGAAGGGAATGATGCCTGAAGCCGTCGGGTTGGGGCAAGGCGTCACTGGCAATCGGAAAGGTCTACTTCCCCAATTATCGGCGCGTGCCCAACAGCTGCCTTTAGCGGCTGCGCCCTGACCTCTCCAACCCTTTTGTACCACAGGCATACCTTGCCCTCGTCGAGCGGGATGGGTGTTGCAAGAAAGCTTGGGGCAAAAGGAAGTTGGCTCCCCGACATGGATTCGAACCACGACTCACGGCTCCAAAGGCCGCTGTCCTACCGTTAGACGATCGGGGAAGCTGGGTGAAATGCTGGCCAACGGCCATCACTTTCCTTTTAGTTTACATCACGCCCCTTCGTCTACTCGCACACGGATTGGGGGCATCAACAAAAGCTGCCAATGCTGGCGGATGGCACGTCATTGCTAGGCGTTGCGCAGTCGACTCGGCTGGCGGACGCCTTTCGCTCTCTGAAAAGTCGAGGGCTATGGCCGCGCATCGAAGAGCACTTCGCGCTGCTATTTGCCCTCCAGTGCAAACGCCATGATGCTGTCGTCCGTCACCGGATTATTGAAAAAACCGCCGCCGGTCGCCGTGATGACCACGTACTGCCGCCCGTCCTTCCCCAAATACGTCATCGGGGTGGCCTCGGCCGCGCCGTTCAGCTTGTAGGTCCACACTTCCTTACCAGTCTTGGAATCGAACGCCCGGAACCGCGCGTCGTCGGTGGCACCAACGAAAACCAAGCCGCCGGCGGTCACGATTGTCCCACCGTTGCCCGGCCGTCCGGTGTTCTGCTTGTCAGCGGGCAGACCATCGGTGACACCCAGCGGCACGCGCCATGCGAACTCGCCTGTGTTCACATTGACCGCCGTCAGGTTGCCCCATGGCGGCTGCTGGCAGGGAATCTGCTGTGCCGAGCCCTCGATGCGGATGCTGTACCGACCGCCGCCCGGGAACCCTTCGTAGGGACCGGTCGGATCGACGCGGTTCCCCTGACCGGCTGCCGGAGCGGGGCCGTCCTTGGGGTCGTGGTCGCGCACGCCCGACATCTGGCCCAGCTCGTTGGTGTTGACGAAGAGGTATCCCAGCTGCGGGTCGAAGGAGACGCCGCCCCAGTTCACACCGCCGTGGTTGCCGGGGAACTGCACGCGGAGCCGGTTGTACGCCGGTGGCAGGAACGGGCCCCCCATCTGCAGGCCTTCGCTCAATTTCTTGCAGCCCGCCTCGAACTCGGGCGTCAGGGTGTTGAGGTCCTTCTCGCTCATCGTCATGCGGACCAGCGGCTGCGGCTTGAGCGGGTAGGGCTGCGTCTTGGCCGCGCGCTCCAGGGGAACCTCGCTCTTGGCGACAGCACGCTCCTCGGTCCCGTAGATCGGTTTGCCTGTTACCCGGTCGAGTAGGAAAAGCAGCCCCACCTTCGATACCGCCGCGACTGCCGGAATCGTGCGCCCGTTTCGTTTGATGTCGAACAGCGCGGGCGCGCCCGTCATGTCGGCATCCCAAATGTCGTGGTGGACCACTTGGAAATGCCACAGGTATTTGCCGGTGTTGGCGTCCGCCGCGACCAAACTGGTGCCGTACAGGTTGTCGCCCTCGCGGTCTCCGCCATATTGGTCAACTGACGGAGCGCCGAACGGCAGATAGACGATACCCCGCTTGGCATCCACCGTGATTGCACCCCAAATATTGACGCCGGACCGGTTCTTCCAGCTATCGCCAGCCCACGTTTCATGCCCCTTCTCGCCGGGTCCGGGGATCGAGTGGAAGGTCCAGGCAACCTTGCCCGTGCGCATATCCCAGGCGCGGACGTCGCCCGCCGGGCCCAGTGCGGGGACTTCCTGTGTGGTGCCACCTGCGATGACGTAGTTCTTGTAGACGATCGGCGCGGCGGTCAGCGCGTTGCGTCCGGGCAGTCCGCGCATAATTTCGGCCGTGTTCATGTTGACCACGCCGTTGTCGCCGAAGGCGTTGTTGGGCTTGCCGGTCTTGGCGTCGACCGAGTAAAGCTTGCCGTCGCTGGTCCCGAAGACGATCTGTGCCGGAGTCTTGCCGTCGCCCGGCCAGTATTCGACGCCGCGGGTGGCCGGTGTGCCGGAGGGAAGGGGAAATGCCCAGATTTCCTTGCCAGCAACGGGGTCGATGGCGACAACCCGGCTGTAGGGAGTGGAAAGATACATGATCCCGTCGATGACCAGCGGGGTGACGCTGCTGGGGCGGAATCCATTGCCGGCACCCCTGCCACCGCGACCACGACCAGCGCCCGCTGCCGGAGCCGGTGCATCGGGCACATCGCCCGCCGGCACCACGCCGCCGCGACCGCCCCGTCCCCCGCCAGCGGCATCGGCACCGAACGGAAAGCCACCCGCACCCGTGAATCCCGCGGGGCGCATGTGGTACGTCCATGCGACTTTGAGCTGGCCCACGTTGGCGGGCGTCAACTGAGTCACCGGCGAGTAGCGCATCGCACCGGAATCGTGCCCGTAGGTCTGCCACTCCTTGGCCGGATCGACCACCTGCCCACACAATGCTGCGGAAAACAAAACAAACCCAGCCAAACGCTGAACGAACGCCATGGCCAGAGTCTATCAAGGCCGACCGGTGCAAGTCACCTGCCGGAAGCCAGGGCCGGAAGCGTCTGCCATTGCAAATCTGTCGATACAATAAAGACGAATGATCTCGCGCGCAGAAGCCATCGACATGTTCGCATCCGACGACCTAATCGGCGTCGGCATGGAGGCGGACGCGGTCCGCCGCAAACACCACCCGGACGGTGTCGTTTCCTACATCATCGACCGCAACATCAACTACACCAACTTCTGCACCGAGTATTGCAGCTTCTGCGCCTTCTACCGGCCGATGGGCCACAAGGAAGGCTACGTCTTGCCGCGCGAAGTGATCTTCGACAAGATCCAGGAGACCATCGACCTCGGCGGCACCGGCATGCTCTTCCAAGGCGGCCTGCACCCGGACCTCAAGATCGAGTGGTACGAGGACCTGTTGCGCGCGATCAAGGCGAAATTCAACATCTGGTGCCACTGTTTTTCGGCCCCGGAGATCGTGAATATTGCCCAGGTGAGCGGTCTCTCTCTGCGGGACACGATTGCCCGCCTGCGCGACGCGGGGCTCGATTCGATTCCGGGTGGCGGAGCCGAGATTCTGGACGACGCAGTCCGTTACCGCATCAGCCGTCTGAAGTGCGGTGTCCAGGAATGGATCGACGTCCACCGTACCGCCCATGCACTCGGCATGCGGACGACGGCGACCATGATGTTCGGTTGCGGCGAGACGATCGAGCAGCGGATGAACCACTTCGACATCGTGCGGCAAATCCAGGAGGATACCGGCGGGTTTACCGCTTTCATCCCGTGGGCTTTCCAGCGCGAATTGACCTCGCTTGGCCGCTTCATCAAGGAGGAAGCCACTGCGGTGGAGTATTTGAAGAATCTGGCGGTTTCGCGAATCTACTTGGACAACATTGTCAACATCCAGAGCTCCTGGGTGACTCCCGGACTGAAAACCTGCCAGATCGGGCTGCGTTTCGGCGGCAATGACGTGGGCAGCATCATGATCGAGGAAAACGTTGTGTCTGCGGCGGGAACCCACCACCAGGCGACGGAGGAAGAGCTTCGCAGGCTGATCCGCGACGCCGGCTTTGTCCCCAAGCAGCGCGATACCCTCTACCGGACCTATTTCCTCAACTAGGCATTTCCGTGGCAGCTTGGATTGTCGAGTACTGCGAGGAGTTTGTACCCGAATTCGAGATGCTACCCGCTCCTGTCCGAGTTGAAGTGGCAGCTCTCACGGAACTTTCTTGAACACTTTGGTCCCACCTTGGGACGACCGCGAGTGGATACCTTGAAAGGTTCCAGTCATGCGAATATGAAAGAGTTACGGTTTTCCGCTGCTGATGGACAATGGAGGTTGGCGTTCGCCTTCGATCCTCGGCGGAGGGCGATTCTCTTGGTGGCCGGCGACAAGCATGGAGTCGGTCAACGGCGTTTCTACGAAGAATTGTTGCGCAAAGCCAGTCTTCGATTTGAGGCCCATTTGGGGCGGTTGCCCGGCAACAAAGGAAGAGGTTGACATGCCTGTCAGTGCCAAGGACATGACTGCTCGGCTTGAACCTGAGCTGCGCGCTCAGGTCGAGACCCGCGCCGCAGATCTGATTGCCCAGGAAACGGCCCGACGGGAATTACGTCGCGCGCGAAACCGAGCGAGAACCAACGTGGCGAAGGCCCTGCGGATCACTGCGGAAGATGTCTCGCGGATTGAGAAGCATAGCGATCTCTTCTTCTCCGCGTTCCAGAAGTCGGTGGCGGCAACCGGTGGAAAACTCACACTTGTCGCCGAGTTCCCCGACCGCCCAAACATCCTGCTGCGAGGGTTCTCCGACGATCAGGAATCGGCAACGCCCGCTCGCAAACTCGCCAAAAGAGCGATCGGATTGGTGCAAACCGCCAGCCAAGGCTGACATCCCAATCGGTAAATCCGCCAGGCGCAAACCGATGAGGCAAGTTCCGATTGGGTGACGAGATGGCTGGGCACTGTGGCGGTCCCATGCGGCGCTACGGATTCGTGCTGAATCGAAAATCCGGGGCGGTCGACAGGAATACCGATTTCCGGGAATCCCAGGCACGTCTGCGCGCTGCCGGATTCGACGTTCGCGAGTTTGAATGCGGAGGCAATCCACGGCTCTCGGCACTGATGGCGGTGGCGGAAGGCTGCGACGTCGTGGTCGCGTGCGGCGGGGACGGAACCGTGAACGCCGTTGCCTCGGCGGTCCATCGAACCGCTGCCACGCTGGGCGTCCTCCCCTTCGGAACCCTCAACCACTTTGCCAAGGATTTGGGGATCTCCACCCTCGAAGCCGCCATGCAGGCCCTCCTGCACGGTCCGGAGCGCACCGTCGACGCGGGTTTCGTCAACGGCCACATCTTTCTCAACAACTCCGGCGTGGGTGCCTACCCGGCGATGGTCCGCGAACGGGAGCGCGTGCGGCGCGCCGGAATCCCCAAGTGGCCGGCCTTTCTGCTCGCATGTTTGCGCACGCTCTTCAGGATGCCCTTCCAAAGACTGCGGATCGAGGCCGACGGCCGCTCCGTTTCCAGGACCACGCCGTTTGTCTTCATCGGCAACAATGTCTATGCGCTCGCGGGCAAGTCGACGGGTACACGCTCGCGACTCGATCAGGGCGTGTTGGGCGTTTGCAGTGCGGTGCGGGTCGGCGCCTTTGGCATGCTGCGGCTGGCCGTGCGGACAATGCTCGGAACCGTCCGGGATGACCGCGATCTGGTGGCTTTCACCGCGCGCCAACTCACGATTCGCCGGAAGCGCCCTCTCCATGTTTCACTGGACGGCGAGGTCATCCGGATGAAGGGGCCACTGCAGTATTCAATCGACCCGCGATCCATCCGTGTCCTGGTTCCCCCCGCAACCGCACCGGAGCCGAAATGACCCGGACAATCGTCCACATTTCGGATTTGCATTTCGGCGCGGTACATTTGGATACCGTCGAACCGCTGGTCGCTGCGATCCGTGCAGTGGAGCCGGATTTGGTCGCGGTTTCAGGCGATTTGACGCAACGCGCGAAGCTATCCCAGTTCCAGGAGGCGAGGCTCTTTCTGGACTGCCTTCCGGGCCAGCTAATCGTTGTCCCCGGAAACCACGACGTACCCGCAATCGGCAATCCTTGGCAGCGCTTCTTTTCCAGTTGGGGCCGGTTCCGCAGTCAGATCCACCCCGAAACGGAGCAAACATACTCGGATCCCGGGCTCGCCGTGATCGGAATCAACACCGCCCGAGCCCTGGCCTTCAAAGGGGGCCGGATCAACCGCCACCAGATGGAGAAAGTGCGGGCGTTTTTCCATGCCGCCGCCCCCTCACAAGTAAAGGTTCTGGTGGTCCACCATCCGTTGGATATACCCCATGTTTGGCCAGGGGTGTCGGCGGGCCGTGCCCGCACGGCGTTTGATCACTGGAAGGATTGCGGTGTGGATCTGATCCTCGCCGGGCATGAGCACCGCGCATTTGCCGGAGGCGTCCAGCATCTCCGCATCGGCAGCCATGATGCGATTGTGGTCCAAGCGGGCACCGCGACCTCCAGCCGGGTTCGCGGCGAGGCCAATTCCTTCAACGTCATCCGCACCACCGCAGCCGCGCTTGTTGTGGAGCGGATGAGCTGGGACGCCGGACGGAATCGGTTTCGGGAGACCCACGTCGACCGGTTTCCAAGGCAGTTCTAAGCCCCCAGAACGCGCACCACGCTCGCAATGATGGAATCCGGCGTCAATGGTTTGGGTAAAAATTCCACCCCAGGCTTCAGAATCCCCCGGTTGACGATGACATTCTCCGTGTAGCCGGACATGAACAGCACCTTCAGTCCGGGCATCTCGCGCTGCAGTTGCTCGGCGAGTTCCTTGCCGGAGATTCCAGGCATCACCACATCGGTCAGCAACAGGTCAATCTGCTGGGCCGAACTGTGCAAGAGGGCCAACGCCTCGGCACCGTTTGTAGCCACCAGAACCCCATAACCTTTACCTTCGAGAATTTCCCGAATCAGCTCCCGGACATTCTCCTGGTCTTCGACCACAAGAATGGTTGCGGTTCCGGCGAGGGCATGGCCTGGCGTCGTGTCTTCCACAACCAACGGAACGGATTCCGCCACCGGGAGGTACACCTTGAAGGTACTGCCCTTTCCGGGTTCGCTGTAGACCCAAATCCAGCCACCGCTTTGGCGCACAATGCCGTAGACTGTGGCCAGACCCAGACCTGTACCGGCACCTGTCGGCTTGGTGGTAAAAAACGGTTCAAAAATACGGGACGCGACCTCGGGCTCCATCCCTATGCCATTGTCTGTCACGGCGAGAAGAACGTAGTTGCCTGGAACAACCTCCTCCGGATGCTGGTCCGCATAGGAGGCGTCGAGTATGACCCTGCTGGTTTCCAGAACCAGTCGGCCGCCCTCGGGCATGGCGTCGCGGGCATTCAGCAGCAGATTCACCACCACCTGATGCATCTGGCCGGAATCCGCCATCACCATCGGCAGGCCTTCATCAAGGAAGCTGACCACTTCAATATTTGCCGGGATGAGCCTGGCCATCAGTGACCAGGTTTCCCGAACCAGGGCGTTGAAATCCAACGGACACGGCTTGATCACCTGGCGCCGACTGAAGGCGAGCAACTGTCCCGTTAGTTCCGCTGCCCGTTCCCCGGCAGTCTGTATGCTGGAAACCCGATTCCGCGAGCGCCCCTTCACGTCCGGATCGTTGAGGATCAAACTGCAGTAACCGATGATCACTGTCAGCAGGTTGTTGAAGTCATGCGCGATCCCACCGGCGAGCCGACCCACGGTCTCCATCTTTTGAGCTTGGGCCAGCTGTGCCTCCAGCTTGGACCGGACTTCCACCGATTTCTTGCGCTCGCTGATGTCCCGCATCGCAACCACGCGGGCTTTCCGCCCGCGGTATGTGGAATTGCAGCCCTGCGTTTCAATGTCGAAGTGCGATCCGTCCTTGCGGATTCCCACGATCTCCAACGGCTTCAAGTTGCTACCGCCGGAGATTCGATCCTGGAGCTTCACGATTGATTCCCCGGTTAGGATGGTGGGGCGGCCCGTGCTCCCAATCAGTTCCCCGGGGGAGTCATATCCGAAGAGTTGGGAGAACTGTGGGTTGGCCTCCACGATCCGAACGCCGTCGTGGATCATCACGCCTTCGAATGCCGTCTCGGCCAATGTGCGGAACCGGGATTCGCTTTCCGCCAGCAGCCCGTTGCGCTGCCGCAGTCTCCAGACGAGGCCGGCAAAAACCAGGATCAGAATTGCCAGAACCATGGCTCCCCAGCCGAGGGCACGAACTTTCATCCGTTCCTGGTTGAGCGCATCCACGGATTCCGACATCAGGACCGGGAACATGCTCCAATGTGCCAACACGGGCGTCAGTTGTTGATTTTCGCTAAGCTTCGCAATTTCATCCCTAATCTCATCCGCCGGGCCCTGCGACTCGAAGGTGGAAGCCAGCGCAAGCTGGCGTACCGGCACCCCTGAAGGGATGATCCGGAGGGGCTCGCTGGCCGCGCCGTCCAGCAACCCGATCACTCCGGCGTACTGGTCCACATATGCCGCATCGGCCATTCCCCCGTGGATCGCCCCGATGGCTTCCGTCGTGGATCCGCGCGGGATCCGGACCGAGCCGGGCACCAGCCGGGCTACTGCCAATCGGTGGACTTCGAGGTTGTTGAACGCGATCCGGGCCGAGGCCAAGTCCCCCAAATTGTGGAATGTTGACTTCTCGCGCACCAGGAACGCCGTCTCGGTTGCCAGATACGGCGTGGTCAGATGCACCAAATTGCGGCGTTCCGGCAGATCCGTGAGCAGGACAAAAAAGTCGAGGCGCTGCGACCGCAGGTCCTCCATCGCCATTGCGGCCTGCACCCACTCCAACCGGATGCCCCGTCGCCGGGCAGCCTCCTGGACCATCGATACTGCCAAGCCCGTCGGCTTGCCGTCGTCACCGCGGTAATGCAACGGCCGGTCGCCGCCGTAGCCGATCTTGTACACCTTGGCCGGGTCCGTGTGGCTCCGCCCGCAGGCGCTCGTCGTCAGGCCTGAGGCCGCCAACGCCAGAGCTGCCAGAACCGGCGGAATGCGGGTGGATCGTCCGCGCCCGGTACCAGCCATGCCTGCCAAATCGATGCCCGCCAATCGAATTTCGTTCACCACGTCTCCATTCCAGTTTCCTACATCCCGCGGGGGGTGTCCCACGCTGCCGGTTCCGGATATTCAGGCCGGGGTGGCTACCTCCATAGCGACCACTTGGTTGGGGAAAATGTTTTTGGCCCCATATCCGACCCAACCAATCCCCGTCACGCTATCTGCGGCGGGCATAATCGCTCAGTAATGCGGAGGCTCCAATTCAAACTCAACCACTGCAGGTCAACAACTTTGGCCTTCACACTTATGCCGGAAGAACCTCAAAAAGCTTCAGACAAACAGGGCGGAAAAAGATCGGAAAGCATGAACCCAATACATTGTGTTGTAACCAAGTGCCGGCTACCGGCCATTGACACCCAAAAAGTCCTCTGCTAACCTACTTCAAACACTTATGTCCAAAGCACTCGGAGCCTTCCCCGCAGTACTATTCGTCCTGTTTTCGTCGTCCGCTTTCGCCGGGCAGATTCCAGTCATCAACCTGTCACTCTCGGCTGACCTTCCCTCCAGCGGAATCCAGGAACTCGCGCTCACCAACGAAACCGGTACTGGCAGAGGTTGCAACTCCACCTATGTGGTCTGCGATGCGCTCGAAATCACAAACTGGACCCTCACCATCACCTACTCGAGCTCTTTCTACAACCACGCCGGGCCCGCACTGGCCACGCCCTTTGTTCTGCATTGGCAGGGTTCCAATGACAACCTCGTGTCCACCGCCGACACGCTGCTCGACTTCGACCTCTGCAACGGTGCCGACGTCTCCAGTTGCACCACCCCGACCACCACCATCAGCCGCATCGACTTCACCGGCACCCTGGACCAGTCCAGCTTCGCCATCTTCGACCCGGCCGCAAACGGCGGTGCCGGTGGTGCCGGCCCAACCTTCTTCTCAGACGGGGTCGTGACCGCGACATTCATCGTTCCCTCGGGCTTCCCCGGCAGCTATGCCGAACAGCAGGACGGCTACGTCTCCGACCAAGCCCAAAACGCTGTGACTCCCGAACCGGCCACCGGCCTGCTCCTCCTGGGCGGGTTCGCCGTCGCCGCCGGTCTGCGTGCCAAGAGCCGCCGCAAAAAGTAAAAAGCTAAAAAAGTTTGTCCGGTTTCCCGTAGCGTTTCCGCTACACACATTTGAAGAGTATTTTTACCGCGCGGACAGCGGGCCCACAGGCCCCTTTTGATCCCCCTGACCGAAAAAGGACGTAGCCCAAACCGAATGCGCACCGCACACACCCTTGCCGCCCTTTTGCCTTTGGCCCTCGCCACTTCGCTGGCCGCGGCTGTTACCGTTTCGCTCCCGCTGAACCCGGCCTCGCCCTACGCCGGTCAGACCGTCCAGCTCAACACCACCGGTTTCGCAGGTATCGCCACCGGTGTCAACGTCACCATCACGCCGCCATCGGGCAACGGCAGCCCGGTCACGTTCGCCGCCACCACGGTCACCCCCAACCTAGCCACCACCACCGCGACCACCGCGCGCAAGGTCATCTTCACCCTGCCGTCGTCGCTCGCCACCGCCTCCGCGATCGCGAACACATCCATCAGCATCTCGGGCTCCATCGGCGGCGTCGCCTTCACCAGCAACACGGCATCGCCCTTCACCATCTCGCCCGCGCCCCTGATTTCCAACGTCTCACCCGGTGCCGCCCAGTCTGGCACCACCGCCACCGGAGTCGTCATCGCCCTGAGGAACACCTCGTGGGCGGCCCCGGCCAGCCCCTCCCAGATTTCCGTCGGCTTCACCGGCCCTTCGAATACCTTCTTCCTCGGCACCGTGACCGCGTTCGACGCAACGCGCCAGAAGATCACCGCCAACATCCCGGTACCCGCCAATGCCACCCCCGGTTCCTACACGGTTTGCGCGATCCCCTCCGGCACCCTGACATCCTCCTGCCCCGCCGGATCGCCCTTCCAAGTGGGCGGATTCGCCGTCAGTTCCACCCAGGCACTCTCCTTCTCCTCCATCTCGCCCAACGTCGCCGCCCAGTGCGCCGCGAACCTCCCCATCGACGTTGTCGGCACCAATACCCACTTCCTGAACGGCACCCCGGTCGCCAACTTCGGTGACGGCATCACCGTCAGCTCCGTCACCCCCACCACCAACACGGCGGCCCGGGCCATCGTCACCGTCGACTGCCTCGCGCCCGTCGGACCCCGCACCGTGACCTTCGTCACCGGCGGCGAGTTCGCGCAAGCCACCAACGGCTTCACCGTCAGTTCCAGTTCCGCCCGCATCTCCCAGATCTCCCCCGCCACCGGCGTCCAGGGACAGAACCTGTCCGTCACCCTCACCGGTTCCGGCACCAACTGGACCCAAAGCGGTACCGGCGTATCCTTCGGCCCTGGCATCAACGTGGGCAACGTGACTGTGAACGCCACGGCCCAAACCCTCGCCGCCTCCATCTCCATCAGCCCCACCGCCGCCCTCGGCACCTACTCGGTCACCGCCACCACCAACGGCGAAATCGCCAGCCTCGCCAACGCCTTCACCGTCACGGTTGCCTCGGCCCCCAAGCTCCTCTCCGTCACCCCGACGACAGGCGTGCAGGGCGCAACCGGCCTCGCGGTGGCCGTCGTCGGTGCCAATACGGAATTCACCAAGAAGCTCCTCGTCGATTTCGGCCCCAACATCTCCACCTCCGTCGCCGTCGCCGATGACACCCACGCCACCGTCACCCTGGGCATCGCGCCCGTCGCCTACACCGGCACCCGCTCCGTCATCCTCTCCACCCTCGCGCTCGGCACCGACTTCGCCACCGACCTCCCGTTCAGCTTCTCCGTTCTCCCCGGCGCAGCCACCATCACCTCCGTCGCCCCCACCGCGCTCATCGCGGGCAAGAGCTACCAACTCTCGGTCCAAGGTTCCGCCACCCACTGGGTCCAGGGCCTGACCACAGCCTCGGTCGGAGGTGCCGTAGTCAACCGCGTGACCATCTCCCAGGCCGACGCCACCAAGGCCTTCGTCGACATCACGGTCCCCGCCACTGCCCCGTTCGGCACCACGGGCATCACCATGGCCACCGGCGGCGAAACAGCCACCTTGGCCGGAACCAGCGGGAACTCCGGCACCCAGAGCGCTCTCACCATCGGCGGCTGCACCCCGACGCTCTCCCTGAACCCCGCTTCGGGTATGATCGGGACTTCCCTCGGAATCGGTTTCACCGTCGACTGCGTGAAGTTCAGCACAGGCACATTCGCCACCATCGACGGCCAGGGTGTCACCATCCCCACCTACAGCTTCCCTGTTGGCCAGTCCACGGGCACGGCAACCTTCGCCATCGCGCCTACCGCCCCCACCACGCCGGGCCCCCGCACCGTGACCCTCACCATCCCGGGATCCCCCTCCACCGTAGTCACCGCACGGTTCAGCGTCACCAGCACCCCGGCGGTAATCACCAGCATTTCTCCCTTCCACCATGCTGCCGACGCCGTCACCTTCCCGGTCACCATCACCGGAGCGAACACGCACTTTGACGGCACCACCACAGTCGGCATGGGCCCGGCGACCAACGGCGTTTTCGGCACGCCCTACAACGTCACGAACACACAATTGACCGTGAACCTCACCATCCCTCTAACGGCCCCGGTCGGCTGGCACCCGGTTTTCGTCAACACCGGTTCCGAGCAATTGGTGACGAACTTCTACACCGACTCCAGCATCATCTCGCCGGCCCTCACCTCGGTCTCGCCATCGTCCGCCGCCCAGGGCCAGGGACCCATCACCGTCACCATCACCGGCACCAACACCAACTTCACCGCCAACACCATCCCGATCCTCGGCCAGGGTGTCACCGTCACCAACTGGAACTACATCGACAACCTCCACGGCACCGCCACCATTTCGGTCGATCCCCGCACGCCCACTGGACCCCGTTCCGCCGAAATGATCACCAACCTCGGTAACGGTGCGATTGACGATGTCTCCCACCCCGGCCTGTTCAGCGTGACAGCGGGCATCGCGGCCATTTCATCGGTAAATGGCACCTCCGGCAAACTCACTCTCAGCCAGGGGGACACGGGTGTTCCGTTCACCATCACGGGTACTTCCAATACTGTCAACGGCGTCACCGTCTACAGCACCCATTTCCTCGACGGCGCCACTTCCGTGAATTTCGGTTCCGGAATCAGCGTCAGCGACCTCGTTGTGGTGGACGCGGGCCACCTCACTGGACACATCACCGCCAGCTATTCGGCTCCAACCGGCTACCGCGGCATCACCGTCACCACCCTTGGCGAAAACGCCCCCTCCGCCTCCGATGCCTTGCTGGTCAACATCACCCAGCCCTCAGGCATGACTCTGACCCCGACCACCGTCCAGCAGGGCACCCAAGTGTCCCTCCAGGTCCAAGGCATTGGCACCCACTGGGTGAACGGCGTTACCACCGCCTCACTATTGGACGCATCCGGGTCGAATCCGGCAATTACACGGGAAACTTTGGCTTTGAGGGTCCCTACACCATCACCGCGACCCCGAACCTCTACCTCCCCACCACTTCCGGCGGCACCATCAAGGCAATCTCAGTGAACGGAGTCAGCCTCCCCGCCTCGCCGACAGGCAGCTTCGTCACCCCGGACGCCTCCATCAACACCTCCAACTCGGTGCCAATCGTGATCCAAGCCTCCAACATCCCGGTCGGAACCGCCGTCACGCTGCAAATCACCTCCGACCAAGGCTCGGACATGATCGTCACTTGCCCGGCCCTGTCCGGCACCCTGGCCGCCTCCACCACAACAGCGACGGTAGCCTTCCCCGCCGGCTTCTCCCGAGGCATCATCACCGCCTCCTGGTAACCCAAACCCACGAGGCCCCAAGGCAGGTCTGAACGACTCTGCCTTGGGGCCGCATTCCGCTCCAGAAGGTTAACCTCGTTTGCCCAGCAGCGATAGCAGGTAGGCTTGGGCACGCGGCTCCATGCGAACCGCCAGCCACGCCTCGAACGCCTCGACGACCCGTTCAACTTCCCAGAGCGCGTCGTCGCGGGTCCAGATCTTGGCTGTATTGTAGTCGGCCTGGTTTCGAGCCTGCTGCGCACCGAGAAACGTGCTTGCAACGATGCGCAGGTTCTCATTCATGCGCACGTTCGCATTCAATTGCTTGTCGGTCGAACCCTTGGTTCCCTTAGGCAAGGATCTCACAATTTCCGCCTGAAGTTCGGTAGATGCGGCGCGCATTCGACCATGGTCGAACAGTCTTCCAAGCTCTGGACGAAGTTCTTCGCGACCCCAGTTGACCGTCGCCTCATCAATCAGCAAGTGGAATATCGCATAGTACGCAGTCGAGACCCCACGCCTGAGCCCTGCTTGATTCAGGCTGGGGCCGACATCGGTGGCCACCGACTCCAGCAAGTTTCGAGCGAGTTCGAGAAGGTCGTCCGGGTAAGCCATCGGATCGTCTAGTTTTGTGCGTCGCGGGATTCCGTCGAGAAACTGAAGTACGGCATCACACCCCATTTTCCAACCGGCTGCAGGGCATCTTCGATATCGAAGATCAGGTGGCGGGACTTGCGCAGACGCGGGTCGTGTTCGGCCAGCGCGTCGGGGATGACAACGTGGAAAAAGATGGCCGGATCGCCAGCCCAGTCGGAGCCCAAGGTATATGTAATGTCGGCCAATTGCGGCTTCAGTGATTCCCGGACGCCACTTACGGCGGCGTCCAATTCGTCGGGTTTGGCGAATGCCGGTGCGATCCACATGCTTCCATTATGGCCCAAAGTGAGTGAACGGCACCAGCGTCGCCAATCCACCCACCGGCACCACCCGCCCCTCCGCGTCACCTCGGAAACCGGGGCCGACCAGTCCATCACCTGCGGCGCGCTAACCGGCTAGCTCGCCTCCTCCACCGCAACCTGTTCGGCGACCTTCCCCTTCTCCATCTCCGTCGCCGGCCTCCGCGCCACTTTCTAGCCCAACAAACCCCGACAGGGCGGAGTCCCGTGATTCCGCCCCCGAATCGGTGTATCCTACAACTAGAATGTCGATGGTGATCGAACTCCCGGACAGCCAAGGGGAGGCTCTCGCCGCAGCCGCTGCAACCTGCGGGCTCTCTTTGGCCCAATATCTTGGCCGTTTGGCTGAGGGCCGGGTGCCAGCCCCTGTCGGGGCTTGTTCCAACGAACCCAGCACACGAATCTCCCAAGTAATCGCCGCTATCATGGCAGACGTACCCCCTGCCGAACTTGCGAAGCTCCCCTCCGACGGTGCCAGTGAACACGACCACTACATTTATGGGTGGCCCCGCAAGTACACCACCCAAAAATCGGTCCCGCAAGGGGCGGACAGCCAGAGTTGATCGACCAGTTCCGCAACGCCGTGTTTGTCGACGCCTTCTACTGGATAGCGATAACCAATCCGGGCGACTCGACCCACGTCGCGGCGACCGCGTTTGATACCTCCTTCTCCCGACCGAACATCGTCACCACCGAAGAGGTGCTGACCGAATTTCTGACCTATTTCGCTGGTAGGGGGCCGATGCTACGGAAGAAGGCAGCTGCGATCACTGCCGCCATACTCACCGATCCATCCATTTGGGTGCTGCCGCAAACCCATGAATCTTTCCTGGCCGGCCTCGCCCTGTACGCCGCCCGTTTCGACAAAGCTTATAGCTTGGCGGACTGCATTTCTATGCAATCGATGCGCCCGAGTCCCTGTATGCTGTTCTGACCAACGACCACCATTTCGAACAGGAAGGGTTCCGCACCATGTTCCGATTGTCTGAATAGTAACCATCCCGCCTGCGCTACCCTAAGTTTTAGGACAGCCACTCCAATGATCCTGACAATCGAACTGTCCGACCAAGAAGCCTCGGCTCTGGAAGTGCGTGCAGCCTGCGCTAATCTCCCGCTACCGCGCTACCTAGCCGAGTTGGCCGGAAGTACAGTATCGGAACCCAAATCGGAACCCAAATCGGAACCCAAATCGGAACCCAATGCCATACCGGCACGTAGACCGAAGCAGTCCGCATATGGGCTTTTGGCTCAATATGGCCCCGGTCCAACAGCGGCGGAAATAGACGAGAATCGGCGTCAAATGTTCGACGGCTTTGGTGGCAGTTCAGCGTGATCGTCGGAGTGGCAGATACCCACGCTGGGTTGTGGCCTCTGCTGCCGGAATCCGGGCCTGTCCGAGCCCGCCAGAGCCTTTATGGACCTGAGATTGCGCTATCGGCGGTCAGCCTAGCCGAGATCATCTACCTGATTGAAAAGCGCCGCCGGGGCACATTCGAATGATCAACGCACGGCAAAGAACGGTAATGAGACGAGTGACCATCAGGAAGCACTCGAACCCACTTGTCAAATGTCGATGATCGCGAACTCAAACCGACTACCGCTTCGACTATGCCAAGTCCAACCGGTTCGCGGCAATTTTGGACTCGGGCCAACCAGGTACTTCAACCAAGTCACAGGAATTTTCAAGAATTTTCAACTTCCCCCACCGCATAGAAAACAAACACCAAACAGCCTTTCCACAAGAGTAGTTCCCGCCCGCAATGGTTCGTTTCCCCACTCCCGCCCGGCTAGCATGGTCGCGCGATGGAACCCACGAACCAAACCAACACCACCCAAGCCCCCAAGCCAAGATCCGAAGCCCAAATCGCCGCGTCCCGCGCCAACGGTGCCAAATCCCACGGTCCCGTCGCCCCCGAAGGCAAGGCCATCTCCGCCCAAAACGCCGAACGCCATGGCATCTTCGCCCGCATCTGCACCATAGCTGGCGAGGCACCTGAGCTCTTCACCAGCCTCATCGCCGACCTATACGAAACTTGGCTCCCCACCGATGAGCACGAGCGCGGCCTCGTCGACACCATGGCCATGGCACTCTGGCGCCGCACCCGCATCGCCGCCCTCGAATCCGCCGGCATCAACCTCCAACTCGCCAAGACCGAAATCCAAAACCCGCAGACGACTGACCATTACATGGCCATCACCTCGCTCGCCGAGGAGAACCGGTCCTTCGAACTCCTCAACCGCTATGAAACCCGCTTCACCCGTATGTACGAGCGCGCCGCCCGCTCCCTCATGGCCTACCGCAAATTCCGCCAGCAGGTGCCTGCCACTCCGGCCCCCTCATCCGACATCGCCGAACCCCAACTGTCCTCCAGTTCCGATCCCCAAATCCAAAAACAGAAAAACGAAACACTGATGACCGGAAATCACCCAAGCGGATGGAAATGGGGGCGGGCGGCATTGGGGAGGAAAAAGGAGGAGAATGTTGTGGTTGGCGAAGCAGGGCCGCGTTGGGTACTGGGGTTGTCGA
>CAIYDY010000231.1 GCA_903925015.1 uncultured Acidobacteriia bacterium
AAGGACGGGGTTGATCGGGGCTCCGACATATCCCATGTTGCGCGATGCGACGGTGGCGTCGCTGACGGAGGCACTCGAAACAAGCCGGCTGCCATTTGAACTGCAGAAGAGCGAGAATGTGCTGACGATGTCGGATACCGGTTCGCGCATTCTATTGCGGGCGGTTGATGAATTCGAGCGGCTGCGCGGAACGAACCTGGCATGGTTCGGACTGGATGAACTCAGTTATTCGCAGGAGGGTGCGTGGCTCCGGCTGGAAGGCAGGTTGCGCGACCCGAAGGCCAGTAAGTTATGCGGGTTTGGCGTTTGGACTCCGAAGGGCTTCGACTGGGTGTACCGGAGGTTTATTAAAGACCCTGCACCGGGTTACGACGCAATTTTGGCCCGGCCTTTTGAGAATCGGTTTCTGCTGGAACAGGTGCCGGACTTTTACGAGAGATTGAAGGCCAGTTACGACGAGGCGTTTTTCCAACAGGAAGTCCTCGGCAGCTATCTCAATGTGAAGGGCGGGCTGGTGTATAGCGCGTTTTCGCGTCAGGCGAACGTTTGTCCGGTTCAGGTGGACGTGGGGCAGCCCGTGTGTTGGGCGGTCGACTTCAATGTGGATCCAATGTCGTCCGTTGTGGCACAGTCGGCGGGGGGCGAGGTTCGGGTGCTCGGGGAAATTGTGCTCAGACGGGCGACCACGGAGCAGGCGTGCGAGGAGTTTGAGAGGCGGTTCGGGCTACCCAGAGCCGGTGTTGTGGTTTACGGGGATGCATCGGGAGCTTCGATGAAGACTTCGGGCTATTCCGACTACGACATCATCCGGGAATATTTCCGGGTGCGGTCGGCGAAAGTTTCCTATCGGGTGCCGACTGCAAATCCACCGGTTCGCGAGCGGGTAACCGCTGTGAACTCCAAATTGCGGAATGCGCACGGGGATATCCGGTTGTATGTGGATCCCGGGTGCAGGGAACTTATCGCGGACTTCGAGGAAGTTTGTTACCGGGAAGATACCACCGAAATTGACAAGGACCGGGACCGGCGGCGAACACATTTGTCGGATGCCTTGGGGTATCTGATTTGCCATGAGAGCCGGGGAACGATCGGAGAGCGCGGGGTGCGTTTGTTTTGAGGAGGAATACAGGGCGATGAACGAACATATTGAGCAAGAGCATCCGGACTACTCGACCAAGTGGCGAATGTGGCGCAGGTACCGGGATCTCTATGCGGGCGGGGAACAGTTCCGGCAGAATGCCGGAGAGTATCTGGTTCGACGTCAGAAGGAAGGGCTCGAAGTGTACCATGAGCGGTTGGCCCGGGTGTTCTATGAGAATTATCTCGGGTCGATTGTGGATTGGTATACGGCGACGCTGGTGCGCAAGGGACCGTTACTGGAATTTAGCGGGCTGGGAGATGCCGCCAAGAGTTTCTACAACGACTTTGTGGACAATTGCGACCTGCGGGGCACTTCTTTAACACAATTCTTCAAGGACCAGTTGACCGAGGCTCTGGTCTGCGGCAAGTCCTACATAGTGGTGGATTTTCCGAAGGTGGCGGAGACGGCTGTCTCAAGAGCCGAGGAGGATGCACTGGGGCGCAGCCGGGCATATTTGGTGGGGTACACGGCGGACGAAGTTATCAACTGGAGCCACGACGAGCGCGGTGTACTGGATTGGGTGGTCATCCGGACGGCCTGCTTGAAGCAGGACAGCGTGAAGAGCTTCGGTTGGAAGAAAGAGACTCGCTGGGTTTACTACGACCGGACCCGATACCAAATATTCGAGCGTCGGAACACGGATGGCGGCACTCGGATCGACCTCGTCGACGAGGGTCTGCACGGGTTTGCCGGGATCGGTCGGGTTCCAGTTTTCGAGTTGAAGGTTGGCGACGGACTGTGGCTGACAAACAAGGCCGCATTGCTCCAGTTAGAGCACTTCAACAAGTCCAACGCCCTCGGGTGGGCACTGACGATGGGTCTGTTCGCCATGCCGGTGATCTACTCCGAGAAAGAATTCAAGCAGATCATGGGTGAGAGTTATTACATCCAGATGGGCCCGAACGACCGATTTGGTTGGACGGAGCCGGAGGGCAAGGTTTTCCAGATAGCGAAGGAGAACCTGTCGAGACTGAAAGACGAGATTTACCGTGTCTGTTACTTGCTGCAGCAGGCGGGCGAGAGCACTGGACGGCAGTCCGGACTATCCAAGCAGTGGGACTTCAGTGTGACGCAGGAAGTGCTGAGGGCTTATGGAATGACGGTAAGGGATGCGATCCGGAGGATCATCGTGGCGGTGGCTGAGGCCCGCCAGGACGAGCTATCGCTTGAGGTCGGAGGTTTGGACGAATTCGACATCACGGATTTCTCGACCGAAGTGAACGATGCGCAGAGCCTCTTAAATCTCGGAGTGGACTCTTTGACGTTGAAGCGCCAAGTGTTCAAGCGCGTGGCGATGAAGTATTTGTCGGACGCGAGGCAGGAGACGAAGGCTCGGATCGTCGAAGAGATCGACGCGAACACGAAGGAGTAGGGAGACGAGATGACTGAAGAACCAATCAATGTGCAGACGGTCGTCCAGCAGGCGATCGACGAATACATGAAAAGGGACGGCGTCCGGAGGGAGCCCGCCTACAAGGCCGAGCTTCAGGAGGAGCGCCGGAGACGGGAACAGCTCGAGAAACGCATGAACGAGCTGGTGGAGGAGAACCGCAAGAGCCGGGCGCTGGCTGAAGAGGCGCAGCGGGCTAGTGCGATCCGGGCTGAACTGCAGAAGCTTGGGGTGACGAAAGTCGAACTGGCCTACAAGGCGGTGCAGGACGGGATTGCGCGGACCGAGGACGGGCGGTTGGTGGCCCGGGCGGACAACGGGGATGTTCCCGCCGCCGAATACCTGGCAGGTTTTGTTCAAGAGAATCCGGAGTTTCTACCGGCGAGGATTGCCGGTGGAACGGGGATGACGGGCACGCAGAAGATGGCGCCGCAAGCGGGATCAGGCGCAATTGACATCGATAAGATTGGCCCGTCGATGAGCAGGGAAGATTTGGACCGCGTGCGGCAGGAGATCCTGCGGGTGACGCAGCCGACGCGCGGAGTCTAATCGGCCGCGGGCGCGGGCTGAATCCGGTTCCGCGCCGGACGGCAGGGAGAAGCAGAGTCAACGAAGAGGGACCGGAAACGGTCCCTTTTTCCATTGGCACGGCTTTTTTGCTAGCGAAAGAACAAAGAGAAAAGGAAGAACATGCCATCCATTACGTCAGCAAATGTGGCGAACGCGATTGTGAAGCTTGTGGCGGCGGACGCTCTGCCGGCACTGGTGGGGAACCTCGTGATGGGGAACCTCGTGAACCGGGACTACGAACCGGTTCTGGCCCAGGCGGGCGACACGGTCAATGTGCCGATTGCCCCGCAGATGGTCGCCAACAACTTGGCGGAAGGCGGGTCTGTGCAGGCGCAGAATCCGAGTCTGGCGAATGCCCAGATCGTGCTCAACAACCACGTCGAAGCAACGTTCGTGATTCCGGATGTGACCAAGGTGATCGCTGTGCCGGATCTTCTGAAGGTCTACATGCAGCCGGCTGTTGTGGCCATCGCCGAGAAGATCGAGAGCGACCTGCTGAACCTGTATGCGGGTTTTACCTCGAACACTCCTCTGGGTACTGCGGGCACGCCGATTACCGAAGCCGTTCTGGACCAAGCGGAAACCGCACTGTTCCAAGCCAAGGTTCCGGCTGGTTCGAAGTACTTGGTGGTCGACGCCGCGACTTACTCGCAAATGCGCCAGATCCCCCGGTTCAGCGAGTTCCATACGGCGGGTGAGGCTGGTCTGCGGACGATGATCGACGGCACGATCGGCAAGTTGAAAGACTTCTACGTGATCCGTTCGCAGTATATCCCGAAGACTGGCAGCTCGCCGGTGAACACCCATAACTTGGCGTTCGTGAAGGACGCCATCGGATTGGTTGTTCGTCGGCTGCCGCAGCCTTTGGCCGGCACCGGTGCGATCGCCGAATATGCCGAATTCGGGAACTTCGGCATGCGGGTGACGATGAGTTACCAGCCGAATACCTTGTCGCAGCAGTTCACTGTTGACGTGCTGTACGGTTGCGCCGTGTTGCGGAACAATCATGCGGTTCAGGTCAACAGCTAGCCCGCTGCGGGAAAGCAATTAGGACGACTGTCCGGTCACGCGCCTTGTGCGCGGACCGGACAGTCAATAGACAACTGGGCAAGAAGGAGGAGTTATGGACTTACGCGCTTATTACAAGAAGCTCCGCGAGGCGGAGGAATTACTGCCGGGCGAGCACGTGGTGTTGGTGAGTTCGGCGACGCCGGAGGGCGGCAAGGCAGGCGTCAGGACCGAGGTTCCGAAATCGGTCGCCTCCAAGCTGATTGTCGACGGACGTGCGCGGGTGGCGACGGAGGAGGAAGCGTGGATGTTCCGTGAGGAAATCCGCGAGGCCCGCGACCGGTTTGAACGCGAGGATGCCGCCCGTCGGATGCAGGTTGTTGTGGTTTCACAGCCTGACCTCCAGAAGGGTCGGAACTAAGCCATGGCGCTCTTTGTGGATGGGCCCACGCAAACGGTGGATAGTCTGAGAGATCACGATTCGGGCCTGTTGGATGTTGCGGCAGGTGCAGGCATCAATGTCACGACGAAAATCCGGCTCGCCCACGAGGAGATCGAGGGCGAGTTGAGGTACCGGTTGGAGCGCCCCAGATCGTGGATGTTTGAAACGCCCGGAGGGTTGTCCTTGGACCATGTGGTCGTCGGCGATACGATCCGGCGCTGGGAGGCGATGCTGGCACTCGCGAAGGTTTACGAGGATGCTTATTTCACCCAGTTGGTGGACCGCTACCAAGCCAAGGCGCAGCAGTTCGTGGTGTATGCGCGGGTGGCGGTTGAGAACTTCCTGTCGGCCGGTGTCGGGTTGGTGTCGGATCCGGTTCGGCAGGCCTCGGTACCCACACTCGGTACCGTCACCGGGCCACAAAAGGGCGGCAGCTTCTACGCCAGCGTGGCGTGGGTGAATGCCCGTGGACAGGAGGGTGCGGCATCCGTTGCGACATCCGGCACTGTGGCGGACGGGCACCTGTTGACAGTTTCCGCGACCGGATTGCCTCCGAATGCGGCAGGCTTCAACGTGTACGCGGGCAGTCTGTTGGACGGCATGACGCTGCAAAATACAGTGCCAGTGTTGCCGGGGGCGATGTTTACGTACGTGCCCGGGTGGTCAACAAATGGTCGGCCACCGTCGGTTGGACAGGTGGCGGAATTTACCCGGGCGATTCCCCGAATCATTCTGCGGGGCTAACAAGGCAGGCGAAGACTAGGAGGTCCGATGGCGGGAATAACAGGGAAACTGACTAGCACGGTGGTGGGTAAGTTGCGTTCACAGACTGACGGCGTCAATATCCGGGTTGGTGCGATGGAAAGCGCGGATACGACGTTCACGGTTCCGGGAATTCGCAACATCGCGACACTGAATGCCAGTGTCGAAGTAAGTGAGAAGTCCGGACATGCCCACTATCCGGCCGCAATGGTGTACTGCGACAAGTTGACGAATAGCCTGGAGGAGAAGTTCCGGCAGTTTTCCGGCAAGGCCCACATGGTTGTGGAATTGCGCAACTCCCAGGACCAGCTGGACGGCATTGAGGCGGGAACACATCTTTATGTGGACGCCGTGTGCGCCTTGCTGGATGATTCGCGGGGGAGTTGGGGCGGCGGCGCCTTCTACGGCGGCGGTTACACAGTTACTTACGAGGCGGTAGGGCGGGGGGGCAGGAACTTCCTGCAAAAGGCAAAAATCGGATTCGACGTGGAGGTCAGCAAGTAAACTATGGCATACATATCTTCAAACGCAAACCGCTGGTATTGCGCTCGAGAAACAACTTACGGCGAGATGGCGGCGATTACGGCCGACCACAGGATTCCGGCGGTCAGCATGACTGCGCAGCACCAGCGGGAGTCGAGCAGCCGCAGGGACAAGACTGGAAGTCGGACCTGGGCCGGGGTGCCGCGCGGGATGCGCCGCAGCACGAAATTTGAGTTGAAGTCGTATATGCGCGACTGGACGAACCAGCAGGCACTGCCCGCGCACGGCCCACTGGTGGAGGCGGCGCTGGGGCAGAGCGGGAATTTGTGGCCAGGAGGGACGCCGGCGACCGGCACTACCGACTCCGGGATCGTATTTGCGGCGGATCATGGTCTTACTCCTGGAAGTGCTGTTGTATCCGATGGCGAGATTCGGTTTGTGGCTGCGGTGGCAGATCCGCGGACAGTCGTTATGAATGCGCCTTACACGACGGCGCCGGTAGTGGGCGTCCAACTTAGTGCATCTGCCAACTATCGGTTGGCCAGCGAGCTGCCCAGCGTGACTTTTTACGACTATTGGGACCCCTTGACCGCGATGCAACGGGTACTTGCAGGTGCCGGTGTTGACCGAATGAGCGTGAAGTTGAATGGTGATTTCCACGAGTTCGCGTTTAGCGGTGTGGCGCAGGATCTGCTGGACAGTGCCACATTTATCAGCGGACAAAATGGCGCAACCACGTTTCCGGCTGAACCTCAAAGCACCGGGAACGCCTACTCGCCAGTTCCGGGCAATCTGGGACAGGTATGGATTGGTGTTGTACCTGGTCAGCTGTTCACAGTTTCGTCGGCGACCATCGAGGTTCGCAACAACCTTGAGGCCCGCAATCGGGAGTATGGCCGGTCATTGCCCAGCGGTTTGACACCCGGCCAACGCGAGGTGATGGTTAGCTTGGAGTTGTTCGCCCAGGATGACGACTTGACGACGGAACTCTATCAAGCTGCCCGGCAGCAAGGTCCCGTCGGATTGATGTTCCAGTTGGGGCAGTCGGCGACGGAACTGGCAGGTATCTACATCAAGAGCATGATCCCAGATGTGCCGACCTTCGACGACTCTGAGAAACGCCTCAAGTGGAAGTTCAAGGAGTCACGGGCCCAAGGGACATCAGATGACGAAATTGTTGTCGCCTTCGGGTAGGGGAATCATGAACGGACAAATCATGAACGGACACAAATCATGAACGGACACAAATCATGAACGGACAATGGTGCAGCAGTAAGGTTGTTGCGTCCGAAAGCTGGCCCGGCGTCGAGTTGGTCGTGGCACGGATGAGTTTTGGGCGCAGGTTGGAACTCATGAAGCTGGTCCGGAGTCTGGCTGCGAAGGCCGAGTTCTTCGAGGCAGGGGAGAGTGCTCAGAGCCGGATTGAGGCGGGCGTACTCTCCGCCGAGATCGACCGTGTCTATGTGTCTTGGGGTATCTCCGAAGTGCGCGGCTTGATACTGGATGGCCATGCTGCAAGCGTGGAACAGATGATTGCCGAAGGCCCAGAGGACCTGTTCCGGGAGGCTTTGGCCGCAGTAAAGCTGGAGTGCGGCCTGGGCGAGCAAGAAAGAAAAAACTAGTAGTCGCATTCCATTTCCATGCCTCGGCTGTAAGAGCCGGGGCACGGTCCGGGTGGGATTGCGACAGTTGTCGGCGGCACGGACTGGACCGAAAACGGCGCTGCGGCTTTCTTCCGGCGGAAGAACGGGGAGAGTCCCGGATTGTTTGGGGTCGGCGGCAAATTAGCACGGACGAGTGTCCGAAATCCATGATAACCGGCGAAAGCTTGGCTCTCATCGAAGAGTTTCTTGTGAGACGGCGACTCGGAATCGTTGAAACGATGGATACGGACGGGCGCAAGATAGACGCATTCTTGATCCTGCGCGAGCAGGTGGAGCGGGAGGAGCGAGATGACACATCGGAATATTGAGGAAGTTTTTCGGGAGGTTGCCCCCACTCGGACGCGGGGAATTCCGGGTACGCCGGTCCTGACAACCGGAGTGAGCGGCGCCTCGACGGACTTGGGGCAATCCTTGACCCAGGCCGGACAGGAGATTGGCCAGCTTCGGCAGTCTTATCAGCAGCAGGTGGATTTCATCACGGCCAACACCCAGGCTCTGCAGGGGAACACGGCGGCACAGGCGTCACACTCCACCAGTAGTGCCTTGGGGGGAATCGCATCGAGATTTCTTCATGGGATTACGGGTATTGTGTCGCCGATATTTTCGGGGATAGCTCACTTGTTTGGCGGTGGCTCGTCATCGCCGGAGCCACTGCCGGTGTATAAGGCACCACCGTCCATCGCGATCGACGCGATCCTCGGCGGCCCAAGTCCGAGTAGCGGTGTTTCAACTGGCAGTCCTGGTTCGGGAGGCACTGTGGGGTCGTTTGGAAATAACATCAGCACTGGGTTGGATATTGGACTGCCTGCGGGTCCCGGTCAAGTATCGGGAGCCGGGTCCAGTGTTACTTCGAATATCACCGTTCACGTGAACGCCATGGATAGTCAATCCTTTATGGACCGCAGCTCCGACATCGCCAGCGCTGTCCGTGAGGCGATGTTGAACAATCATCCAATTAACTCGGTCGTGGCGGACTTATAGTATGCCTGACTTTCCAACATTGAAGTCTGGTGCCCAGGCGCAATATCCCTTGGAAGTTCGGACGAGCTTTGGCACCCAGAGTGTACCGTTCCTGGACGGTAGTCGGCAGAACTACCGCCTCTTCGGGCGTCCGTTGCGGCGGTGGCGGATTGAGCTGGACTTGCTGGACGAACAGGAATTGTCGAATCTGTCTACGTTTGTGGATCAGCAGCAAGGTGTTCCGTTTGCGTTCCCGGATCCGGTGTCGGGTACCAGTGTCGGGAACTGCGTTCTGTCCGCTGACGGGCTGCTCATCACTGTGAAGGATGAGCTTCGGGGGAAAGCCTTGCTGTTTGTCGAGGAGGTAGCATGAATTGGTTTCCACAGATCGGCGGAGGTTCGCTGGCTCAGTTCCCAATCGTTCGCGGCCGCAAATGGCGCACAATCTCGAACCAGCTGGAGGGTGGCCGGCGTGTTGTTGCGTCTGATTCGGCGGGGGGAGCACTCCAGTGGAGGCTTTCCTACCAGGACCTTTCGGATATCGAGGCGGCGAAGCTTTCGAGCTTCTTCCAAGCTTGCCGGGGCCGCTATGGCAAGTTTGGATTCGCAGACCCTACGGCCAACCTGATTGGGTGGAGCGAGGATCTGACGCGTCCGGATTGGCAACTGGGTTCGCTAACTGCGGTGCGCGGTTCCGGTGATCCATTCGGGGGTGCGGGTTCGTGGCAGGTCTCGAATTCATCGGCCGGAGAGCTTCGGTACACGCAAACGCTGGGATTGCCCGGCGACTACATGGCATGTTTCAGCTTGTGGGTAAGGGCTTCGATTCCCGGCAGCATTGTGTTGGACCGCGATGGCATTCGCAGTGTTTGTGGTGTGAGTTCGCATTGGTCGCGGGCACATCTTGGGGTTGCCGGAGCCGCCGGGGCCGCATACTCCACATTCGGAGTTTCTGTGCCGAGTGGCGGAGTTGTCGAAGTATTCGGCATGCAGGTGGAGCCACAACCGTTCCCGTCGCAGTACAAGGTGTCTGGCGCAGCCACAGGGATCTATCCAGAGACGTATTTTGCGTCGGACGAAATTGCAATTACGGCAACAGGTAGCGGACTCTGGGCGACGGATATCGTCCTGTTGTCCCGGACATGAAGAGTCAATAGTTAGGCAGGAAAGCAAAAAACATGCAAAGCCCACTCATAGCCAAGGAAAGTCTCAGCGCGGATACTCCGCTGCTGTTGTTCGATTGCACTCTAGCAGACGGTAGCATGCAGCATTGGAGTTCCCAGGCCTTCCAATGGAACGGTGTGGGTTATGAGGCCCGTCTTGTCCGGCATAACCTGTTCGAAGCCCAGCTGGCTTCCGACACGCAGGTTGGCGGCGCTCCGAAACTCACGTTCGAGTTGGCGAATGCGGATTCCCGCTTATCGCAGATAGAGCAGCAGACGGGGTTCAAGGGGTCGAAGGTCAGCGTTCGGGTGGTTTTCGCCGATGTTGAGGCGGGTTCCGCCACGACTGATCCATTTGTTGTGTTCACCGGCCTGATGAACTCGCCGGAACTGGTGACCGAGGACACCTTCCGACTGTCGGCGATGAATCGGATGTCAGCTCAGCGGAGCGTGATCCCTGACGTCCGCGTCCAGCGTTTGTGTCCGTGGCGGTTTCCGGGTACTGCCGCTCAGCGCGCGGAAGCCGTGGATGGCGGGTCGGGCAAGGGGAAGTATTCACCATTTTACCGTTGCGGCTATTCCGCCGACCAAGCCGGTGGACGCGGGAGTCTAAACGGCACCTCCGCCTATACCAGCTGCGCACGGACACGCTTGGACTGCGAATCGCGCGGAATGTTCCAACGGGACTCCGGTGGCCGGAACACAGGTCATTTCGGAGGAATCGAATTTGTTCCTCCCACGATCATGGTGAGGGGGTCGGGACAGAAGAACTACTCGCTGTCGGCCGTCCAGGATAACCAAGCCCGGTACAACGATTTTGTGCCGATCGTATACGGCACGCAGTGGCATTCGCCGGACGTTGTGTTTTCACGGAACGACGGCAATCTGACCCGCATGGAGGTCCTCTTGGGACTGGGTGAGATTCAGGGCCTGCTAAAAGTTCTGGTCAACGGCGTGGAGGTTCCACGCGGGGTCTCCGGTGTGAATATGACATCCACAGGTTGGTACAACCTGATCACCCCCGGAACGCGGGACGGTGCTGCCGATCCGAATTTCACTGACGGGCACGGCACCCTGATGGGCGATCCGTACGGCAGCATGGCCTATCTGTCAGTGGTGGTCCCGAACAGGGTCAGCGACGGGACCAGCGTTCCGGCTGTGCAAGTCCTGATGCAGGGCTTGAAACTGCCTCTATTCGACTCGGCTGGAAACTACTTGGGGGAACAATTCTCCGACAATCCGGCTTGGGTGCTGCTGGACGTCATCCGACGTTGCGGCTATTCCCAGGACGAGGTGGACCCGGCTAGTTTTGCGCGCGCTGCCGACTATGCCGCGAGCCTGATTACGACGCAGGATCCGTTGGGTGGAGAGGTCCAAGTGCCCCGTTTCCAGTGTAATTTCGCGTTGAAACAGCGGCGTAGCGCCGGCGAGATCGTCCGCGCACTGCGCAACTCCTCCCGGATGTACTTGGTGTTGAATTCCGCAGGCAAGCTGGAGGTTCGAGTGGAGGACACCTTTGCGCGCCAGCAGTCCTCGAAGCCCGCCGGGAGCAATGCTGTCTCGACCTACGGCGGTGGTTGGCCAGCCTACGAGTTCGATGCGGCGTCCATTGCGCGGAATGCCGATGGCAGTTCCAGCGTGCGCATGTCGTCCCGTGGGGCTCAGGACGTGGCAAATCGATTGTCCGTTGAGTTTCAGGATGCCTTCAACCAATACCAACACGACAGTCTGTCGCTGTCGGACGGCGACGATGTGGATCTGAGGGGGCAGGAGGTGGCGGCGGCGTGGGACGCTATCGGCATTACGACCTTCAG
The DNA here is from genome assembly GCA_903925015.1 of uncultured Acidobacteriia bacterium. GTDB lineage: Bacteria > Acidobacteriota > Terriglobia > Bryobacterales > Bryobacteraceae > BOG-234. Next base: position 11,398 of record CAIYDY010000231.1, read on the forward strand.
TCAGGCCGCACGCATGCTGTTGTTGGGGCTCAACCGGGGCGTCGAGGGAAATGTATTCCTCGAATTCAGCACGAGCGTAAAAGCTCTCGGTTTGATGCCTGGAGATTTGATTACAGTTACGTACGCGAAGGAAAACCTGAACCGCACTCCGTTCCGCATTACGCGGATTGTTCCGGGAGCCAGCTTTCGAACGGCGACGATATCAGCCCAGTTGCACAACGACGCTTGGTACTCGGACACCGTAACCGGCATTATCGGGGGGCGGGGATGGCATTCGGGCCAAGGCTCCGGGCTACCCGCACCGGTCTGCGGGTCTATTGTGGATGCTTTCGGCACCCTCCAATTGGGAGTCCGGGAGACCGAGGTGGGAGGGAGCGACGGATCCGCCAATGTGGAACTGGCGGTCGGATTCACTACGCCGGGTGCGAGCACGGGTTCATTGGCGTCGCCCCTGATCGGTTTTACTCCTTCAGTTTCCTCCACGGGAGGTACCTTGGTTGGCGGTACCAACTATTTCTACGCTGTTAGCGGGGTGGATGCCGCAGGGGGCGAAGGGCCTCTGTCGTTCGTGGCGCAGGCGGGCGTTTCGTCGGCCACATCGACGAATTCGGTCACGGTACAGGGCATTGGGCTTCCGGCCAACGCGGTGGCTTTCCATGTCTACCGCGGGCTGACGCCGCGACAGTTGTTGCGGATTGCCTCCAACGTTTCCCCTGCCACTGCGTTTACCGACAATGGACTGACGCCGGTCACGGTGCTGCCGCCGGACCCCCAGTACCACCACGTCGATCTCTATTGGCGTTGGGAGCTATTACCGGAGACTCCGGCGGCGGTGCATTCCGAGACTGTACTCGGAAATTCGGTCCTTCAGCTTGGCACAAACCAGTATGTCGGGACACGGGTGCGTATTACGAAGGGTACCGGGGCTGGGCAGGAACGGACAATTGCGGCCAATGACCTACACACTGTGACTGCCGACCAGCCATGGTCTGTTGTGCCGGACGCCACCAGCTCGTTTGCCATTGCCGAAACTGCCTGGCGCTTCGGGGCAAGGGGGCCGACAAGCCCGATCAGCCTGACTGTACCGGAACGAATGGGTTCCGGGCTCCATATTTGTGCGAGGGCGGCCAATGTGGGTGCGGACGAGGCAGAATTCGACCTCTCACCCGTCACGCGTTGGGTGTTGGGGCAATCAGGCGCGCTGCCAGCCGATTCGGACGTGCCTTCAGGCGCAGATTTCGGTGTCGCGGTCTCATCGGCGAGGGGCGGCGTGCTGGATCTGGGTGCAATTTCGTTTTCGTCCCTGGTCAACACCAGGAGCATCACGAGCGGCACCTACAAGTTCCACTACTACGACGAGATTGAAGGCGCCCCGGCCACGGTCCTCTCGTCCGGCGTGGCCATCGGTGCCACGACGATCACACTGCCGGTGTCGGTCGATCCGGGAAAGGCGGTGCAAATTGATGGGGAAGTGATCGTTGCCGGCAACACGAGCGCGGGAATCACTACGATCCAGCGTGGCATGTATGGAACCACTGCTGCAACCCACGCTGCGGGATCACTGGTCTACCAGTTGGACGAGAAGGTTGCGATCGTCCCCTTTGCCAAGGGATTCTTCGGTAGTCCGGCTGCCGGCGACTGGAAGTACAGTTTGGAATTGCCGAATGTCCGGCTTGCAAGCGTGGAGCTGTTCATGACGAACGCGCTTGGGAACGGGGCCATCTCAACTCTGCCGTTTACCTCTTTTGTCGACAAGGGTTTGCGGAGCTTGGGAGGCGGGCAGTACTCGTTCCAAATAGCCGGCTATTTAGCGCTGCAAACGGGTGCCGTGCCGAGCATTGTGGTGGATGCGGACCGGGCTGTTCGGGATCTCTTCGGGCTACTCGGAACTGCCGCGACGGGTTCCGGCGTAACCATCCAGATCAACCGGAATTTCTCGCCCTACGCCACCGTGCAGTTCGATCCGGGCTCAAATACATCGATTACGACTCCCGGATTCGGGCTCCACGCCCTCAAGGCGGGGGACATTCTATCCATGGACGTGACTGGTGTTGGAACCACAAACCCCGGCAGCGATCTTTCGCTGGTCATCCGCTGCTAGCGAAATATCGAAAGCCGGTACACTGGTAGGTTGCTGCTGGTCCAAAATGTCTCCAAGGTCTACCGGCTCTACAAGACCCCCTTCGACCGAATCCGCGAGTTGAATCCATTCCGCAAGGCCCCGCTCCACTCTGATTTTTGGGCCTTGCGGGATATTTCATTTTCAGTCGAGCGCGGCGAGGTGGTGAGTCTTGTCGGCCCGAACGGCTGCGGCAAGAGCACCTTGTTGCAGGTCATCAGCGGAATCCTGCGTCCGACGGCCGGTCGTGTCGTAACAAGGGGCCGGATCGCCGCGTTGCTGGAACTGGGGGCCGGATTCAATCCAGAGTTCACCGGCTACGAGAACATCTTCATCAACGGCGAAATCATGGGAATCGGCCGCGAGGAGATGGCCCGCAACCTGCCAGCCATCGAGAAATTCGCCGAAATCGGGGAATTCATCCACCGGCCCGTCAAAGAGTATTCAAGCGGCATGTACGTCCGTTTGGCGTTTTCCACCGCCATCCATGTGAATCCGGATATTCTGATCGTCGACGAGGCCTTGGCCGTCGGTGACGCAGTTTTCGCGAACCGCTGTATCCGCAAGTTCGAGGAACTGCGCGCGAAAAATACAACCATCCTCTTCGTCTCCCATGACCTCGGCCTAGTCAAACAGCTGTCCAACCGTGCGATCTTCCTCCTGAACGGTCGCGTGGAAGCCGAAGGCGAGCCCAAACACGTCATCGACAAATACATCGGCCTCGTCTTGGAACGCCAAAAGGAATTCGACGATGACTCTCCGTCCGAACGACGAGCCGCCCTCCCGGCGAGCAACCGCCACGGCGACGGTTCGAGTGAAATCCTGTCCGTCCAACTCCTCGACTCCAACGGGCGCCAGTGCCGCGTCGTGGAATCGGGCGACCGAATCACCATCCGCATCCGGGCCGCCTTCAACGACCATCGGGCCGAACCGATGGCTGGCATCCTGATCCGCAACCGCATCGGCATGGACATCTACGGCACCAACACGCGGATTGAGCGGATCGACCTCGGCAAATTCGATCCCGGCGAGGAGCTCGTCATCGATTTCACCGTCGATTGCTGGCTCACCCCCCATCAATACACGATCACCGTTGCGACCCAATACCTGGACGGTTCCAGCCACGATTGGCTCGACGACGTGATTACCTTCGATGTCGTCTCCCAACGCATTGCCGCCGGGGTTACAGACTTGCGGGCCGACATCCGCTGGTCAAAATCCCTCCAGCCAAAACCCGGGCTCATCCCGTGAAGGCCCGGATCTCCCTGAAAATCAATGCCGGAGCCCGCACTACGGAGCTTGCCGGACGGCATGGCGATGCCTGGAAGCTGCGAGTGGCCGCCCCTCCGGTCGACGGCAAGGCCAACGAGGCCATCATCCGCTTCTTCGCCAAGCTCACCGGTCTCCATGCCTCCGCGATACGCATCGCATCCGGCTTCACTTCCTCCAATAAAATCCTCGAATTCGACGGCCTCGACCCCTCGGCCCTTGACACCAGCCTTGAACACGGTATCCTCAACGCTAATGGACATCGCACGAATTCAGGAAGCCCTCCGCCGCGAAAACCTTGACGGCTGGCTATTTTTCGACCACCACCAACGTGACCCCCTCGCCTACCGCGTCCTCGGTTTCAAGCCCACGCGCCATGTGACCCGCCGCTGGTATTACATGATTCCAGCCGACGGCGACCCGGTCGGCATCGTCCACCGGATCGAATCCGGCGTCCTGAACTCCACGCCCGGCGAGAAAATTGCCTATTCGAGCTGGCGCGAACAGCACGCCGCCTTGGAGCGCATTCTCAAGGGCAAGCACCGGATCGCCATGCAGTACTCGCCCGGCTGCGCCGTTCCCTACGTTGCCATGGTGGACGCCGGGACCGTGGAACTCGTCCGCAGCTACGGCGTCGATATCATCACCTCCGCCGAACTGATCCAGGAATTCGAGGCCTGTCTCACCGAAGCGCAATTTCAAAGTCACCTCGAAGCCGGAAAGATCGTCGACACCATCCGCGCGGGTGCGTTCCAGCTGATCGGCGACCGTCTCTCCACCGGCATCGACGAAGTGGAGGTCCGCGACTGGGTCCGCTCCGAATTCGGCAAATCGGGCTTGGTGGCCGACAGCGGTCCCATCGTCGGCGTGAACGCCCATGCGGGCGACCCCCACTACGAGCCGATGCCCGAAACCAGCTCGCCGATCCGCCCCGGTGATGTGGTGTTGCTCGACATGTGGGCCAAATTCGACCGCCCCGGTGCCATCTTCTACGACATTACTTGGACCGGCTTCTGCGGCGACGCCCCCGACCACGTCCGCAACATCTTCAAGCTCGTCACCGGTGCGCGCGACG
>CAIYDY010000232.1 GCA_903925015.1 uncultured Acidobacteriia bacterium
GACTAATCGCCAGGTGGGCGACTACCACCTGATCGCCGCGCGTTTCGCAGCCGACGCATGCACGAGTATGACGAGGATGGCGGCTGCACTCGCGGCCGTCCACACCCAGATCACCGTCTCTTCGCGCACGCCCAAAGGCGAGGAGACGGAGGACGCGGTCACGTTGCTGGCTACCACGGCCAACCAGTGGGCATCTATAGCGGCGCAGGTGGGCGCCGAGTGGGAGCCCAGGAACGTGCTAGGAGACCAGCTTCCCCCCATACAAGTGCGCGTGGCCACGGGCGAGTTCACCAAAGGCATCTTCGTGTCGGCCCGGGGCCTGCGTTCCCTCGGCTACGAACTAGGCACGGACCGCGAAGGACGTGCATGGGTGAGACGGGACGAGAAGGCGGCCCATCTTTCCCTACACGGCGGCATGCTCTCCATGCGGGTGCGGCTATCCGCGCGCGGGGCGGTTGTCCCATGTAACAAGAGCGACGAGCACGACGAGAGCACGAGGCTGTACATCGTCCGCGACCTCGCGGCGAATCTGGCATCACACGGAGTGCCAGGATTGTTCTCCGGATCAGGGATGCTGTCCCCGCCAACGCTCATGGGCATGGTGACGCTGGAAACGACGTACCTTGACGAGTTCAGGCTCGACCTGCGGTTCATCCCGCGCGTCGCGATCGGACCGGTCACCGAGCTCATAGCTCCGACGGGCACCACGGGGGGCACGATCCTACGGGGAGGAATTGACTTCCCACATGAGACGCTCGTCGGTGACCTGGCCAGGTTCTACTTGCGGGGCAATAGGATCGCGACGCTACGAGCTGCCGCCGCGGATTACGTCGTCGGGAGCATGGATGATCGGCAGGTACAGGACCTCGTGCCCCACGCCACAGGAGAGGCTACGGCTTGCCGTGCGCCCACTGCCATGCACCGGATCACCCAGAGCCTGTTAGTGACATGGTCAGCACTTGATGGCATTCAGGACCTCTCACGTCGGGGCGATTCCCGGGTGCTCGACACCGACGAATTCGAGGCCGTAATGGGACGGGCCAAGCTCATGGTGACACGGATCCACGAGGCCACAAAGCTCTGTTCTCGATACGCGTTGATGCGGGCCAGGGAGTCAGGCATGCAACAGATGGCTCCCCGCCGCGCCGTCCCGCCGAAGATCGACGAGGCGCGGGAGTGCCTACCACTGGGAGCCAGCCTCGACACCCTCGCCAAGCACGTCAGGCAGGCGCTGGACCATACGACCGTCCGCGGCCCGGGAGATATGACAGTGCCCGCTACGCAGTTCCGCGCTGGTTCCGCATCTCGATGGCTACGGGCTCTCCCCGGCGTGGATGAGCTGATCCGGTCGAGCAAGAAACTATATCGAAAGATCGATGACATCACGATGTTGAAGATGCAGTGGACCACCGGCGGCGATATCCCACCGGTCGAAACGGCACTGGCCAACGCTTTGGACTGCGCGGTGGAGGGACTGTCCATAGCGACCGGACGGATGGCGCGAGGCGCGACGATGTCCCTAGCCGTGGGCCTCGCGCACCACGCCCACGACAGCACCTACAACCCGAGGGGCGACCACGTATCGGCCCTCGGACGGGAGGAACAGACCTCCTACCGGGGGGGCGACGCGATCCTCCAGTGGGCCACGAGCGGTCCGCGCTCCTTGCGCCGGCCGGAACGCGGCGCAGAAGCGGCGTTCGTAACCGCTGCGGCGGCGGCGCTACTGCAGTGGGCGCGCGCCAGCGGCATGACGACAGCACCCGAAGAGCTCTACGAAGGCGGAGCTCCTCCGGGGGCGGTGGCAGCGACGACCCACGCCTCCGACGAGGGGGGCGCCGGTGGCGGAGAGACGGGGGACGACCTCTCGCCCCCACCACCGGACCACAAGGGGCTCGACGAGGCGAGTGACGACGACTACGACTCCGGAGAGGAGGACAGGCTGCGCACGGACCACGGGCACGAGACAAGTCGCCGCCTCCCGGAGCAAACCCTCGCATATCCGGGGCTACCGCGCCGTGCAGGAGGACGAGGACGCGCTCCCACCCCGGGTTACGGGGATCGTCCGCAGGCGCACGGTGGCCGCGGTACCTCACCGGCGCACGGCGGCGCCTGGCAGGTCCGAAAGGGAGGGGAGGCTCGCGGTGGACAGGGGAACGGGCGACCGCCTTCGGTGTCTCGGAGAGGCGAAGGACCGTGGGAGTCCTCGACGGTCGTCTTGGGGCCAGAAAAGGCCAGGAAGAA
>CAIYDY010000233.1 GCA_903925015.1 uncultured Acidobacteriia bacterium
GATCGGCGACATGTTCAGTTCCTGCATGGACGAATCGGCAGTCGAAAAATTGGGGGCCGCCCCCCTTCAGGCGTCCCTCGCCAGGATCAACGCCCTTCGCGGCCTCGCCCAACTGCCCGCATTTCTCGCCGTCGAACACACCAACGGCTCCGGGATGCTCTTCTCGTTTGGCGCCAACCAGGATCTCGCAGACTCCAATTCCGTCATCGCGTGGCTCAATGCCAGCGGCCTCGGTCTCCCGGACCGCGATTACTACACCAAGACCGACGCGAAATCCGTCGAACTCCGCGCGAAATACCTTGCCCACGTGGAGCGCATGCTTGGCCTTCTGGGCGAAGACCCCCTCGTCGCCAAGGCTGGTGCCGCCGCAGTCCTGCGCATTGAGACCGAGTTGGCGAAGGCGTCCCTGACGCGCGTCGAACGCCGCGACCCACACAAGATAGATCACAAAATGACCGTCGCCGAACTCACCGCGATTGCCCCGTTCTTCGATTGGAAGGCCTATTTCACAGCCATGGGCACGCCGGAAGGTGTAAAACTGAACGTCACCGAGCCCGAATTCATCAAGGAAATGGCCCACGAGCTGCACGAGACCCCCTTGGTGGAGCTCAAGGCCTACCTCCGCTGGCACCTGGTCCGGGCCAAGTCCGCCTCGCTCTCCAAAGCCTTCGCCGATGCCAATTTCGATTTCTACAGCAAGACCCTCCGCGGCACCGCAACCCAGCAGCCCCGCTGGAAGCGTTGCGTGCAGACGGTCGACCGCACCATGGGGGAAGCCCTCGGCCAAATCTTCGTCGAAAAGACATTCACCAAGGACACCCTCGCCCGCACCAAGGCCATGACCAGCGGCATCGAGGCGGCAATGAAGTCGGAGATTGAATCCTTGCCCTGGATGTCCGCCGAAACCAAGGCCCGGGCCCTCGAAAAGTTGAAAGCCGTCGTCAACAAGGTCGGCTACCCCGAAAAATGGCGCGACTACACCTCGCTCGAAATCCGTCCCGGAGACTACTTCGGCAATCTGCAGCGTGCCGCCGCGTTCGAAAGACGCCGCGACATGTCCCAGATCGGCAAACCGGTCGACCGCACCGAGTGGGGCATGTCGCCACCCACCGTCAATGCGTACTACAGCCCCCAGATGAACGACATCAACTTCCCTGCAGGCGTCCTCCAGCCCCCGCTTTTCGACCCCAAAATGGACGACGCACCCAACTACGGCAATACCGGTGCCACCATCGGCCACGAACTCACCCACGGTTTCGACGACCAGGGTCGTCAATTCGATGCCAAAGGCAACCTTCAGGACTGGTGGACCAAGGCCGACGCCGCCGAATTCCAGAAGCGGGCCGACTGCATCGTCGAGCAGTACTCCAGCTACACCGTCGTCGACGACATCCGCATCAACGGCAAACTCACCCTCGGCGAGGACGCAGCCGACCTCGGTGGCCAGCTCCTCGCCTTCATCGCGTGGAAAGCAGCTACCAAACAGCTCACCCTGAAACCGGTGGACGGCCTGAACCCGGACCAGCGCTTTTTCGTCGGCATGGCCCAATGGGCTTGCGGGAGTGAACGCCCCGAAAGCCTCCGTGTCCACGCCGCCACCGATCCGCACTCGCCCGGCGAATACCGGATCAATGGCGTCGTCTCCAACATGCCCCAGTTCCAACAGGCTTTCGGGTGCAAGGTAGGGCAGCCGATGGTGCGTGAAAAGGCCTGCAAGATCTGGTAGTTTGACACTGTTCCCCCTTGGGCCGGCCGGCATCCCCGTCGGCCCACCGGGGAGCGAAAATTTTCCTTTACGGACGCTTGACTTCGCACCTGCTCCGCAACTACCATAACCGTATCCGTCTCCACGGACCGCTACGGCGCGGCCCTCCTGTAGTAACCCCCTCCCAGTCGAGCTCTCCTCCCTGACTTGGTTGCGTTTCAAAAAAAACGCCGCCCGGATTTCCAATTTCAACCTGCCGGCCTACGAGCCCGGCCCACAGAGAGGTTCCTATGCCCACCGTTACCGAAAAAGGGATTGAGTCCCTTTCCAATCGCGGCTTCTCCCGCCGCCAGATCGGCCGCGTCCTTTCCGCCATCACCGCTGGCGCCTCGGCCCTGCCGTTTACCGAATTTGCCCAGGCCCAGGAGGCCGAGCGCCGCGCCCTGGGTGCCAGAGGTGGTGGCGCAAGGGGCGCGATGGACCCGAATGTGGTCCGCATCAGTTCCAACGAAAATCCCCTCGGACCCTCCAAGGAAGGTCTTGAGGCGATCATGAAGATTGCTCCCATGGGCGGACGCTATTCCCCCACCGGCGAGCAGCAGGAATTCGTCAAGACTGTCGCCGAAATGGAAGGCGTCAAGGAAGATTGCGTGGCCGCCTACGCCGGTTCGAGCGATCCCCTCTTCCGCTCCGCCTGCGCCTTCGTCTCCCCCACCCGCAGCTGGACCATGGCCGACCCCGGCTACGGCAGCGGCGCCTCCTCCTTCATCGGCGCCAAGACCGTCAAGGTGCCTCTCTCCAAGGACTACTCCCACGACGTCGAGGCCATGATCAAGATGGACCCCAACGCCGGTGCCTACTACGTTTGCAATCCGAACAACCCCTCCGGCACTCTTACCTCGCGCGAAAAGATCGAATACCTCCTCGCCCACAAGCAGAAGGACGCGGTCGTGATCGTCGACGAAGCCTACATCCACTTCTCTGAAAACGCCAAGCCGGCCAGCGACCTGGTTGCGGCAGGCAAGGACGTCGTCGTCCTCCGCACCTTCTCCAAGGTGTACGGCATGGCGGGCATCCGCGCCGGTTTCGCCCTCGGACGCCCCGATCTTCTCGCCAAACTGCGCCCCTACGGTGGCGGCATGCTCCCCATCACCGGTCTCGCCTGCGCGACGGCCAGCATGAAGGCAAAGGGCCTGGTCCCCGAGCGCATGGCCATCAACAAGAAGATCCGCGAGAACACCTTCAACTTCATGGAGAAGAAGAAAATCAAATACGTGCCCAGCGAGACCAACTTCTTCATGATGGAGACGGGTCGGCCTGGCCAGGAAGTGGCAACCGCCTTCGCCAAGGAGAAGATCATGATTGGTCGCGTCTGGGCGGCATGGCCGACACACGTGCGCGTCACGGTTGGAACCCAGCCTGAAATGGACAAGTTCACCGCGGCCCTCGAAAAGATCATGGCGTAGGCAAGCGCTCCCTCCGCCAGCTGACAACCCAACCCACCTGATGTTCGCCCGGGCGCTACGCATGCGCCCGGGCCCAATCCCCCGCCGGATTGTTCCGCCCCGTCGCCTTTCGATTGATTTGTTTCGATTGATTTGAAAGGAGAAAATCATGCGCAAAGTTCTTTCACTGTCCACCCTCGCCGCAGTTATAGCGGCCACGGTTTTCGGACAAGGTTTTCAAGGCAATATGCGGGGTCGTGTGGCCGACAGCACCGGCGCGGTTGTACCGCTCGCCAAAGTTACGCTGACGGACGAAGGCACTTCCATTTCCCGCTCCACAATAACCAATGACCAGGGCGAGTACACTTTTGCATCCCTCACTCCGGCTACCTATAGCGTCACCACCGAGTCCGCCGGTTTCAAGCGAATTGAAAAGAAGGGTGTCGTAGTCGCTACCCAGCAGTCCGTCACCTTGGATTTTGCCCTCGAACTCGGTCAAGTTTCCGATCAGATCAACGTTGTCGCCGATTCGGCGCTCATTGAAACCGCCGATGCCTCCACCGGCCAGATGATCGACCGCCAAAAAATCGAGGATCTGCCCAACCTCGGACGCAATCCATTCATGCTTTCGAAGCTTTCCGAATCGGTCGCCCAGGTGGGCAACCCGAAGTTCAACCGCATGCAGGACCAGTCCGGCTCCTCGCAGATCTCCATCGCCGGCGGCCCGGTTCGCGGCAACAACTATACCCTCGACGGCATATCGATCACCGATTCCACCAACCGTGCCGTGATCATCCCCTCCCAGGAAGCGGTGCAGGAAATGAAGGTCCAGGCCAACACCTACGACGCTGAAATGGGGCGCACCGGCGGCGGCACCTTCAACACCTTCCTCCGCTCCGGCAACAACACTTACCACGGCAGCGCCTTCGGCTACATCCGGGAAACAGACTGGATCGCCAACAACTTCTTCACCAACCGCGCTGGCCAACCCAATCCCGACCAGCCGTTCAAGAACTACGGCGGGTCCATCGGAGGCCCGGTCTGGATCCCGAAGATCTACAACGGCAAAAACAAAACCTTCTTCTTCGTTTCCGGCGAGGCCTACCGCCAGTACGATGCCTCCGGTACCCGCCTTTCCGTTCCCACCCTGCTGGAACTCAAGGGCGATTTCTCCAAGAGCCTCTCCACCAAAGGCACCCAGCAGCTGATTTACGATCCACTAACCACCCAGGCCGATGGCACCCGTACCGTATTCCCGGGCAACGTGATTCCTGCCGCGCGACTGAGCAACACCGGCCTGAAACTCGCCAGCTACTTCCCCACGCCCAACGTCACGGCAGGCTTCTACGGCGCACCGAACTACGACGCCACCGTCCGAGCCTTCAACCGCGCCGACCAGCTGACGTTCAAGGGCGACCAGGAAGTCCGCAGTTGGTGGCGCGCCTCGGCCTCGTATCTCCACTACGGAAGCACGGAGCCCAGCAACCGATGGTTCCCCAACCAGTTGGCGTCGCCCAACCAAGGCATCATCTTCCGCAAGGTGGATGCTACCCAGCTCAACTCGACCCTGACGCCCACGCCGACCATGGTGGTGGCCATCCGCTACGGCTTCAACCGATTCCCCAACTTCACCCCGCCCTACAGCCTCGGTTACGACCTGAAGAGCCTCGGCTTGCCGGATTCCCTCGTCTCCGTCACCAAGTACCCGGCCTTCCCGGCAATCACCATGAGTGACCTCGCCAGCTACGGCGGCGGCACCACCACGCAGAACGTCTATTATTCCCGCAGTTCCAACGCCACGGTATCGAAGTTTCTCGGACGCCATTCGCTCAAAGCCGGGTTCGACTGGCGCGGTCTCCACCACGACGGCGCTCCCGGCGTGGGTCCCACCAGCTTCTCGTTCTCCGACGTCTTCACCCGCGCGACGCCGAAAACCACCACCCTCGGCACTGGTGCCAGCTTGGCAACCATGCTGCTCGGCTACCCCACCGGCGGCAGCCAGAACGTGGGTACCAACTTCTACAACTTCGTCAACTACTACGGTGCATTCGTCCAGGACGACTTCCGTATGACTTCGAAGTTGACCCTCAACCTGGGCATCCGCTGGGAGTACGAAACCGGTCCCGCCGATAAGAACAACAAGTTCCTGATCGGCTTCGACCCCACCCTCGCCAGCCCGCTCCAATCAACGGTTGCCGATCCGAAGATCATGGGCAGCGTCCTCTACGCCGGCGTCAATGGCAACCCCACCAGCACCTTCACCCCGCAGACGAAGAAATTCGGCCCGCGCGGTGGATTTGCGTGGTCCCCCGATTCCAAGACCGCCGTCCGAGGTGGTTTCGGCATCTTCTGGGCCCCTCTCCCGTTCTCGTTCCAGAGCACGCTGGGCTATTCGCAGTCCACACCCATCATTACCTCAGTGGATAACAACTTCACTCCCGCAGCCACCATCCAGAACCCCTATCCGAACGGACTGCTGCAACCTACCGGCAACGCGGCTGGCGGTCTCACCGGCATCGGCCAGGCAATCACGGTGTATGACCGAGGCACCAAGTCCGCTGGCTACGTGGAGCAGTACTCTTTCGATATCCAGCGCCAGCTTGGATCGTGGGTTGTCTCGGCCGGTCTGATTGGCTCGCACGGACTCCACTTGGTTCAGGACGGTCGCAACATCGACCAGCTCGACCCCAAGTACCTCTCGCTCGGCACCGCCCTCAACACCAGCGTGCCCAATCCGATGTACCTGAAGGGCGGCACGCTGAACGTTGGCAACCCGACCATCACGCGCTCGCAACTGCTGCTGCCGTTCCCGCAGTTCAGCTCCATCACGGTGAACAGCTCGGACACCAACCACTCGTCGTATAACTCGGTGCACTTCAAAGTGCAGCGCAAGTTCGCCCAAGGCATGACGGCTCTGGCGACCTACACTTACTCCCGTCAGACCGACCTCGCCTACGGCAACGTCGCAAACAGCTTCAGCACCGCGCCGGCCGGTCCCCAAAACGCCTACGACCTGAAGGCGGAATACGGGCTTTCGACCACGGATTCCCCCAACCGCCTCTCGATGGCCTACACCTATGAGCTGCCGTTCGGCAAGGGGCGCAAGTTCCTGGCCAACAACAAGTACTTGGATGCCGTGATCGGCGGCTGGTCGGCGAATGTGGTCAACGTGATGCAGTCGGGCTACCCGCTGGCGATTTCGCAGCCCAACAACAACAGTGTCTTTGGAGCCAGTACACAGCGCCCGAATGCCACTGGCGTTTCCCCGGCTCCGGATCTGCCCTTCGACAAGCGGATCGACGGCTGGATCAACCCCGCCGCCTTCTCCGTCGCGCCGCAGTTCACTTTCGGCAACGTGAGCCGGACGATTTCGCTCCGTGGCCCCGGCACCATCAGCTGGGATGTCTCGGTGTTCAAAACGTTCCAGCTCTGGGAAGGTTTCAAGGCCCAATTCCGGGCTGAGAGCCTGAACGTCGCCAACACGCCGCAGTTCTACGGTCCGAACACCACCTACACCAGCCCCTCGTTCGGCCTGATCACCAGTCAGGCAAACTACCCGAGGTTGATCCAGTTGGGTGTGCGCTTCACCCGCTAGGCACCTTCAATTCCTGATTTCTCCCCTTGGTTGTTTACTGGGACCATGTCCTTACCTGGACATGGTCCCGATTTTTATTCCTAGGGGAACCCGACTATGGTCGCCCTGGACGGCCCTTGTCACCCTTTTGACCTTCCGCTCCCGCCGCACCAGCCGCACCTGCGGTTCCGGTGGTTCCTGCGTTTCCTGTCGTTCCGGCAGTACCAGCGGCACCTTCCATTCCGGTCCGACCGTCGTTGCCCTGGCCTCCGGTGGTCCCGTCAGCCCCGGCCCTGCCGTTTGCACCAGCCGCACCGGGTGCGCCTGCAGCCCCGGCCGCTCCGTCCCGTCCGCGCATGTCACACCCTGTGCTGAAAGCCGCCAGCAAAACCACAAACAAAATGGATCGTTTCATTTTTCTCCTCGTGAACTACGAGGCCGACCGGAGCAGGTTACTGGCCAATCACAGGGGAAGCTCGCTCCAGCTGCTTGATCCACATTCCCGAAGTGTATGGCGTCAGCTTGACCGGTCCCAGCAGTCCGTAGGCTTGGACCAAACGATAGGTGCGGTGCTTTGGGGATTGAAACGAATGGTGGGCCCTGCAGGACTCGAACCTGCAACCAAGGGATTATGAGTTTGAGGGGATCGATTCCGCTAGTGGGCGTAAACGTTCATTCCGTTGAACTTTGATAGGCTTCGGAACCCGCTATTGTCCGTAGTTGTACGCTCTCGTGCGTGTGGGTTGCTACTCGGGTTGCTACTCGGATTCCGGGTCAGTTGGGCTTGGCTGCGGCCCTTTGGGCGCGGTCGACCTTCGGCGAAAGGCCCGCCAAGTACTCGCTCATCGTGTCCGCCGCCCCTTGCTTGGTCGCGACCTGCACATGCGTGTAGGTGTCCATGGTTAGGCTGATTTGGGAGTGGCCGAGAACTTCCTTGATGGTGTTCAAGTCAACGCCCAGCGTGTGCAGTACTGTTGCGGTCATGTGCCGTAGGTCGTGGAACCGGATCTTCGGAAGGGTCGCCATCATCAGCGCCTTCTGGAACTCGTGGGTGACGTTGGAGGCGTCCAAGGGCGTGCCCCTCTGGGTGGTGAAGACGAACCCCTCGGCGTTCCATTCCGAATCCTCCAGCATCATGCGTGATCGGTCCTGAGCGTCCCTGTGGGCCTTGAGGTAGTCGAGCGCGAACGCCGGAACGGGTAAAGCTCGTCGGCTGCGGTCCGTCTTGGTGTCAACCAGGACGAGTGTCTTTCCTTGGCGCTGCAGGGCGTGGCGCACGGTCAAGACGCCCCGATTCAAATCGACGTCGGCCCACTTCAGGCCAAGTACTTCACCTTGCCGGAGTCCGCAAGCGATGGTTAGGATGTACAGTGCTTCGCGGCGGTCGCCTTGGATCGCCTGCAGGAAGGCCCTTGTCTGGGTCTCGTCGAATAGCTTCATCTCGCGTCTACGCTGGGCTGGCGGGTCCACCAGCTGGGCCACGTTGCGTTCCACCATGTCGAGTTTCAGGGCCTTCTGGAGCGCGTTCCGCAAGGTCGTGAGGATGTAGCCTACCGTTCGGGCTGACAATCCGGCCCTGCTCTTGGCCGTCAGGAGAGCTTGGACGTCCAACGCTGTCAGCTTCGACAGGATGATGCTTCCGAGTGCCGGAACGATGTGGGTAGCAACCAGAACGCGGTAGCGCTGCATGGTGGCGTAGCGGACGGTGCCTTCTTTGAAATCATCCAGCCACCGCGTTAGGTACTGGGCCACCGTCTGGCGTTCAGGTGCCACGGGCAAGCCTTTGCTGATCTTGTGCTGGGCTTCGGTGAGAATGGCTTGCGCCTCCTGCCGGGTCGCGACTGTGAAGGCTTTGCGCTTCAGCTTGCCATCGATGTATCCGAGGTTGACCACGGCCCGGTACACCCGGGTGCCGCTGTTATTCGCGAAGGTGTAGATCGAGCCTTCGTTGTTCCCGCGTTTGTTCTTCTTTCGGCCCTTGGGCTCGGTGGTCTTGGGGGTGCTCACTTGGCCGCCTCGATCTCGGGAACGCCTTCGTAGGTCGCGATGGCGTCGTAGCGGTGATTTTGGTGGGTATGTAGAACCTTCAGAATCTCAGCAAGGATCGGCTTGATCTCTCCAGGATAGTCCGTCATGCAAGCCGCCCAGGCACCAATCGCCCGCATGGCGTCGCGCACCTGTTCCTCAGTTCCGTTGGAGAGGTAAGAGAGTTCGGGAATGACATCAGAGACGCGCCGCCGCTCCAGATTCTGCATGGCAGACTCTATCTCTGCCGAAACGTCTCCTGCCGACTCAATTAGGTAGCGCTGGAAAATCCTCTGCAAGTCTGACCTCTGTTGGGATTCCGCAAGCGCAATCAGGGGCTTCAGGGCCGCCCCTTTGGGTGGTCGGATGTTCTCGTAACGCTGGACGGTCGGATAGGACCGCCCTATGGATGCGGCAAATGCGACCTGATTCAGCTTCGTTGCTGCGCGGAGCGCCTTCACGGCCTCCATGACCTCTTTTTCAGTGAGTTGGCTCAAATGTCTTGACTCCTTTCCGTCCAACGTGCTAGCGTGGCCGTAGTGGTTCGTTACGCATCATCCGTGAACGCATAGTTCCTTTAAGCGTCGCGCGGTTCGCGATAGTTCACTTTTCAGCATACAGGAGAAAACAAGACCATGGAGAAGGCGTCCGCAATGGAAAAGGGCTTTTACCGTCCAACAGAGGTCGCGACGATCATTGGATTCGGTAAGACCATGACTTACCGGCTCATCAGGGAGGGAAAACTTAAGACTGTCAACGTGGAAGGAAATGTCCGGGTTCCAGCCTCCGCGATTAGAGAGTTCATGGCCCGCTATGAATCTGAGGCCAAGAGGGGAAAGCTTGCATGAAACGCGCAAGCCAGATCATGGCCGAAAGCCCGACCCTCGCTCAGTGGTTGCCCCGGCAACCGAAGAAGAAAGCTGGACCCATTCAAACGGCTGTCCACACAGGTAGCGAACGGGCCGCAGCCAACAAACAGCGACTTTCAAGAGAGACCCCGTCCCGAGTTCTGAATCGCTCAACCATATACGCCTAAGGAGAACCCGAAATGCCACAGACGACAGAAGCAGGCGCATACATTCCGTCACGCGCCGTGCAAACAGGAAAGTTGCTGAGTATGCCGCTTCGGGAAACGGTCTCGGGGCAAGAGTTGCGGGACTTGGAAAGCCAAGGGGAAAAGCTCCGCGCCGCCGCCGCCGAACTTCGGAGGCTCCGAGTGCTCTACCGCGAAAAGCGCAGGGACATGATACGCAAGCTTCTATCGGGTGCCGTAATTGTCGACAAGGTCGAGAAGGCAAAACACGGCAGTTCCAGCCTAGGAACACGGGTGATCAAATTCCGAGCGGAGCCCGTCGCCTGATGAACCGACCGGACTACAGCCCGGAAGACGTCCGGCGCTACATCGCGGCGCGATTGCCGGAACTGAGAAGGACGGGCGGGGAATGGCGCGGCCCCTGTCCCGTCCACAAGGGCGAGCGTGATAGCTTTTCGATGCTTGGCGAGACTGGAGCCTCGCAGTGCTTTTCGGCGTGTGCGAGGGGGTGGAATCTGCCGGAACTTGAAAGGGATCTCAACGGGGGCAACCTCAACGAGGCACACTTGAGAATTTCGGCGTTGGTCGGAAACACGCCCCAGACTCCACCCGCCCCCACGCAGCGCCGGGCGAAGCGGGTAGTTGCCCGCTACGACTACACGGACGAGACTGGAAAGCTCGTGTTCCAGGTGGAGCGAATGGAACCCAAGGACTTCCGGCAGCGCCGACCGGGACCCCGGCCGGACAGTTGGCTTTACAAGCTCGAAGGGGTTGGGCGTGGGTTGCCGTACCGGCTCCCAGACGTCATCAAGGCCGACCGGGTCTTTGTGGTCGAGGGGGAAAAGGACGTCGCCACGCTCAATGGCTGGGGATTAACGGCGACCTGCAACGCGGGCGGGGCTGGAAAGTGGAACAAGGAACACGCCCGCCACTTCAAGGGCAAAGAAGTGGTCGTCCTGCCGGACAACGACGATCCGGGCCGGAAGCACGCGGTAGCGGTCGCGGTCTCGTTGAAGGGTATCGCCCGACGCTGCCGGATTGTAGCCTTGCCCGACCTTCCGGATAATAAGGGCGACGTCACCGACTGGAAGGAGCGCGGCGGCACGAAGGAAGCGCTCCTGTCGTTGGTAAATGAACCGGCAGCTAGCGACCCTGCAACCGAGCCGGACGAGACCGCGGCCCCGCCTGAAGACCCGAAGCAGATTCCGCGATTCCGCATGGATTCGGAGGGGGTCTGGCTCATTGGCACGAATGGCGATGACAAGCGAATCTCTCCCCCCTTGCATGTCGATGCCATGACCCGGCAACGCAACGGCACCAACTACGGCAAGCTGGTACGCTTCCGGAACCGCGAGGGAAAAGAAAAAACGTGTATCATCCTAGACGCAGACCTCGTGGCAGGAGATGGCCGCGAGGGAACCAAGCCCTTGGTTAACATGGGCTTCCGGCCCTTCCTAGACAGGGGATCGCCGGAGAAGTTGCGGGAGTACCTGTACTACTTCCAGCCCGAACGAACCGCGATTTGCGTCTCCAAGGTTGGTTGGGACGACGGTACGACCTTCGTTTTGCCGGATCGGTGCTTCGGACCCGGGAGCGGTGAACAGGTGATCTTCGAGGGCGGCGACGAGGTGGACCACAAGTACCGGATCCGGGGCGACCTGCAGAAATGGAAGCTTTCAGTAGGTCGGCTATGCGTGGGGAATACCCGTCTCGTTCTGGCGGTGTCTGCGGCTTTCGCAGCCCCGTTGCTGGACGTCATCGCAGCAGACACCGTAGGCTTCCACTTCTGCGGAACGTCATCCATCGGAAAATCCACCACGCTGCTAGCCGCTGGTTCTGTGTGGGGTGGCAGTTCCAAGAACGGGTTCTTGGAAACGTGGAACGGAACGGTGAACGGATTCGAAGCGCGCGCGGCACTTCACAACGACGCGTTGCTATGCCTGGACGAGATATCGGAGATTACGGATAAGACGGCGTCCGAACTCATTTACGCGCTTGGGAACGGTCTGGGGAAGATGCGCATGAACAAGCACCGCCAGAGCATCGGGAATACCCAATTCAAGCTGGTGTTTCTTTCGACCGGTGAGCGCACCTTGCGCGAGATCCTCGAATCAGCAAAGAAGACGAGCAAAGGCGGCCAAGAGGTCCGCATGCTCCAGATACCCGCCGACGCTGGCAAGGGACTGGGAACCTTCGAGAACGTCCATGGGTTTGCTTCTCCCGGACAATTCGCCGATGCCGTCATAGACGGGGCCAAGAACGCCTACGGCGCGCCGATTCAAGCCTACCTGCAGGAGATAACCGGCGACCGCGACAACGTGGCCAAGCGGATGAAGACCGCACGAGCCGCCTTCGTATTGGACGTAGTACCGAGCGGTGCTTCCGGCGAGGTAGGCCGGGCGGCCAAGGCATTCGGAATGGTTGCAGCCGCCGGGGAGTACGCAACCGACTTGGGCTTGACCAGCTGGCAACCGGGAGAAGCGACGGCGGCCGCAAGATCCTGTTTTCGCGCGTGGATCGAGGACCGGGGCGGAACAGGCTCCCATGATGTGCGTGTCTGCATTGAGAATCTGAACGGGTTCATCCATTCCAACCCGAAACGCTTCCAGGACATCACCAAGAGAGCAAAGAGACCGGGAGAACGACCCGTTGACCCGGAGACCGAAGCCGTTCAGGACCGCGCGGGACTGCGCGAACAGGAGGGGGACGGCTGGCACTACTACATCTTCAGAGACGTCTTAACCAATGAGATTTGTAGGGGTTACGACTACAAAACAGTTGCGAACGCCATGATTGAGCGTGGCTGGCTGCATCGAGGCGGCAACGGAAGGCACCTCACCGACCGAAAGCGGATACCCGGAACCGGAGGGCTGGAACACGTCTTCCACGTCACGCCGAAGTTCTTCGCTGAGGGGGGCGTCTCCTAAAACTGTGGGAACAGTGGGAACATTGGGAACAATCTCTCTAACTACTTGTACTTTCAATAACTTGCAGACAGCTATTTTGTTCCCACATCAACTTTCGCTTGTGGGAACAGTGGGAACAAAACGATGTTCCCACAAGAAAACGTGTGGGAACAGGAATCTCAAAATGTGGGAACATCGCAAGCCACTGACAGAACGAGACTTAAGGGCACTTGTTCCCACATTCCCACTGTTCCCACACATTTTGAAGGGGGGGGGTTGATTGCAAAACCCGAACCCTCTCCAAAGAGCGATCCAAACCGCAGCCCTCGACCTCCAAGCCCGTTTCGCGGAGCTCACTGGACCAAAGGAAGCTAGGCGCGCCGCCGCCATCTTCTACGCGGCCCTCAGTCCTCACCGGACACCCGGAAGGAAGCCCGCCCGGCCCGTCGACGTCGCGGCCAAGCTGAAGGCCGAGGGGAAGCCGTGGCACCTGATCTACGAGACCGCAATACCCAGCTACTGGGCCCGCACGCCAGCCGAGCGCCGCCACTTGGCCGACAATCTCCGGACCGCAGTCCGGGCCCGCAGGAAGCGGGCGGACGCGCCGAAACCCAACCCAAGGCCCGAATAGTCCCGGCGACAAATCCCTCCCCCCTTTTTATTCCCGGCCCGCGCGTCGGACCATTGGCACGTGAGGAAAACGCGGAAACTCGAACAGGTTGCCACGGCGGACAAGCGCGCGGTGAACATTGCGATGCACGCCAAGGTTATCAACATCATCAGGAACCCCGCGCCAACCGAAAGGAAAAGAACATGCCAGCCGCCACAGGCCCAACCAAAGCAGAACTCCAAGCGCAATGCGACCAGCAACAGGAGACCCTCGACACGATCAGCGGAATTGTAGAAGATGCCCTGAATCCCGTACTGTCGCGGGAGGAGGTCATCGCCCAGATTCAACAAATCGACACGCTTCTGAACGGTGACGACGACGACGACAACGACGACGACGACGACGACAACGACGACGACGACGACAACGACGACGACGACGACAACGACGACGACAACGACGACGACAACGACGACGATTCGGACGACGACGACCAGTAACAACCAGCCGAACGGAAGGCGCTTCAGTGTTTGGGGCCTGAAGCGCCACTCGGACCTAATCCCACGGCTCGCGGGCGACGGGCTTGCAAAGATGCCGTAACCGCTTCTCGCTGAAAACCCGCATCCAACCCCTCAGTGCCGCCAGGCAGATCGCGTGCTCCGCCGTGGTGCCTACGGCGCAGTACCTTCCATAGACCCGCCATAGCGGCGGGGGTGCGACTGCAACACGCCCGACCAATTCACCCGTGTGGAAGTGTGCGGCCCAGACACCTTCCAAGGGTTCGTTCAGTCGCTCAATTGGCCTACCGCGCTCGCAGTCCAAGGGCTCGGGGCGTTCCAGGTACCGCACGAAGAAGCCGCCGTCGTCGGCATCATCTGCGCTCAATACCCGCGTTAGGTGTTGGACCACCTTCCAAGCGTGCCCTATGTCGGTAGAGAAGGGGGGAACTTCGTTCGGTGAGTCGCCCGAAGGGGTAATCCAGCCTTCGGGCGTTTCGTCCCATCTGAAAATAAGGATCGCAATGGCGCGATCAAGGGTAGGACCGGGGTCAAAATCTGAGAAGTTGGTGTTGCCTCCAACTCCAGTCTATTACTGGAACGGGGCGAAGCCGACCGCCACGAAAGCGCGATCCAGCTCACGTAGGAGCTTCCCGGCTGCTTTGATTCTCCTGCGCCTCGGGGTCTCCAACGCCGTTACGAGCGCAATCAGACCGGCGCCAGCGGCTACAGCGGAAACGAGAACCGGGGCGTGGTCGTACAGCCCACGCCCAATCGCTCCGATCTTCTGCGCACCCTCGACACGGGCGGCCCTGATTGCCTCCATGCGGGCCCTCGCCACGTCCTGAGGGCCTACAAAGGCTGTCTTTCCGTTGCACTGCGGAATCGGTACCATCACGATATCGGGGTTTTCCATCCGATTCATCCTATGCCGCTGCAAGCTCGGCCACGTCCGGTTCGGTCGCCTCTTCATCCGTGTCCGGAGTCCACGAATAGAATTCATTCATGAAACCTTCGAACTGTGCCCTCATCGGCTCGATAACAGCCCATGCCTGCGGCTCTTCCTTGATCAGTCGAATCAGGTTTTCATAACCGAAGTTCTTCAAAATCTGCCATTCACGGAACCCTTGCCCCTCGACCAGGTAGCTGGCAAAGTCGATACCGGACCTTCCGGTTCCCATGAAGTTGAACAAGGGCTTCGCCGCTGATCCTACGATAGTGCGAATTTCAGCCATCATCTGCGGCGAGTATTGTTCCTGATCCGGGATGCCGGCCGGCGTCCGGTCCGGTGCTGGAACTGGAATGGCCGGCAACGGTCCGGGCATTCCAGGCTGCTGCGGGAATGAACCTCCCATGAACTTGAGTGCAAGCGCATTTCCGATGCTCGGCATGGCAGGAGCGAGAATCGGAGTAATTGCAGACGCCAAGCGCTCCCAGAAGCTCTCTCCGGAAGTCGGAGCGGAGGGGGCTGGATCGGTACCGGTCAACGTCTTGACCTTGCCCAGGAGTTCCAAGGCCCGATCCAGCGAAGACAGCGGATCCACGACCTCGACGGACTTGGGCTGGAACCGTTCCAGCAACCTGAACACCATATCAAATGACGAAAGCGGGTCGGCCTGAGGGGCCGGTGAGGTGAGTACCTTCGCCTTCTGGAGCACGTCCAGCAGGGTTGCAAGATCTGCGCTTCCTTTGCCTTGGCTGGCAACCATGCCGATAGCCTGTTTGTGGGCGTCCATCAGCATCGCCTGAACGTTGGAGTCCGCTACGTTGCCTTTCTCGACAACCCTCTGAATAATCGCGGTGAGCTGGGCAAGATTGCCCTGTTCCGTGGCGGCGGGCGCTACAGGGGGCTGTGCGTTGGCCTCGGTGCCGCTCCTCCGGATCCACTCCAGCCACTTATCATTAACCGGGCTGGCGTCGAGCTGCGCCAGCTTGACTTTGGGCGGATAGCCCTCGTTGTAGACGTTGAAGGTGGTCTTGTTCACGGCCTTCCGGGATTTGGTCTCGTTCAGGATCGCCAAATAGCGGCCTGAGCCGTGGTCCGTCAAGACTTGCGACTCGTCGAACGCCTCTTGGTATTTCGCGATGAAGGCGTGCTCGCCGTTGTCGATCTTGGGTTCCAGTCGGTACAGATAAACCTTGTGGCGGGTCCACTCGGAAGTATCGAGCTGGGCGACCTGCTCCCAGAACGATCGGTGGTCATCAGTGCCTCGCCGCGATCGCTGGTGAGCCTCGGCCGCTGCCGACTCGACCGGCTGAGGCGGTGGCGGCTGCTGCGCCTCTGGTGTTTCCTGTGCACGTTCTGCTATTGGCCGGATTCTGTTGGACGCCATTCGTTGTAGATTGCGCCGCCCTACCGTCCAGTCCAGTACTGTACACGCGGTACACGGGCGCTAGCTCCCTTCCGGTTCCAGCATAGCGCCGTGGCCATAAAACCACAACATGTGTCTAAAACGCATCGCACGCCAAGGCGAGGATTGTTCCCACACAGAAAACATGTGGGAACAGGAATTTGAAAATGTGGGAACATTTCAACCTGCTGACAGGATAGGACTTAAGGGTATTTGTTCCACATTCCCACTGTTCCCACATGTTTTGATAGGGGGGGGCCTCAGGTCGCCGCAACCACCGGGAAAACCGGGTTGCTACTCCGGTTGCTACTCGGACGTCCCCAAGCGCGGCACTAACGCCCGCAAGTCATTGAAACGAATGGTGGGCCCTGCAGGACTCGAACCTGCAACCAAGGGATTATGAGTCCCCTGCTCTAACCATTGAGCTAAGGGCCCGAAACGGGCATGGAGGACGGCGCTTCCACCGTCCTTCATTTTTACACGCGATATGACGGTAATGAACTAGGGCCGCTTGCGAAACAACTTCTTGCCGCCGCCGGGGGCACCGTAGGGCCTGTCGCCGCCGCCATCGGGACGAGGCGCACCGCCGCCCGCACCACGGTCTGGCCGGTCGCCCCCACGGTCATCGGGACGCGGTCCCGAAGGCCGGAACGGACGATCGCCTGGCTTGCCACGGAACGGCGGGCCGCCACCATCGCGTCTCGGAGGCCCGCCAAACGGCTTGTACGGCGGGCGTCCACCGGAATCGCCGCCACGCGGAGGTCCATACCCACCACCACTTTCGCGACGGGGAGGACCGTCGAAATCACGACGCGGGGGACGGTCGCCGCCAAAGTCGCGACGCGGCGGTCCGTCGCCACGGGGTGGACCGTAACTGCCTGGGCCACCCTGCGCTGGACCGCTGCGGGGCGGAACAAAGCCACCGCCACCTTCACGGCGCGGCGGTCCGTCAAAGTCACGGCGGGGTGGACGATCACCGCCGAAATCGCGACGCGGCGGGCCCTCACCACGCGGTGGGCCGTCGAAGCCCCTGCGTGGAGGAGGTCCGTCGAAATCCCGACGCGGCGGGCGTCCGCCATCCCCTTGGGGAGGACCGTAACCGCCTTCACGACGGGGAGGACCGTCGAAATCACGCCTCGGAGGGGGTCCGCCAAAGTCGCGGCGCGGCGGAGGTCCGGCAAAGTCGCGGCGCGGCCGAGGTCCGGCAAAGTCGCGGCGCGGCGGAGGTCCGCTGAAGTCACGGCGCGGAGGCCCGTCGAAACGGGGACGGTCGCCCTGCGGCGGCCGATCTCCGAAAGGCTTGCGGGAACCATCGAAATCACGGCGCGGAGGGCCATCGAAATCGCGGCGCGGAGGACGATCCCCGAACGGCTTGGGTGGACCCGCAAAGCGCCGAGGCGGCTCGAAGCCCTCGCGCTGCGGCCGTTCCTGGCCGGTTGGATCCGTATTGGCGGGCTTTCCAGTCCACGCCTTGGCAGGCCGGTCGGACGGCGGAGCTGGGGCTTCGGGTGAGGCGTTGGCCTCTGCGACCGGCTTGTCCCCCGTGTGCTCTCCTTCGGATTCCTCGTCTTCGGATTCGTCCAATTCCGATTCGTCGTCCGATTCCTCTTCGTCGAAGTCTTCTTCGTCGAACTCGTCCTCGTCCGAATCTATCTCGTCGACTTCCTCGGATTCAGTTTCGATCACAGGCAGGTTGGACTCTGTGTGAACTGCTACGGGTGCTTCGGAAGCGGCGGGTGCAGTCAACTGGGATGCAGCGGGGATTTCCTCCCCGGCAGCGGGAACCACTCCGACCGGGACGTCGACATTTGTTGCCGGCTCGACCGGCCCTTCTGCCGTCACCGCAGCAGCAACAGGCACAGTTGGCTTCACAACAGGCTTCAGCGGCGGACGCATCGCGGGGACACGTTCGTCCATCATATACGGCGGCAGTTTCGCCGGGAACGCGCGGGCCTTCCTGGCTTGGCGCTCGGCATCCTCTTCCTCTGCGACCCGGTCGGCCACCACCATGGCCATACGAGCGATCTCGTCCGCGACGGCGACCACGATCTTCATCGCCTTCACGTCGTGTACCCGCACCATGTGGGCACCGTTGAGAATTGCCGCAGTCACCGCCGAAGCAGTCGCGTAAACGGCATCCTCCGGCGTCAGGTGCGCAAGGAATGACTTGCGTGACGGCCCGACCAAAATCGGATAGTCCAGTTCCGCCAAGCGTCCCAGCTGTGCCAGAATGTCCGAATTCTGTTCCTTGCGCTTGCCGAAACCGAGACCCGGGTCGATCATGATCCGATTTTTCTCGACACCGGCACGGCGGGCGCGGCTTGCGGTCGCGTCCAAGTCCTTTAGGACGATGCCGGCGGGGTCGGGCATCGGGCCCAATCCCCCCCACGACTGCGGCGTTCCACGCATGTGGTTCAGCACGAGTCCGGCGTTGCCCTCCATGGCGATCTTGGCCAAATCCGGGTCGAACGTCAACCCGCTCGGATCATTGATGATCTCGACGTCGTATTCCAGCGCGCGGGCGGCCGTTTCAGCCTTGTAGGTGTCGAGCGACACAGGGATTCCGAGTTTCCCCCGCAGGCGCTTCAGAACAGGTGCCAACCGGCCCCACTCCTCTTCTGCGGAAATGCGCTTTGACTCCGGCCGGGTAGATTCCGCGCCGAGGTCGATTACATCCGCTCCCAACTCCTCCAACTCCAGTGCGCGTGCATACGCCTGGTCCGGGTGGAGGAACCTGCCTCCGTCCGTGAAGGAATCGGGCGTCACATTCAGGACGCCCATGACGAGTGTTCGCTCGCCCAGCTGCAACTCCGTGGTTCGCAGCTTCCAATAGTGGATCTTCTTAGTAGTTCGCAATCTTTCAGTGTCCCATGCCGAATCGGAACAAAAATGAAACTAAAGAAATCTCCATGTTCTGCCGATGTTGTAAGCGTAGGCCAAATGATCAGCATACGCATTTCTTCCGATGTTCCGAGGGCGCCGTCCACCGAGCCGAGACTCCTGCTGCTGCCCGAAACCGAGGCGATGGCCGACATTTTGGTCGATGTGCTGGCAGAGCACAATATTTCTTTCGACTGCCAGGATGGCTTGATCGTCACGTCAACACCCGGTGGCAAGGGGAGGACGGTCGCCTTGCTGCGCCAAGTCCTTTCGGAACCCGCGCGGCGTGCCGTCGGTGTTGTTGGGGCAACCCGCAATGGGTTTCCTGTTTCCCGCCATTTGGACGACTGGTGGCGGATGAACGAAACGGGATGGTTCGACAGGGCACTTGCCGAAGACCGTTTCGAGACTTGGTTCCAGCCAGTAGTTGACACGACGGAGAACAGGGTGTTCGCGCACGAGTGCCTGATCCGGCTGAACGGAACACGGCTCCACTCCGGTGCCGAGATTGTCGAAGCGGCCAAACTCCGGGGAGAGTTGCAGAGCTTTGACGGGCATTCGCGTCGGCTGGCACTCCGCAGTGCCGCACGGGTAACCGGGAAAGGGAGATTCTTCGTCAATTTTGTCCCTGCCACGATCTATAGTGCCGATTCGTGTCTTCGGGAAGTGTGCGACGAATTGGAATTCAACGGCTTGCAGCGTCGGCAGATTGTCTTGGAGGCGGTGGATACGGAACTCGTCTCGGACCGCACCCATCTGAGGTGGATCGCGGACCATTGCCGTCGGAATGAAATTGGCTTTTCACTGGATGACGCGGACGGCGGTTCTCTGCGCTTGATCGCGGACCTGAAACCAGATTTCGTCAAATTGCACCGGAGACTGGTTGAGGAGATCGAGCGTCCTGCCCAGGCGGCCACGGTCCGGCGGCTCGTTGCGGCCGCTGGGCAATGCGGCTCACTGGTAGTGGCGAAGGGAGTCGAGAAGACCCGCACAATGGAAAATCTTTGGTTGCTGGGCGTCCAATGCATGCAGGGCTACCTGTTTGGCCGCCCTGTGCCGGGAATCGACATGTGGGCTGGCGTTTCGAGCAACGACCTCATGCGCATCGGGCGATCCCTCGGGACCTGGGCTAACGGGCCAGGGTTTGCCCTGGAGTCGGCCCCTGCCCCGCCAGTTGAGTGCGAAAACGTCCATCAGGCAACATTTTGAAAAT
Source organism: uncultured Acidobacteriia bacterium (assembly GCA_903925015.1). GTDB lineage: Bacteria > Acidobacteriota > Terriglobia > Bryobacterales > Bryobacteraceae > BOG-234. Next base: position 20,240 of record CAIYDY010000233.1, read on the forward strand.
GATCGCCATGCACATCGGATGCATCAGGCCAGCCGCCAGAAAAATAGGTGCATACGAAAACTTGGAGACAATGTACCCGGTTCCAAGATTCGCCAACATTCCGCCAACCGCCCCGCCCATGCCGGCGAAACCGGCGACGGTGCCAACCTCGTGACCCTCGAACAGGTCGGCGGGCATTGTCTGCAGATTCGATGTCCAAAACCCGTGGCCGAACGTGATGAAGCAAATCGCCGCTATTGCCAAGCCAGCATTCGGAGCAAACGGGGCCAGCATCGCGACCGGAAGGCACGCGGCACCCAGCAACATGATCCGTTTGCGGGCTGCGGGGAGCGACCAACCCCGTCCCATCAGCCAGCCCGACAAATAGCCCCCCAGCGCGTAAGCGATGCCGCCGAACACGAACGGCACCCAGGAATACTGGCCGATCTCCTTCTGGTTGAAATGGCGTTCCTTCACCAAGTACGCCGGCAGCCAGAAGATAACGAAGTAGATCACCGGATCTGTGAAGCTCCTCGCGAGGAGCAACGCCGTTGCCTCCCGGGTCCGGACCACCTTGCCCCAGTCGACCTTTGGACGGTCGGCACGGACCGTAGCTTCGGCTGGAAGCACTTCGTCTTTTATCTTGTCGTATTCTTCCTGCGTGATCCACTTGCTGCGGTGTGGGGTGTCATACAGAATCCACCACGCCACCAGCCAAATGAACCCTATTGCGGCAACGGCGATGAAGGCAAAACGCCATCCATAGACGATGGTCAGGAACGAGACCAAGGGACCGGACATCGCCGAGCCAAGCGACGATCCGGCGTTGAAGATCCCAACTCCCAACGCGCGTTGTCTTGGCGGAAACCATTCCGAGATTGCCTTGGTTGCCGCCGGCCAGTTCCCCGGCTCGCCCAGCCCGAGCACAAAGCGGCAAATCGCAAAGGTCCAGACTCCAGTCGCAAAGGCGTGCATCATGGCCGCGCCGGACCAGACCGCAATGAACAGCGCGAAGCTCTTCTTGGTGCCCAGACGGTCCACGATGTACCCGGAACCCGCGTACATGATCGCGTAGGCCAGGAAGAAGCCAGCCAGAATGCGCGAGTAGTCCACCTCGGTCATCGAAAATTCGAGACGGATGCGGTCGGAAACGATTGCCAGTGCCTGTCGGTCGCAGTAATTGACCGCCGTTGCCAAGAACAGCATCGCGGCCAAGATCCAGCGGAGGTTGGGAATTTTCATCTCTCCGGTGAGTGTATCCGAATCGACAATTTCTTGCGTGAGTAGTCCCACGAACCATAGGCCGTGGTCTCCTCCCGAAGGGCCTTAGCGGCATCGGCGGTATCCCGGAAGTGCGCCTTCAGACCCAGGGTACTGTGCGGGATGTTCCAAGCCGCAGTTGCGCCCCAATCATGGAAATTTGGCGGGGCCCCGTCGTAGACCAACGTTTTCACTGTGGGATTTGTCGCCACCCAGGACTGGATTCGGTCCACGAATGCAAACGCTTGGTCATCTAGCGCCAGCTTGGCCTCTTGTTGTTGCTGGAGTTGGCGAACATTCCACGGCATCCAAAGGACGAGCGCAGCCACGGCGTACATCGGCTTCACGCGCGTGGCGCAAGCCGCCATCGCGATGGTCGCAAATGCCAGGGGCAGATAGGCGTAGGCTGTGAACAACCGGCCCGGCAGGAACAGGAGTGTGAATACCAGACAGAGCATCCCGAAGATGCCAAACCAGACACGGCGGTCCCGGACGAATGTCAGCGGGAAAAGCAGCAACGCGCTGTCACGAAAACACAGGAACCGCTCCAGATAGAACGGGACTGTATGCTTCAAAGCGTCCATCGTGAACCGGAACGTGTAGCCATTGTTCTTGTTCGGGTTTAAGACGATTCCCTGGACGCCAAACGACAGCGAGGTGACAAAGAACGGAATCAAAGGTTTGTAGCGGCGCTCACCCAGCCAATACTCGTACGCCAACAGCACCGGGGGCAGCAGAACCGCCAATTCCTTCGACTTGTATGCCAGCCAATACGCCACGAAACACAGCACGAAGCGGCGTTGCGCCCACAGCAGGATCGCCAGCAGCACAAAAAAGGTGCAGCAAAGGTCGAACACATACATCGGCTTCCAATATGCGTCCATCGCGCCAGCTCCGACACAGAAAAACACGGTTCCCGCCAAAGCCTGCCATCGACCGATTCCGAGTTGCCGCAGCAACAGGCACAGCACGAGGCAATTGGCGAGGTGGATCGCGAAAATCGGCGTCATGTATGGCGCGAAATCGAGCTGGAACATTGCACCAGTCAGGGTAAAGTACAGATGGCCCGGTGGACGGAAGTTGTCTACGGAGAAAAACGGGGTGAACAGGCCTTCCAAGTAGTGGCCCACGCGGACATAGGGTGCCCACGAAATATTGTCCAACTCATCGTCTTGGAAAAAGCCATCGTAGGCCTTGAAATTCAACGACGCGAAAAGGGCAATGACGAAAAGGGCGGCTCCCGCCGGAAAGAACCAGCGGCGTAGTTTTGGCATGGCTTCCGATGCGGACACTGTCTAAACTATCCTAAACCAATGAAGGATGTTTTCAAGGGTGCCGTGAAGGCTGTCTGTCTTCTCAGCGGCGGACTCGATTCCGCCACATGCCTGGCGTGGGCTCTCAGGGAAGGATTTGAAGTCCATGCCCTTTCCTTTGACTACGGCCAGCGCCACCGGGTGGAACTGGACGCCGCGCGCCGCGTCGTGGAGGCTCTTGGGGCTACCGACCACCGCGTCGCCAAGATCGACCTCCGTGTTTTCGGCCACTCCGCGCTCACCGACGACATCGATGTGCCCAAAGGGCGCGATGAAGCACAGATGGACGCCGAGATTCCCATCACCTACGTCCCCGCCCGCAA
>CAIYDY010000234.1 GCA_903925015.1 uncultured Acidobacteriia bacterium
GTAGTCGGTGGCTTCCTTGCCCTTCATCCCCGCAAGACGGCTGACGATGAACTTCTTGATCTCCGGGTCGGACTCCTTACGAGCCAACTCGACCAGCGCCTTGGCGTCATTGCGGCCAGCAAGCCCGTCCACAACGTCACGCTTCCCCTTGGCATCAGGTGCCGAACCGTAGAGCTGGGCCAGCACGTCTGCCGGCGTGCTTCGGGAACCGGCGACGCTGTGGAAAATCTGTGACCGCACCTTCTCGTCCTTTTCAGTCTTGGCAAGAGCCACCAGTTTGTCGGTCGCCCCTGCCGCGCCTAGTGACCGGATGATCTGGACCTTCGCGTCCGTCTCCGTTTCCGTGCTGTAGAGCTGCGCCAATTGGTCGGTGGCTTTCAGGGAACCAAGGTGCCGGATGCTTTCCTGCCGCAACGAAGTATTCTTTTCGACCTTGGCCAGATTGAACAGTGCGTCCTTGTTCTTCGAGACCATCATCCAACGCAGGATCTCGCTCTTGACAGCCAGGTCACCCGCACTGCCGTAGAGTCCGGCGAGCAACTGTTGTGTTTCCGGCGTGCCGGACATCCCCACGTAACGCACCGCATGGAGCTGCAGGTCGGGATTTCCCGCGCCCTTGGCATACTCGGTGAGTAACTGCGAGGCCCGGGGAGCCTTGCTCTGCGAAAGAACGAACATTGCGCGGTCCTTGACGCGCGGCGCGGCGTTGCCCTTCAAAAGGTTCTCCAAGAGGGGAATGGCGCGATCGGGATCGGCATTCATCAGCCCGTTGATCGCCATCAGCTTCACGTCCTCGTTGGACTGGGCCTCGGCTGTGATGGGCCCCGACCCGGCCTTGGCCTCCGCTTCCAGGGTCTGCGCGTCGCCCAGCCAGCGACTGCCGGAATACTGGGATTTCAAGGTTGCCAGCGCTGCCAGTGCCTCATCCTTGCGCCCGGCGCGATTGAGGGCATAGGCCTTCCAGTAGAGTGCGCCGTCGGCGCGGTCCTGCTTCCGTGAGACCACGGCGTCGAAGAAGCGGATAGCGTCCTCGTACTTGTGGTCGTCCAGCGCGCGTTTTCCGCGCTCATAGGCGTCGGTTCCGAACCGCATGCCCCCGGCTTGCGCCATGGCAATGTTGCGTTTGGCCCTCGCCATGTCCAAACTTGCCTGAACCTTCGCCTTGATATCTGCCCCGAGTTTGGGCCCGAGCTGGGACCCAAGGTTGAGGTCCTTGAGCTGCTTCGTCGCCTGCTCCACCTGTTCCTGCACTTGGTCCAGATCGATATTTACTTCCGCCCGAATTTGTTCGGCCAGCTCTTGCGGCGACTGTCCCAGGACTGCTCCCGCCAGAAGTGCCGCCGACACAACTGCCCGATTCAACATCTTCATATCGTTGTTCCGTCCTTGTATAAATTGGTTTCCAAAACCCGAACCTTGAATAACAGGGAGCCCGAGTCCAGGCGTTCCCGCAGCCTTCGCAATTCGGCGGGTGCGACTTTCTCGGGCGCGTTCGCAACATCAACCAGCACCCGCTCCATCTCATCCACAATCTCGAGGGTCGCGCTGCCACCGGAAGCCGCTAGGCTCTGACGGAGCAGACGCCCTTCATCCACCAGATCCTCGGCAACCGTCCGCTGCGCTGCCGGTTCACCCTCGTTGGCAATTTCCGTCAGGACCATGCCTGCGCGTTCCAAATGGTCGGCGAGGGCGATGGCCAGAATGCGCTGCCTGGCCTGCGCCGACAGGCCCGTAGTGATCGCAGGCTGAGTGCGTGGCACCGTCACCCGGCCCGCGAGGAATGCGGCCAGGATCGCGGCACAGGCAAGCGCCAATCCCCAAGCCGGGGACCAACCCCAGAGCCAGTGAGACCTACCCCTGGGCTGGCCGTCCTCCAGTGCCGGGGCCAACCGCGCCCATGCTGAGCGTCCATACTCGGGACCGGGCTCGGGCACCTCGAAGTCCGCACAAAGCGCGAGCGCTTCGGCCAATGCCTCGGCAGCCCCGCGGCATGCCGGGCAGGAATTCAAATGCGCCCCGGCCCAGGACGGCGCATCCGGCTCCTTGTAGTACACCAAGATCAATTCTTCTTCGGACAAATGCCCATTCATCGAGCAACTCCCTCCAAAGCCAAGCGCAACTTGGCCACCGCCCGGAACACCGAATGTTTGGCCGCACCGGGCTGGACACCCATGGTCCTGGCGATCTCCCCGATTCCAACGCCCTCATAATGGCGCAGCACGAAGGCTACGCGCTCGGCGTCGCTGAGTCCATCGATGGCCCGACTCAGCATTTCGCCCACTTGGCCACTCACCGCCAGTCGCTCCGGTGACGGACCTTCCGACGCAATCCTGTCCATCCCGTCCTCCGATCCGGTTTCCGTAACCGTCACAACAGCCTGTTCCCGCGACCGCTTCCGCGAACGTAGCAGATCCAGCGAACAGTTGGAGCAAATTCGGTGGAGCCACGTACCGAATGTGGCCCGGCCGTCGAACTTCCCCAATTGCTTCCACGCACGGAGAAAGGTCTCCTGGACCATGTCGTCGGCATCCGTGTCGCTGCCCGTAATGCGGAAAGCCAACCGGTGCAGTCCGCGCGCATGCAGCTCCACGAGATCCCGGAAAGCATCCCGGTCCCCGCGTTGCGCCCTGCCCACCACGATGTCAGCGTCCGTCAGCATCCGTTACAGCCCTATAGACTCGATTTGCGCGTGGCGGTTAGCCGTCGCTGAAAAAGATCGCCAGCGCGGTAAAGTAGAGTCTTGATAACAGATCTCGTCCAAATCCGCCGCCTGGGCGAAAAGAAGGTCAAGGAAAATGAACTTTTCCGGCGGCATATGAAGCGGCACGACTTCCCCGAACGCCGTTTCCGCAAGCTGGCCGAGGAAATCGAGGAAAAGATCGACTGCCGCACCTGCGCCAATTGCTGCAAGGTGGCCGAGACGAATCTGACCGAGCGGGATGTGGAGCGCTTGGCTTGGAGCATGCGGATTTCGCCGAAGCAGTTCGTGGACCAGTTCACGACAAACTCGGCACAGGAAGAGGAGGAGGAAATCATCCTCCGCCGTACCGATTCCGGATGCATCTTCCTCGATGGCAACGATTGCACCGTATACGAGGTGCGTCCCGACACCTGCCGCGATTTCCCGCACTTGGTGCGCGGGGCTGGGTCCATCCAGAGCCGCATGTGGCA
>CAIYDY010000235.1 GCA_903925015.1 uncultured Acidobacteriia bacterium
GATGCCCAGCGCAAAAATCGACAGGCGCCGAATATTGCCACCAGCAAAGAGATCGAAAAATCCAAAAATCGACCCGCTCTTGCTGGTAATAAAGTCCGCCCAACGGTTCACATCGATCCCGGGGGTGGGCACGAAGCTACCTAGCCGGTACACGGCGAGCAGCCCAAACGTGAAGAACACCCGCCTCCGGAGATCCAGAATCCTGAAGACGTTTGCGATTGCCTCGAACAGCTTTCCCATTTGTTAGAACCCCGGTTCCAGACGCGGCCTACGCCGCGGAGCCGACGACGCGGACTTTCCCGCCCGCCTTTTCAATTTTCTCAATTGCGGCCTTGGAGAAGATATGGGCCTCGACTTCGATGGCACGGGTAATCTCGCCATTGGCAAGAACCTTGAGACCGTCGCCAAGCTTTTTCACCAAACCCAAGTCTGCCAAAATAGCCGCGGTGAATACAGTGCCCTCGACCTTCTCCAAGTCACGAAGGTTTACGATCGCAAATTCCTTCTTGAATATGTTGGTAAAGCCCCGCTTGGGCAGACGCCGGTGCAGTGGCATCTGGCCACCTTCAAACCCGCGCATGATACTATAACCCGAAATCGAGCGCGCACCCTTGCTACCACGGGTCGAGGTTTTCCCCTTGCCGGAGCCCATGCCGCGCCCGACGCGCTTCTTACGGTGTTTCTGTCCGGCGGGTGGTGTGAGTGAACTGAGATTCATGACAAATATCCCTTAGAAAAATACGGTTGAACTAGTCGACCAGTTCGAGCAGATGCGGAATCTTCTTGACGATTCCGCGGAAGCCCGGACTGTCGGGCCGCTCAACCACTTGGTTGATTCGGCGCAGCCCGAGGGTGCGCACCATGACCTTGTGCTTTTCCGGCGTACAGATAACGCTGCGGACGAGCTTGATCTTAATTGTTGGAGAGGCCGTTGATTCCAACGAATTTGAGGCGGACATGCTACTTTCAGACATCTTACATCTTCTCCGGAGTCAAACCGCGCATTTCGCGCACGGCGTTGCGATCCCGCAACTGTTCCAGCGCGTTGATCGTAGCTTTTACGACATTGTGGGGATTATGGCTGCCGATCGACTTCGTTAGCACGTTCGGAATACCACACGCTTGCACAACAGCCCTGACAGGACCGCCAGCAATCACCCCGGTACCGTCCTGTGCCGGTTTCAACATCACCAAGCCAGCGCCAAACTTGCCCAAGACCTGATGCGGAATCGTATTATCGAGCAAATTGATCTTGCGAAGATTCTTCTTGGCCGACTCAATACCCTTCTTGATTGCAGAGGGTACCTCCTTGGCTTTTCCGACGCCAAAGCCCACTACTCGTGCCTGGGCATCTCCAACGACCACCAAAGCGGAAAAGCTCATGTTCTTGCCGCCCTTGACAACCTTGGTAACGCGGTTGATAGCAACCACATTTTCCTTCAGCGTGACTTGCGCCGGGTCGACCCGTTTAACCGTTACGGCTGCCATTAGAACTCCAATCCCGCTTCCCTCGCCGCATCGGCGAGCGCCTTCACGCGGCCATGGTACAGATACCCGCCACGGTCGAACACAACCTTGTCAATGCCCTGTTCCTTAGCACGTTCAGCAATCCGCTTGCCGATTGCCGTCGCAGCACTAATATTGCCGCCGGTGGGACCGGAATCCTTCTCCGTCGTGCTGGCCGACGCCAAGGTGACGCCCTTGGAGTCATCAATCACTTGGGCGTAGATGTGAGCCACACTGCGGAACACAGCCAAGCGCGGCCTCTCGGTTGTCCCGGCAAGCTTTTTGCGAATACGCGTATGGATGCGTTCGCGGATCTCGCTTCTGGAAATTTGGCGAATCATGCCTACCTCTTATCTCCTATTACAGTGGGCATTACTTCTTACCCGTAGCGCCGGACTTGCCGACCTTCTTTTTCAGGACTTCACCGGTATACCGGACACCCTTGTTCTTGTACGGGTCGGGCTTGCGGAGGGAGCGAATATTCGCAGCCACCTGACCCAGCATTTGACGATCATGGCCCGTGAGGACCAAGTGCGTCTGCTTATCGATTCTCAGATCGACGCCATCCGGAAGCAGCAATTCGATCGGGTGGGAATATCCCAGGACGAACGTCGCCAGCCTACCCTTCACGTCTGCGCGGTAACCGATGCCGACGATGTCGAGCTCGCGGGTGAAACCTGTCGACACGCCGACTACGGCGTTCGAGGCCAGCGCGCGGGTCAACCCGTGCAGCGCGGCGTATTCGTCGGACTCACGCTCAATCTGAAGCGTGTCCCCGTTCCGCACAACGCGTATCCCCGCAGGCACCGGAACTTCCAATGCGCCCTTGGGGCCCTGCACTTTCAGCGTTTCACCGATTTCAACCTTCACTGTGGAAGGTACGAGTATCGGCTTTCTTCCCACTCTGGACATGACTTGCTCTTATTTCCCTTCGGACGTCTACCAAACCTTGCAGAGAACTTCGCCGCCAACGCCTTCCTTGCGCGCCACACGTCCAGTCATCACGCCCCGAGGCGTGGTCAGAATGGTGATGCCAAGTCCGCCTTGAACGCGCGGAATGTCGTTCTTGCCGGTGTAATTCCGGCATCCGGGCCGCGAGACCCTTTGGATCGCCGTGATCACCGGCGAGTTATCGGTCGCGTACTTCAGGTAGATCTTGATGACCTTTTTCACGCCCTCTTCGGCGACCTTGTAGTTGGCGATATACCCTTCCTCTTTCAGGATACGGGCGATCTCGGTCTTTAGCTTTGAGGCGGGAACGTCCACCTTTGGATGGCGCGCCTGGATGGCGTTGCGCACCCGCGTCAACATATCCGCTATTGGATCACTAGTCACTCGAGTCTTGCCTCCTTTCTACAGGTTCTCTACCAGCTAGCCTTGACAACACCGGGAATCTCGCCATTCAGCGCCAGCTGCCGGAAACACAGGCGGCAAATGCCGAACTTGCTCAGAAATCCGCGGGGCCGACCACACCGCCAGCATCGATTTCGGTGCCGGCATTGCAGTTTGGGCGTTTTCGCCTTCTGCGCTTTGGCCAGCTTTATGTCTTTTGCGATTTTCGCAGTTGTTGCCATCGAATCTTCTCCGCTCCTACAGTCCGGTCCGACTCCCGCCCCTACGGACGGAACGGCATGCCCATCAACTTGAGCAACACCAGTCCCTCGGCGTCGGTCCGCGCCGTGGTCGTAATACAAATATTCATACCCTTGGTTTTTTCAACCTTCGAATAGTCGATCTCCGGGAAAATCAACTGATCTCGGACACCCAAAGTGTAGTTGCCACGACCGTCGAATGCCTTCGGCGACACACCACGGAAATCGCGCACACGAGGCAAGGATACATTCACCAACCGGTCCAGAAATTCGTACATTCTGTCCCCCCGCAGGGTCACCATTGTCCCAATCGCCATACCTTCGCGGAGTTTGAAAGCCGCTATGGACTTCTTCGCCTTCGTGATCACCGGCTTTTGGCCCGTAATAGCACCCAACTCGGTGACGGCACCATCCATCAGTTTCGCATTGCCGGTCGCCTCGCCCAAGCCGATGTTCACCGAAATCTTATTGATCCGCGGAACCGCCATCGGATTGGCGTACCCGAATTCCTTCGTGAGGGCCTCGGTAACGGTCGTGTTGTAAAGTTCCTTCAGTCTTGCTGCCATTTGCTTAACTCCGCCGCTCGCCTAACAACTCTACTTTCGGTCCAGCGGACCGCTGCATTTGTGGCAGACGCGCTGGTGCTTTGTCTTGCCGGATTCGGCGGTCACCGCGACGTGTTTCACGCGGACCGCGCCACATTTCGGGCACAATATCATCACATTGGAGACTGCGATGGATGCTTCGCGCTCGGCGATGCCACCCGCAATCTGCTTAGCTGGGTTCTTCTTCGTGTGCCGCTTCATCATGGCCACGTTTTCCACCGTGACGCGACCCTTTGCCCGATCAACCTCGAGAACCCTACCGGATTTGCCTTTGTCACTACCGGTGATGACCTTTACCTGGTCGTTCTTGCGAAGCTCAATCTTTACCGGTTCACGCTTGTCGGAGATCTTAGGCTGCCCCATGTTAGATGACCTCCGGAGCCAACGACACAATCTTCATGTACTTTTTGTCGCGCAACTCACGCGCCACCGGTCCGAACACACGAGTTCCCATCGGTTCACCAATCTCATTGATCAGCACAGCCGCGTTCGTGTCAAAGCGAATGTAGCTGCCATCCTTGCGCCGCGTTTCCTTGCGCATGCGCACGATGACGCAACGAACGACTTTGCCCTTCTTGATGTTCGAGTCAGGCGCGGCTTCCTTTACAGCAGCCGTCACCACGTCGCCGAGGCCGGCCCGCAACCCGAGGCCACCGCCACGCGGCAAAATGCACGAAAGTCTCCGTGCGCCGCTGTTGTCGGCTACCTCGAGGATAGTCCTCATTCCAATCATGGCGAGTTCTCCTAGTCCCTCTTAACCTTGCTTCTTGGCGTCAGCAGCTGCAGCGGCCAAAGCCGAGCGCCGGACGACGTCCTGTAGATTCCACCGCTTTAACTTGCTGAGCGGCCGACACTCGACGATACGGACAATATCACCCACGCGGGCGGTACCCTCATCGTCGTGCGCATAGAACTTCTTGTGCTTGGTCACGATACGTTTGTACAGCGGGTGCGGCACGCGCCGACTCACTTGCACAACGATCGTCTTCTGCATTTTGGTTGAAACCACCGGCCCAACCTTCTCCGCCTTGCGACCGATGGGAGCGCGCTCGCCGTCCCCAACCATGACCGCAGCCACCTGAACGTTTTGATCCGCCATTTACTACTTAGCCTCCCGCAGTTCCCGCTCGCGCAGATAGGTCAACAACCGCGCCCGGTCCTTGCGCATCGTGCGCAACTTTGCCAAGCCTTCGGTTTGACCCATGGCCATCTGGAAACGGATACGGAACGATTGTTCCGCATACTCGGCAAGTTTTTGTTGCATCTCCGCAGGATCCAGCCCGCGCAAGTTGTCCTTTTTCATTCCCAAAACCTCTTCTGTGCCGAAGGCCTACTCGGTCTCTTCGCGCTGGATGAACTTGGTAGTCAACGAGATCTTGTGCGCCGCAAGCCGCATCGCCTCACGGGCGATATCGGGTGCCACACCTTCCATCTCAAACAAAATCTTTCCCGGGCGAATGACTGCCACCCATTCTTCCGGAGCACCTTTACCCTTACCCATACGGGTTTCAGCCGGCTTTTTTGTAATTGGCTTGTCCGGAAACAACCGGATCCACACCTTGCCACCACGCTTGATGAAGCGCGTCATTGCGATACGCGCAGCTTCGATCTGCCGCGAGGTGATCCAACCGCATTCCATAGCCTTCAGCGCATACTCGCCGAAAGACAAAGTGGACCCTCTCCAAGCCTTGCCCCGCATCCGGCCGCGCTGTACTTTGCGGTATTTGACCTTCTTGGGCATCAACATAATGTCTGTTCTCCCTGTTGCCTAACCAGCCTGCCTCCGAACTACTGCTTATCGGAATCGGGCCGTGGCTGCTCCTTCCAGGCGGGTGCCGCAGGTGACGCCACAGGCGGCATCATTGGCGGAACCACCGGACTGCCACCGCGACGAGCATCGGTGGGAATTGATTGAATCGCAGCTACCGGTTCGCCAACTGACGTGGCTGATGCAGCGCGTTCGGCAAAACTCCGTTCACCCTGTGGACGGTCGCCGTATCCACCACCACCGGCGGGACGCGGTCCCCGCCGGTCATTGCCGCGATCACCACCACGATCCGGACGATCACCACGAGGCCGCTCGTTGCGGCGGGGTTCGCCGTCGGCAGGAACCGTCCGCTTACCATTTTGGAGGATTTCCCCCTTGTACAACCAAGCTTTCACGCCAATCACACCATAGGTGGTATTGGCCTCGCAAAAGCCATAGTCGATGTCCGCTCGCAACGTGTGGAGCGGAAGCTGGCCCTGCAGATACCACTCGGAGCGCGCAATTTCCGCGCCATTAAGACGACCAGACACACGCACCTTAATTCCCTTGCACCCAAACCGCAAAGCCGAATCTACGGACTTGCGCATGGCGCGCCGGAAGGCAACGCGCTTTTCGAGCTGCAGCGCGATCGATTCTGCCACCAACTGCGCATCCAACTCGGGCTTGTGAACTTCTTGAATATCGATGAAAACTTCGCGCTGCGTCTTCTTTGCAAGCGCAAGCTTCAGTTTTTCGATCTCAGCGCCCTTTCGTCCAATAATAATGCCAGGCCGCGAGGTGCGGATCGTGACACGCAACTTGTTTCCGGGTCGATCCACTTCGATCGAACTTACGCCGGCGGACTTTAACTGCTTCCGGAGCCCTTCCTTCAGCTCGAGGTCTTCCTGAAGCAACTGGGGATAGTCGCCCTTGGAGAACCAACGCGAGCGCCACGGCTTGTTGAAACCCAGCCGGAAGCCGTATGGATGTACCTTCTGACCCATTCTGTTATGCCTTTGCTTCTCTGCCCAGCTCTTGCGCCCGGCTCTACGCCTTTTCGGCTACTTTGACGACAATGTGCGAGGTGCGGCGTTGGTAGCGGTAAGCCCGGCCCATAGGGGCAGGACGAATCCGCTTTTGACGCGGACCCTCGTTTACGTACGCCGACGACACATACAGCTTGTCCACATCCACGTCCTCGTTGATCACCACGGCGTTGGCTATAGCGGACTTGAGAACCTTTTCCACTGCGGGCGCAATCCGCTTGTTGACGGTGCGCAGAGTGATCACAGCGTCCGCAGCCTTGCGGCCCCGAATCATATCCACCACGAGGCGCGCCTTTTGGGGCGACACGCGGACGTGACGGGCTTCCGCCTTGATCTCCGATGTAATTTCCTTGGTGCTTGCCATTGTTTGCGATCCTTCCGGCTACGGCGTCCGCTTAGGACTTGGACGACTTCTCGTTCGTCTTGGCCACGTGGCCCTTGAAGGTCCGGGTCGGGGAGAACTCGCCCAGCTTGTGGCCGACCATGTTCTCGGTGACGTAGACCGGGATAAACTTCTTGCCGTTGTGCACCGCGATGGTATGACCCACGAACTCTGGAAGAATCGTGGAACGACGCGACCAAGTACGGATCACTTTCTTTTCGCTATTTGCGTTCAGCGAGTCGATCCGCTCTTCTAGATGCGAATCAACGAACGGGCCCTTCTTTACGGAGCGTCCCATTACTTCTTGCCCCTCCGGTTCACGATAAATTTGTCGGTGCGCTTGTTGTTACGGGTCTTGTAGCCACGTGTCGGTTGACCCCACGGAGTTACAGGGTGTCGTCCACCCGACGTCTTGCCCTCGCCACCGCCGTGCGGGTGGTCAACGGGATTCATTGAAACACCGCGGTTGTGCGGTGCACGACCTAGCCAACGGGAACGACCGGCTTTGCCAAGCGAGACATTTTCATGGTCGCTGTTACCAACCGAACCGACAGTCGCCATGCAATCGGTCGCCACACGCCGAACTTCCCCGGACGGCAGCTTGAGCAAGGCAACTCCGCCCTCGCGGGAGACCAACTGTGCTTGGGTGCCTGCAGAACGCGCCATCTGGCCGCCCTTGCCCGGCTTCAGCTCGATGTTGTGCACTATGGTACCGGCCGGAATGTTTGCCAGCGGCAACGCGTTACCAGGGAGGATATCGGCCTGTGGACCCGCTGATATCGTCACGCCGACCTTCAGTCCATCGGGTGCCAGAATGTACCGCTTTTCGCCATCAACGTAATTCAGGAGAGCGATTCTAGCAGAGCGGTTCGGATCATATTCAATGGCAGCGACCTTGGCCGGAATGCCAGTTTTGTCGCGCTTGAAATCGATGATGCGGTAGGCTTGTTTGTGGCCGCCGGAGATGAACCGGGAAGTCACCCGACCGGTACTGTTGCGACCACCCGACTTGCGGAGCGGCTCCAAGAGGGACTTCTCTGGTGTTTGTTTTGTGATGTCCTCGCGAGACACCACCGTCATGTAACGGCGGCTCGGCGTTGTCGGACTATATTTCTTGATCGCCATGGATATGAACCGGCTCCCTTACATCTCCGTGAATTCGGGAACGGCTTGTCCGTCCTGCAATTTCACGTAGGCTTTCTTCCAATCCGACTTGTACGCCGCAAAACGACCACGGCGGCGAAGCTTGCCTTCGAAGTTAGCCGTCCGAACGTCTTCCACTTTGACATTGAAGAGCTTCTCGACAGCTTGGCGGATCTGGATCTTGTTCGCACCCGCCGCAACTTGAAAACTGATGGTGCGCTCGGATTCCTTCTTGGTGATGCCTTTTTCGGTCACCAGCGGACGGACGAGAACGTCATAATCTGATAAATGCATTATTCGCCAACCTCCTTGCGACCAGCCGGTGCGGACCTTGCCAAGGTTTCGCTCAACTTGGTCGCGGCGGCGCGGGAAAGCAGGATTCTCTGTGCTTCCAGCAGTTGGTACGGATTCACTTCATGGCCGCGCACCAACCGCACGCCCTCAATGTTGCGGGCACTCAGATCCAAGTTGCGGTTGTCGCCCACTTCGACCAGCAGAACCTTCTTTACATCGCCAAACTTAGCCAAAGTCTGCGCAAAGGCCTTGGTCTTGTGACTCGAAAGATCAAAGCCATTTACCACGCGGATATCGCCGTCTAGCAACTTTGCCGACAGGGCAGACCGCAGAGCGCCAAGCTGCATCTTGCGGTTCAGCCGGTAGGAATAATCGCGCGGAACAGGTCCGTGAACAGTGCCGCCGTGGCGCCACAATGGGCTGCGGACCGAACCCATACGGGCGCGACCGGTACCCTTTTGCTTCCACAATTTCTTACCGGAACCGGAAACCTCGTGCCGCGTCTTCACCTTGTGGGTACCAGCACGTTGGCCAGCCATGTAGTGGCGGACGGATTCGTACAGGAGCGCCTTGTTGACCTCGGCACCGAATACCGCCTCGGCCAACTCCAATTCGCCAACCTTCTGGTTGTTGAGATCTACTACGTCTACGAGCGGCATCTTAGTTCTTTGCCCTCCGCACGACGACATACGCGCCGTTGGGGCCGGGAACTGCGCCCTTCACGACAAGAACGTTGTCTTCGGTATCCACGTCAATCACTTCTAGATTTCGAACAGTCACCTGTTCGTCGCCCATGTGCCCGCCCATCCGCATACCCGGAAAAACACGCGAGGGAAAGCTGGATGAACCTATCGATCCTGGCGCCCGGTGGAACATCGAACCGTGGGATCCCTCGCCACCGCGGAAGTTGTGACGCTTTACCACGCCCGCAAAACCCCGCCCTTTGGAGATACCAATGACGTCTACCTTGTCCTTCGGCTTAAACTCGCCTACCAAGACTTGGTCGCCTGCTTTTAAATCGCCCGATCCAGGAGTGTTGGTTTTGTCGAGGCGGAATTCGCGAAGGAACCTCGTGCCTTCCGCGCCAGCCTTTTGCAAGTGACCGGTTCGGGGCTTGTTGATCCGCTGGGCCTTGATGTACTCTAAAAGTCCAAGTTGGACCGCGTCGTACCCGTCGGTGGCCGGAGTTTTGCGCTGGACGACGGTGCAAGGGCCTGCTTTGAGCAGCGTCACTGGGACGACCTGCCCGTCGGGACGGAACACCTGCGTCATACCGATTTTTTTGCCGAGAATTCCTGGGCTCATCTTCTATTCCTACGGTCTTCCAGACCGCTATCACTACCGGTCTTCCTACGTTCTTCAGGCGGTTGCAGACCGCCGCATTGACAGGCGTCGGTACCCTAAAGGCACCGCTTGAGGCTAGCCTTTTCCGAACGCCTTAATTTCTACATCCACGCCAGCGGGAAGGTCGAGCTTCATCAGCGCATCAACGGTTTGCTGGGTTGGTTCGAGAATATCGAGCAAACGTTTGTGCGTCCGGATCTCAAATTGCTCCCGTGACTTCTTATCGACGTGGGGCGAGCGCAACACGGTTGTTACCGAGCGAGACGTAGGCAACGGGATAGGTCCCGCAACCGTGGCCCCGGTCCGCTTGGCCGTGTCGACTATTTCGCCTGTCGACTGGTCGAGCACCCGGTGGTCGTATGCTTTCAACCGGATGCGGATTCGATCTTTCAATGCCATGTTAATTGTCCGTCTTTACACTGCGACTACTTGATAATTTCGCTGACGGTACCGGCACCCACGGTGCGACCGCCTTCGCGGATCGCGAACCGGAGACCCTTGGTCATGGCGATCGGGGTGATCAACTCCACCACCAGCTGGACGC
>CAIYDY010000236.1 GCA_903925015.1 uncultured Acidobacteriia bacterium
CGATCTTTCAACATCGAACCGCCCCAGTTCCCTCCCCCTATCAACACCTCCACCGGCTCGGCGCAATATTCCGGGTGGCCGCTGATCCGGGCATTCAAACCCGTCAGCTTCTCAATCGAATAGGTGTGGTGCCGGGTGGACACCTGGAGCTGAGCACCGGGCGGAAGATCCCCCATGTGCACGCCGATCTCAATCCCGGAGGACGACGCCCCCGCATCCACTGCCAACGATGCAACGCTGGCCGGATGAATTGCAACAATCTCGTTCACAATTACCTAAGCGCAAACCAGATCAAAAAGAGGCCATCCGGCGCAACATCCTCCCAATATGAGAGAAATTCACTGTGGACCGACGCGCAGTCCCGCCGCAAAAGTCGCTCCAATTCGCCACGCTCAAACCAGCGCTCCCAAGCGGGCGTCTTGAAACGGCCCCAGTGCTCCACGTTTTTGTCGATGATGACAAGCTTCCCTCCCGGCTTCAGGACGCGGCACATTTCGGCCACAGCCTTGTCGATTTCCACCGCATGCTCCAGCGATTCCGTCGCATACACGCAGTCGAACGAGGCCGCGGCAAATGGGAGTTCCGTCATCAGGGCAGAGACTTTACCCACACTGGCGGGTACACCCGCCAGCATGTCCTCCGAAATGTCCAGCCCGACAATCTTGGCTCCAGGGTTTTGCTCCTGCAGAACCCGGGCGAACCGACCTTTGCCGCAACCAACGTCCAACACACGTCTATCGGTCAAATCCCCGAAATACTTTAGGAGCTTTTGCACATGCAATATGCGCGGATCGATCGTGGATGGAAAATGTTCCTCGTCCTGCGACGCCTCGTCGAAGCTGCGACGGATTTCGCGGGCGAGCGTGGGATCCAACGGCTGTGTCGGGGACAAGTCTGGTGGCCGCAGTGTCGTTAACAGGGGGGGAACCACCGAGGCACCCGACCGGTTGGTCAGGCGCCGCAGCAGAGATTTGAAATTCACGGGAAATTAAGCCCGCGTCAGGAAGATCGGCAAACCGAGCTTGTTGGCATAGCTCGGACGATACCGGTCCTTGTTGTACATGTTCTCCACATCCACCGCGCGCGGTCCCAGCTTCGGGTCCGGGATCTCCACAGCCGCGTAAACGCCTTGGTTGATCGCCGTCATTTTGCCCGATTCCCCGCGCTGGATCATGTCCGCCGCCATGCCGGCAAACGTCGACGCCACCATCCGGTCCACAAAATCCGGCGCGCCGCTCCGCAGGTCGTACGTCAGGTCGCTCACCACCGTCTCCTGACCCGTCAGCTCCTGGATCTTTTCGCTCAGCGCTTCCGCCACGTTCATCTTCTTCCGGTGGCCATAGCCGTCGGGACGCCCGTACTCCTGCACCTCGTAGCCGATCCACTCCGCGCCTTCCGAAAGCAGCACCAGCGAATAACCGGAAGGATTGTTCTTCTTGTCCTCCACCAGCATTTCAATGAGCCGTTCCGAGTCGACGTTCTTGTACTCCGGAATCACGCACCGCATCGAGTTCACATATGCCGTGTAGAGCGCCGTGTAGCCAGCGTCGCGGCCGAAAATGCGGAAAACACCAATCCGCTCATGGGACCCGATCGTGGTGCGCTGCCGATCAATGTTGTCCGTCGCCCGGTTCACCGCCGTCGAAAATCCGATGCAGTACTCCGTATTCCGCACATCGTTGTCCATCGTCTTCGGCACCGCGATCACCTTGAAGCCCAGGCGGTCCAAGTGCGCCGCGTAGCTCAACGTGTCGTCGCCGCCAATCGCAACCAGGTACTCGACTTCCAGCTTCTCAAGATTCTTGATCGTCTGCGACGTCATGTCATAGACCGTCGAGGTGACCCCGCGCTTCGTGTTCTGCGAAACCGGAAAGCTGGTACCGTCCAAAAACGACGGTGTCTTCTTCATCTTGAGCGGGTTCGTACGCGAACTGTGCAGCCAAGTGCCGCCCGTCCGGTCGATGCTGCGGGTGTTGTCCCGGTCGAGGGGGCGCACATACCGTGCAACGCTGGCCGGGTCCTCCCAGTTCAGGTGGGTGAGCCCCTCCCAACCGCGACGGATGCCGACAACCTCGCGGCCCATGTCACTCGCCCGATAAACAACCGTCTTGATGACGGAATTGAGACCAGGGACGTCGCCGCCACCGGTCAGGATTCCGATCTTGCCTGCTTTCATTTGCACTCCTGAAGGGATGGTTAAAGGACCATTGTACCGGGACGCGCTTGCCGGTCTTCCATCGCCGGACTTAGATCATGGGCAGCGATCGGGGTTTCGGGCCGCGCGGAAAAACCGAATCCAGCAGCGCCACCTCGGCTGCATCCAAGTTCATTTCGCCAGCCCGGCAGTTGTCCCGAACGTGGTCCGCTTTGGCCGATTTCGGTATGGCGAACACGCCCGAATCCCGTGTCAGGTACGCAAGCGAAACCGCCCTGGCGCTGGTGGAACGGACTTCCGCCATTCGCGCCAAAACCCGTCCGCCAGCCGACGAAGGCTTCGGAAAGGATCCGGATCCGAACGGGCTGTAGCCAGCCACCGCCACCCCGTTCGCCGCGCACCACGGCAGCACCGCATGCTCGATGGCCCGTTCCTCCAAATGGTACAGAACCTGGTTGCAAACCATGCGGCCCGGATCCGACACCCGCAACACATCCTCCAAGTCGCCCACGTCGAAATTGCTCACACCCCACGACAGGATCCGCCCATCGCGCTGCAGTTGCTCAAACCCCGCCACCGTCTCGGCCAACGGGTGCCGCCCGCGCCAGTGCAGCAAATAGCAATCCAAGTGGTCCGTTCCAAGGCGCTTCAGCGACCTTTCGCATGCTTGGATCGTCCCGGACTTGGTCGCGTTCGACGGCAAAACTTTGGAAACCAGGAAGACGTTTTCCCGAATGCCCTGAATGGCCTCGCCAACCAGCTTTTCGGCCTCGCCCGAGCCATACATCTCGGCTGTATCCACATGGGTTGAACCCAGTTCAATTCCCCGCCGGAGTGCCGCGATAGCCTCTCCCCGCGGAGCCGATTCGATGTTCCACGTGCCCAGACCCACCTTGGAAACGGGGCGACCTGTGGAACCAAATGCTCGATACTGCATGCGACCTTTACTTCAGACGCGATGCCAGCACACGCGCAATCGGGTCGGCTGCATCCTTCGGCAGGCCCACAACCCCAGCCAGGTAGTGCAATTTCGCAAACGCGTACACTGGCCGCGCGCCATCCAAGCCAAAATAGCCCCCCATGTGCGCCAGATATTCCGTATCCTTCAATCCCGACTTGATGTCCACCAGCAGGAACGCCGCCTTTTGGTTCGTGTCCGCATCGATGATGAACATCTGGAACTTTTGGCCCTTCGCCTCGTACTCGCCCAGCGAGCCACCCGGCATTTTCGGCAGATCGAGGATATGGTCGGGAACAACCTTTGACGACACCAGTCCCGCAGGAGGCAATGCTGCCGTATGGTCCTGAACCGGAGGCGGGGCCGTGATCGGGGGCTGCGTCTTCGAGGC
>CAIYDY010000237.1 GCA_903925015.1 uncultured Acidobacteriia bacterium
CGGGCCTGGTCGGCCGGAGTCCGTTGGACGCTGGTGATCTCGGCTGAACTGTGGCCGGATTCGGTCAGGATGCGTCGGAGGATTTCCGCAGCGGGTTCTTCGAGCGGCAATCCGTGCAGGGTGGGTTCGACCGGCGCTCCAGGGGAGCCGGTGAGCGCGCGCCACGTCCGGCCTCCTGGATCGACGCGCCCGTCGGGAGATTCCATGCCGAGCGCGGAGCGCTGGAATTGCTCGACCGCAGTGCCGATATCGAGATCAAACAAACCGTGTTCCGCGAGTAGGCCACGGACCATCTCCACGTCTTCGGGTAGATTGTCGCCACCTTTGCCGACCGATCCATTCAGGGTGACGCTTTTGTCTTCTGAAGTGCTTGTCATCGCTTCCTGATTGTAGAGCGCAGGGTGCGGGATCCGGGTGTTGGCGCGCTAAAAGATCACCCTTAGAGCCAGTTGGGTGGTCCGGGCGGGGCGGGCGGCGCTCAGGATGCCAAAGTCGTTGTTGCCGAGCGTGTGGCCCGGCAGGTCGAAGTTGGCGAAGTTGAAGACGTTGAAAAAGCCGGCGCGGAGTTCGGTCTTGATGGACTCGCGGACGTCGAAGGTCTTCGCCACGCTGAAATCCACGGTTGTGCTGGCCGGTCCGCGCAACACGGAGCGCGGTGAGTTGCCGAACGTAAAGCTCGCCGGATGGACGAAGGCCGCAGTGTTGAAGTAGTGCTGCAAAGTGCTGCCGGAATCCAGTTTCGGGTTGCCCGCGAGATTGGGGCGGAGTGTTCCGGCTGGGAAGCCATTGGTCGTGTTGGCCGAATCGTAGACGGTGAAGTTCTCACCGGACTGGATCACGGCCTCCGTTCCAACCTGCCAGCCGCCTACAGCGCGGTCCATCCACTTGTTGCTGCGGAACTTGCGGACTTGGTAGAGGCCGGTGAAGAGGAACCGGTTGGGCACGTCGCTGCCACTGAGTCCTTTGTCGATCCGGCGGTTGTATTGGTCCTGATAGCTGCCGGGATCGCCAAACTCATCCCCGGAGGCGATGTCGTCGATGAATTTCGAGAAGGTGTAGTGCGCCAGGAACGAGATGCCGTTGGAGAAACGGCGCTCCGATTTGACAAAGATGCCGTGGTAGGTGGAGTTGCCGATGGCCGGATTCAGCGAGGTCACGTTGCTGAACTGCGGGAAGGGTCGCTTGGAGGTTGTATCCCCGGGTCCAAAGAGGTTGGTGGGGACCTGGTTGAGTGTCACATCGTTGCCGGTCAAGTGGTGGCTGACGTTGCCGATGTAACCCAGCTCAACGAGCATGTCGCGGGCAACCTCCTTTTGCAGGTCGAAGTTGAACTGGTAGGAGACGGGCGTTGGCCGATGCCGGTCGAAGAACTGGACGGCGGTGGTCGTCTTTGCCCCCGGGGCGACGGCTCCGAAACCCGGCGTATCGATGGACGGACGGGTATAGGCGGGGAAGCCTTGGGCGAGGATCAGGGCGTAGCTGGTCTCGGCCTGGGATGTGACGACGCTGAAGTTGTCAGAGAAGCCGAGTGTGGCGCTGGTGGTGATGGAGGTGCTGACGTTGGGGCCGAAGAAGACCCCGCTGCCCCCGCGCACGACCAAGCCTTTCGGGCCGGTCCAGGCGAAACCGAGGCGGGGGCCGAAGTTGAAGTAGTTCGGGTCGAACGACGTGGACGGAACGCCGTTGCGGCCGGCGAAGGTGACCACGCCGGGGGTCTTGGAAACGGGGTTGATCGCGTTGGGGTCAAAGCTGTTCAGCTTGTCGCCGTCGACGTGGCGGGGGAGTTCGGTCTCCCATCGCAGTCCGGCGTTGATGGTGAGGGTGGGGGTGATGCGGTAGTCGTCCTGCACATAGGCAGACCAGTAGGAAGCGCGCGAGGGGATGACGTCCGTCTTCGAAAGGGATGCGGAGTTGCCGGCACCGAGAAGGAAGGTCGCGAAAGCGTCCCCGGTGGTGGTGGACTGGCCGGACAGGTCGGTGTAGAGGCGGTTGAAGACTACGTTGCCGGAACTGGACAGGTTGTTGGATTCATTGTTGAAGCCGAAGCGGTATTCGAGACCGGCCTTCAACGCATGCTTGCCGATGAATTTTGAAACGGAGTCCTGAATCTGGGTGTCGCGGATCGGAGATTGCAGTCGCGCGATGGAGCTGTTGGTGACGCCCTGGCTGCCGAGGAGTCCGTAGCCAGTGACATTGAATGTGGGGAACGCGGCCTTGTCCACGCCAACCAGTCCGAGTTTGCCTGCATAGTCGGCGTCGAGCCCGGCACGCGTCTGGATGAACTTGCGCTGCATGAAGCTGACTTGGAGGTTGTTGACGACGCTGGGGCCGAAGGATCGGGTCCAGGTACCGAGAACGCTTTGGATGCGGACATCGGTATTGGTTGCGAGGGGATCGGAGACGGGAATTCCGTAGGAGCCGCCGACGGAACTGGTGGCATCGTTGATGTAGTAGCGGGCCGAGACGCGGTCGTTGGCGGAGAACGCCCGGTCCAGCTTGCCGACAACAATGTTGCGGTCGAGATTGGTGATGCTGTTGCCAACAAAGTTGTTCGCGAAACCGCTGCCTGTTGGGGTGGGCCAGTAGGCTGCCGCTTTCGCCGCGACGACGTCCAAGCGGCTGGCTGGAATCAGGTTGCCGGCGAAGGGTTGCTTGACGGTGCCGACGAGGGAGGTCGGATCGTAAATCCTGGCTGAAATGCGGGAGAAATCGCCCATGCGTTCGGCGAGGGTGGGGACGGTGGAAGTGACGGTGTCGCTCTGTTTTTGACCCGTTTGCTCCCAGCTGGCGAAAAAGTGGGTCTTGTCCTTTTGGATGGGCCCGCCGACTGCGGCACCGTATTGGTTCAGACGGAGCGGGGGCTTGGTGCGGGCGAAGAAGTTGCGGGCGTCGAGGGCGTCGTTGCGGATGTATTCGAAAAGGCTGCCGTGGTAGCTGTTGGTGCCGGACCGGGTAGTCAGGGCCACGATGCCGCCTGTGGAATGGCCGTATTCGGCGGCGTAGTTGTTGCTGACGATTCGGAATTCCTGCAGCGCGTCGAGCGGGAGGCTGGCAACCTGCTGGGGCCGGGTGAGTCCCACGGCGTTGCCGATGCTGCCGCCATCAAGGGTGAACGACTGGTTTCGGGAGCGTCCGCCGGCGACGGCGAAGACGGGATAGTTCTCGGCACCCTGGCCGGGGTCAATCATGACGACGCCGGGCGAGAGGGCCACTAGGGAATTCGCAGACCGGTTTGGTAGGGGAAGGTTCTGGATGTACTCCTGCGTCACCACCTGGGAGATGCTGGCGCTCTGGGTGTCGGCCAGTTCGGCGCGTTCGCTCACGAGGACGGACTGGGATTGCTGGCCGATTTGGAGTTTCAGGTCAACCGCAAGCACTTGTCCCGTGGAGAGGGTGATTCCGGCGCGGATGGCGGTGTCGAAGCCCTTTGCCGCGGCCTCGACGCGGTACCGGCCGGGTGCCAGCGAGTTGATACGCCAAAGTCCGCCATCATTGCTGGCCGCGTTTAGGGTGACGCCGGATTCGATGTTGACGATTTTGAGCGCGGCACCCGGAATGGGTGAATCGGTGGCGTCTGAGACGACTCCGGTGAGCGAGGCGGTGCCTACTTGGGCGGCAAGCGGTGTCACGACAAGGGTGGCGAAGAGGAAGGACGTAAGGAATTGCCTTGAAGTCATATTTCTCCTATCGATTATATAGGAGAAATCAGGGTAAACGCAAGAGCTCGTTCATCAGTACGCAGCTGGGAGTATGGCACTCGCAGTCGGCCAGTCAGGATTGAGATGGAATCCTCCCTGCCGTCTGTTTCAAGTGGCTTGGAGTGTCAGGAGGAGAAACTTGAGGGAATAATGCGGAGCCAATAATGCGGAGCCAATAATGCGGAGCCAATGGTGCGAACGGGGGGGGTCGAACCCCCATGCCCTTGCGGGCGCTGGAACCTAAATCCAGAGCGTCTGCCAATTCCGCCACGTTCGCA
>CAIYDY010000238.1 GCA_903925015.1 uncultured Acidobacteriia bacterium
GGAATTACCTAAAAGGGGTGCACCGGCGCACCGAGAGCCCACACACAAAAACACAGACATATCGGTGTATTGCGCGTTGATTTATCCACCGTCTCACGGACACCACTGACCTTGCTTCCTCCCCCTACTGACCGACCTTTCGCTCATCCTCGATCGGGTCATGAACGCCGTGCCCGTGAAGCGACGCCGGCGAGCGGGGCATCCCCTGCCAAGAGAGTCGGCAACGTATTCTCACCGGGGAAAATCACCGCCCCGCGTCCCCCCCGAAAGTGCGCATCACGGGATGCCACGCGTATGACCAATGGCCCGATGCCGCGTCGTCGACGGGAGGCGCGTCCGCCGCGAACGCCATGAGGTCCGCCGCTGTGATGGGGGGCAGCCGGCACCGCGTCACGACGGGCGGCGCCGTCGGCGATGCAGCCTTGTGGATCGCCTTCTTCTCCTTCACCCACGCCGAGTGCTTTCGCGCCTGCGAGACGCTCCTCTTCTTATACTTTCGGCCCGTGGATTGCTCCCCCGCCCCCTTGCCGGCGCGAAACGACGGTCGTGGGGCAACCTTCGATCCTGCTTCACTCTTGATGCCCTGTCTCGCCCCCTTCGCCGTCTCAGGAGGCGACTCGACCTTCGGACCCTGGCCTCCCCCCTCCGATCCGTCCAGCTGACGCTTTCGTTTGGAGGCAGGAGCGGGTGGGGTCCTCATCTCGTGATCCCCTCCTATCCGGGAAACCGCGGCGCCGTCGCCCTTTTCCTCGGGGACCTTCGTCGCCAGGACATACGTCGCACTCGAGCCCGTGACCGTGTCGTCACTCTCCGCCTCGACATCCCGCGCGAGCGCACCGGCGCCGTCTGCCTGCGCTTCGATCGACGGTAGGTCGTATGTGTCCTTGGTAAGAGCCAGCCTGACCGTGTCGCCCAGCGCCGTGACGGCGAGTCGACAGAACCGGGTGATCGCGAACTCGGTGGGCGGGCGAAGTCGGGTGTGCGTTTCGTTCGCCGCCCCCCGGAGAACGCCCATCACTGGCGCGACGATCGCGGCAGTCTCGGAGTCGAGGGGCGTCCTGTAACCCGCGTAGAGCGTGGTGTACGCGTGCCGTGATGCGCCGACTGCCGCGCCGAGAGCGAATTGTTGTCGTATCACCGCTGATGTTATAGCCGCGGTGCTGAGTGTCTCGATCAGGGCGCCCGTCATGGTCGACTCGAATATCGGTTCCTCGAACTCGTTGGCGGCTCGTTGACCCCTTCGCGCCACTACTTCGATGATAGATCGATATAGCTCGGAGGTGTCCACGACGAGCCGGCGCACGTCCGTATCAAGGCGCAGCCATTTCGACGCGGTGCTGGCGGGAAGGAGCGGGCCGTGCGAGAGCGCTTGGTCCCGTCCCCGATCCTCCGGTACCATCGCGCGTTGCATGTGCTCGGCCAAGGACCCGTACCGATCCCTCACCCTGGAATCCTCGGGCATGTCCACGTGGTCATCCTCCCCGACTGTGGGTGCTGTAGGCGACATGCTGGCCCCCGAGCTGTGACCCATAGTCCGTTCGTATCTCAGGTACCCGAGCGCGAACGACTGTCCGAGCGCCAACGCGCGTTGCAACACCCTGATGGCGCGTTCAGCGTCCTGCGGGTCGGTGGACCTGGAGTCACCCTGAAGCTGGATGTCCCCAATCTTCTCGAGCGAACCGGTGGTCGCGTCGAGGTTCGCTTGAACGCGCCGCAAGGAGTCAAGGCAGGGGACTTCCGGGCCCCTGTAGTGCCGCCAGGTGTCGGTGCCCCCCCACGCCATGTATGATGCGAAGGTCTCCATGCATGAGGCGTCCCACGGCCCGATCGCTGCCGCGATCGCTCGCGGCTGACCACCCGCGTGGTTCATCATGATGAAGCGCCCCATGGGCGCCCGCACGGTCCCCCGTTTGATGCTCCCCGAGGCTGTCTCCACGACGGCGTTCGTTTCCGCGGTGCCGATGTCGATGCCCGCAGTTATCGGATTCGCGGCGACCGATGGCAGCCGGAGCACTGTCTTGACGATGCCAGTCGTATTCAACTGTATCCCCATGATGGCCGTTGGCGGGCAGTGTAGAGCCGTTGAGCTGCAGGCGCCGGCGCAACCGCCGGCGTCCAGATTTGCGGGTAGCCCTCCGACCACGTATACACGCGCCAACTTGTTAGGGTCGGCTCCTTCGTGGGTCGTCGCCGCCGTGACGCCCGGCGATCCGCGCGCGACCGTGAACGACCATAACCCGTCGTGCAGGCGCAAGGGGGCGGCCGTGCATCGATCCTCCGTGAGCCTGACCAACCATGCGTTACGTTGGGGGTCGCGTCCCATGAGGTATCCGTGCTCGGTGAGGTATCGCTCCGCGATGAGCATGTCTGCTGTGCTGTGGGAGCCCGTGGACCGTGACATGACGGGTGGCGCGACCCGTGGTTGGCGGTCGCTGGGGGACCATTCGTCGCGCAACGTCTCGAGGCTGCTGGTCCACTCCAGTATCCGTTGGCATAGCTGAATACCGTCCTCCATGGTGGGTGGCACGGAACCTGACGCGTACCGCGAGTGGAGGCGTTCCATAGCCGTCACGACGGAACGTGTGGCTTCGCCCGAGCGTATGACGTGCGCCGCTGCCATTCTCGTGTTATCCGACGACGTGGCCCCCACCAGGTCCTCGATGGTTGCGTATGGCGCCACGACCCCGGCTGGGGTCCCCTGGTCGGCGGGTGCGGTGCGGTCGCACAGCCTTACGAACTCCTCCGCGTTGCGGTGTGACCACGACATGGCAGAGGCGGCTGAGGGCGGTTCCGGTTCGTCCGCGAACCCCGGGTGGCGCAGCGCCGAGTCGCTCAGATACGCTACGGCCTCGCGCGCTCGTTGCATCGTGGTGGTCCGCACTATTTGTATCGATTCCTCCACCGCGTCCCCTGCGTGTCGCAGTGTGTCCAACATCCGCAGTCTGTCGTTCA
>CAIYDY010000239.1 GCA_903925015.1 uncultured Acidobacteriia bacterium
CCCCCGGAACCTTCACGGAAAACGGCACATAGTAGCGGTCCCGCGCCAAGCGGAAGAACCCGACCTCACCCGCAAGCGAAAGGTCTGTCAGCGGATCGCCCAGCATCAGCGCTTGTTCCAACTGGTTTTCTTTGTCATCGCTGGAGAACTTCTTAAACACCTTGTCGCCGAAATAGCCGCTCTTGTAGTCGAGTTTAGCTTGGAGATTGTTGTTCATCTTGACCGTGACCCGACGGTATTTGCCGTCCATCTTGCCGTTGGTCGAGTAGTAGCCGAGGATGTAATAGCTTGAGATGTCGTCGCGGGCCTTCTGCATGCCCACTGCCAAGTCGTTGTCATCCACAAACAACTTCCCGCCCGTGTCGTAGGCCAGCGTGGAAAGCGTTTCCTGGGAATTGTTGCGGCTGTTACCGCGGCTCGTCACATTGCCGCCCTGGAAGGCGCTCGATCCGCGTCCACCAGCCGAACTGGCATCACCGGCCGGTGCCGAGGCCACCAAGCCACGGGCATCAATCGGATAAAACGCGACGTTGGCCCGCTTGGCAGCGTTTACAGCCGATTCCAGTTGCGCCTGGTTGTCGTGCCCGGATTGCTCGATGCCAGCCGAAAAGTAAATCAGCGCCTTCTTTTCCGGGAAGGCGGCGAGCAATTTCGCAGCGGATTCCAGCGTCGCCAGCTTGCGGTCGTTGTTGAAAATGTTGAACTCGGTCTCGTCGGCCACGAACGCGGCCCCGGTATCGTCTCCCGCCGTGTCGTCCCCGTTGCTCCCCGTCGCCGCCAATTCACTGGCGTTGCCGATCGGGAATGCCTTGATAACTTCCACCAGACGGTCGCGGTCGTCGGTGAAGTCCTGCTCCACCTTGAGCGGACCCGTTCCGGCTGTCAGAATCTCCACGATATCGGCAGGCTTCAACTGTTCCTTGATGAACTGGAGCGCCGACTGTTGCGCGCGCGTCTGTTCGGGAATGCCCATCGTGCTGAAGTCGAACAGCATTGCAACCAACCGCCGGTCCTGGAAGCGGATGAGCGGCTTGGGCTTGCCGGATGGCAGGGTGGTCTTTTCAACCGGTTTGTCCTCCGGCTTGGCCCCGGGAACGGGTTTCACGGCGGGCACCGCCGGAGGCGGCTCGTCCGAATCCAGCTGCTGGAATTCAAAAACGGAAATCTGTTGCGCTTTTCCATCCTCCATCAGCGTAAAGTCTTCCTTTTTCAGGCCCGGAATGACCTTGCCCGACTTGTCCTTCACGCCCACATCGATGACGACGAGGTTCGCCTCGGACTTGAACGTAACCGTGGCTTCAGGGACATTGTTGTTCTGCTGCGCATTCACCTGCGCGAAGATGGCCACCAGGGCCGTAAGGAAAACCAGTCTGCGCATTAGAAATTAAACCTCGTGCTGGCGGTGATCGACCGCATCCCGGACGCGCCCGTGGGCAGCCCTGCGTTGACGGACCCGATGACCGTGCCAAATCCGGTCACGTTCACCCGGTTCAGCGGATTGGCGGCCTGCACCGTGAACTGCAACGTGTGCTTTTCCTTAATCCGGAAGGTCCGGAAGACGCTGGCGTTCATGCCGAAGTTGACCAAGCCGGGAATCGTGTTGCGACCCGCATTCCCGTAGGTGCCGGTCAAGGGCACGGAAAACGCAGCCAGATTGAAGAAGTAGTTGCCGACGGCATTGACAGGAGCCCCGCTTGCCTGTGCACGCGCTCCACCCACGATGCCCGTGCCGGACGGATCGCCCGAAACAGTCGCCGAGAAAGGTGAACCGGAGTTGACGCTCACATTCGATTGCAATGTCCAACCCCGGATTGCGTGCCACTTCCAAGATGTCCGGTCCGACCCCACCGGTGATTGCACCTGGTAGTTGAAATTCAGCTTGTGCCTCTGGTCGTTGTTCGACCGCGCCCGCTCATTGCGGATGTTGTTCACAATCTGGACCACTCCGCCGCCCAGCGTCGACGTATCATCGATCGAGTGGGACAGCGTGTAGCTCAAATTGAAAGAACGGTTCCGCTGCTGGCGGCGCGAGAACGAGAGTTGCAGCGCGTTGTAGATGGAATTGCCAGCCGACAGGTCATAGGTGAAGGTCGAGGCGTAGGGAATCTGCAACCGCTCCTGGGTGGTCTTCGAGGATCCCCCCAACGGTGCGCGGTTCGGACTCTGCAGGACGTCCAGATGTGTGCCCTTTGTCCCCTGGTAGCCGATCTGGATGATATAGAAGCGCGCCACCGTCTGTTGCAGGGACGCATTCCACGATTGCGCATATGCCGGCTTGTAGTTCCGGTCCACAGCGAAATTGTTAGTGATGGTCTGGGCCGCCAGTGCCGTCACCGCCTTCTCGAGTCCGAGAACGTTCGAAGGGCTGGTCGTGGTGCTGATCGAGTTCACAAACGGCGGTTGCAGGCTCATCCGGTTCGAGAAGCCCTGGTACACATTGCCCGTGTAGTAAACGCCGTAGCCCGCCCGGACGACGATCTGCTTGCCCTTCACCGGACGCCATGCGATGCCCTCGCGCGGCGAGAACAGCAAGTATCGCGGTTGGGTGAGGCCTTGAGGTGTGTAGCCACCCGAATACGGTGCCGCGCTCAGCGGCGTCACCACGGCGACACCGGTGTAGCCCGGTGCAACGTCCAGATTCGCAAGCCGGTTGTTCTTTTCCGTGTAGGGTCCGAAGTACTCCCATCGGAGGCCACTGGTGACGGAAAGGCGGTTGGTCGCGCGCCAGTCGTCCGAGACGTAGGCGCTGACAGTCGTTTCGCGGAAGTAGTAGCTGTTGTTGCCGTTGTAGCGGGTGGCGGAACTGGAATAGGGCCGGTTCAGAAGGAAATCAGCAATATCGTAGCCGGTCCCCGAAATCTGGAGGCCGTCCGCACCAACTTGCTGCGTGTTGATTCCGGTGAAGCTGTACGATCCCCGCGCGCCTTGGTTGGTCAGATTGTTGTTCTGCCGCCGCTGGAAGTTCAAGGCGTAGGTCAGGGTGTGCTTTCCACGGATGTACGTCATCGAATCCGTCACGCTGGCCGTCTGGGTGTGGGTCAGCGACGGCAATCCATCCGACAGCTGCGAGAAATTCGTAAATGAGATGTTCGACGGTCCCACAGCCGCGATCTGCGCCGCGCTCACACCCGAGAAGTTCGGCAGGGCGGTAACGGAGCTGTTGTTGCCGAAGTACGAGTAGTTGTTGGTCGCATTCCGGCTGAACGCGAAGGCCAAGCTGTTGGTCAGCGACCGGCTGAAGGTGCGCGAGTAACTCAGGTTGGCGCTTACTCCGGTGCCGTCCCCATGGTCCTGGAAACCGAAGTTCTGGACCGTGTGCGAATCCCGACCCTGCTTGCTGATGTTCAAGGCCATGCGGTCCTTGGTGGTGATCGTCTGGTTGATCATCACTTGGATGTTGTTGTTGTTCGAGGGGTTGGCCCCGATCAACTGGAAGTTGTTCCGTGCGCCCGGCGCATTCGGTAGGGGAATGTAGCCCAGCAGGAGGGTCGCCAGCGGGTTGATCCGGCTCGCCGGAATGAGGTTGCCTGCAAACGGTGTGTTGCTGGTCGGATCGAAGATCGTTTGTGCAATCGACGAGAAGTCGCCCGTCCGCATCGCGCCGAGCGGCACGTTGCTGATCCGGTCATACCCGTTGCGGGTGCGCTGTCCGGTATAGTTCACAAACCAGAACGTCTTGTCGCTCTTGAACACATGGGGAATAGCCAACGGTCCGCCCACGGAGAAGCCGAACCGGTTGTTGGCGTAGGCCGCTTTCGGCACCGGCTGGCCGTTCACGAGCTGCGGTGCAGTAAAGGAGTAGGGACGCGCGTTCAACGCGGAATTGCCGAGGCTGTAGTTCGCACTCAGGCGCCATTGCGGTCCTCGGCCCCGGCCAACGCGGTTGCCGAACTGGGCACGACCGTTCGCTGCCTGTGGTCCTCGTCCGGCCCCACGGCCACCGCCGCCTCGTCCGCCGCCGAAATCGCCACCACCACCGCGACCGCCGCCTGCAAATCCGCCGCCACCAGGACCACCTGGACCGCCCCGGCCTCCGCCAAAACCGCCTGGCCCACCCGGTCCGCCCGGACCACCGCGTCCGCCGCCGTCAAAGCCACCCGGTCCGCCCTGTCCGTCACCTTGGTTGAATCCGCCGAACCCGTCGGGGCCACCCGGTCCGCCGAAGCCGCCCGGCCCACCGGGTCCAAACCCTCCGGGACCACCCATACCCATGCCGTCGCCGGGTTGGGCCTGAACCGCCTGGCTGATGCTGCCGTTCACGAGCAATGCCTCATTGGCATCGGCCCCCAGGGCCGCACCGCCGGGCCCTGCGGGAGCTGTATCGCTTTCCACCGCCAGTTCCCCGTCCTGCACGAGGCTCAAACTTTGAAATCCACCACGACCGCCGCCGCCCTGCGCCGTCTGGGCGTTGCCGCCACGTCCGCCGGGACCGCCAAATCCACCCCGGCCTCCGCCGAATCCACCCGGAGCACCCTGTCCGCGGCCGAATCCACCACGACCTGGGCCGCCCGCGCCGGGAGCGGTAGGACCGGGCGTTGCCGCCGCAGTGCTTGGAGCCGCCGCCGCAACTTGGGCCGCCGCAGGCTTCGGCGAAGCAAGATCCACCGGTAGCGACGCCTTGGCTTGCAGCTTGAGATCCAGAACCACTGCCTGTGCGGAAGGCTTGGCTTCCACCGTAACCCGGTCGAAACCAAAGATCGCGGCTGAGAATTTACACGTTGCCGAAGGCAGGCCGCCCATTTCGAAGCGACCGTCACCGTCGGTGACCGTGGTGATCCTATCCGTTCCGCAGTCCGCCGTCACAGCGGCACCGGGAATGGAACGGCCGCCCGAACGTACAAAGCCAGTTTGCACGTCCGCGGCGGCCGAAGAAGCCCCGACAAGCAGGGTTGTTAAGAATACAAAACACCTATGGCGCAGCACACGAATCCTTTATTATTCGATAAACACGCGCCTCTGGCGGTGTCCCTTTGTTCGCGGGATTCCCCCAAAGGAATCCCTACGGGAATTGCTCCCGACGGGCGGGAAGTTCCCGGACTACTGGGCTTTCTTTGCGGTGAACGTGGCCGGGCCGCGTCCATTGTCACGGGTGAACTCGATGCTGTCGCCCTTTACTACGCCGGTATAGGTCATCTTCATTTCGTTGCCGTTGAAGTTCATGATCTGGACGAACGAAATCTTGTCGCCGTCAACCTTGCCTTCGGCAATCGGGTTTTCACCGCGCGCGTTGGCAACGGTGCCTTCGAGTTTGGCACCAGCAGCTTTGAAGGTGAATGTGGTGGTTTGGGTGTTGCCGCCGCGACCGGCGATTTCCGCAGTCCACTTGCCGGAAACGTCGGCGGCGAACATTGCGACCGAAGAGCAGAGAAGGGCCACGAGGGCCAGAAGGGTTCTTTTCATATAGCCTACGGTACACCTTCGGAAGCCGTTGTTACCGGGCTTATCCCTTATTTTACAAACGTTTACCGCCTGTCACGCGGCATGGCAATCGGATTGGCAACCATGCCCTATCTTAGTGCAAATCCGGTCGCCAGAGCCCGCGCCCAGTCCGGCCGTCCGGCACGGGCAGCGACCTCGGCGACCCCGTTCCAGTCGTATTCCACCGCAATCAGTTCTACCCGGCATCCCCTGGCCTCGAAATCCATCACGGCGTACCGCGCATGGGGACTCCCCGCTTCCATCACGTGCGGAACCGGAAACGAGTCGTTATACGCTGGCAAGCCGACGGCACCCGGATTTACAACCGTTACGCCACCTGGCAGGGAAGCCACGCGGGGTATGTGCGAATGGCCGCACAAGACCAGCCTTGCATGGGAATCGCCCAGCCGGTCCCCGGCCAACTGCGCAGCTGCCAGTTGAACGGTGCCATCCGGATACCGCACCTCCTCAAGAAGGTATTGGCTGTCGTTTGAAGGCGTCCCGTGGCACAGCAAAACGCCGGGGACCGGCTCGGCGGTCGGCGGAAGGGACGCAAGCCACCGGAAGTGCCTCGCATCCAACTGCAAGTGCGCGGCCCGGTCCGACGCTCCCATCACCTCGTAAGGCCGGTCCACCAACTGCCGGTCATGGTTGCCGCGAATGTGGACCCACGCGCGGTCAACAAGCAAATCAGCCACCTCCGCAGCCTCCAGCGGACCCGAAAGGTGGTCGCCGAGATTCACGATCAGGTCGGGACTCTGCCTGCGCAGATTGGCCTCGACCGCCTCCAGTGCGCGCAGATTTCCGTGGATATCGGCCAGTACCGCGATGCGCATGACTTCCTCCCTTTGCAGCCGATGTTTGCCGGGCGTACAATTGCCCTATGAAGCCTGTTGTTTGCTTGCTCTTTCTCTCGCTCCGTGCGTTTTCCCAGGAGAGCAACCCGGCACCGGCAGGCCCACAAACACGCAATGCTGCGACGGAATCCCTGCGGAAACGGCTTGCCGCGATCAATCTCACAAAGCCCACGCTCAGACAGAAGCGCTACATTGTGCTGAACTCCTCCGTCCATCCCGGA
Source organism: uncultured Acidobacteriia bacterium (assembly GCA_903925015.1). Taxonomy (GTDB): domain Bacteria; phylum Acidobacteriota; class Terriglobia; order Bryobacterales; family Bryobacteraceae; genus BOG-234. Next base: position 6,497 of record CAIYDY010000239.1, read on the forward strand.
ACCGGAGAAAACGCCCCGCGCGAATGCGTCGCTGCGATCCCCAACGCCGTGAATCCGGATTCCCCGACAGGCAGCCGGACGCCTGTCGTCAGGCCGCCCGCTCCGATCTCAAGCGACACAACCCCCGGTTTGCCCGTCTGCGAAAGCCGCTAATCGGCCACGATCTCCTCGCCCGGCAGGATTGGCCGCGTCCTCGGCAACAAACCCAGGGTCGCGCAGATTCCCAGCGCCACCAACGCCCCCACATATGCCACCAGCTTCACGATATCCGTTTCGTGGTTCTTCGGAAGCGCCTTCCACAAAATCATCAGCAGCGTCTGCGCCAGTGTGACGCCCCAGACGGAACCGTAAAAGTACCGACGCTCGATCCCCTCGCCCGCCGTCGATTTCCGTACCCTCGGCAGAATCCCGAGCAGCCCCAACAACACCACGAAGCCGTACAACGGGAAATAGCCATAGTCGTAAATCTGCTTCAAACGCCACGTGCCCGTCGCGACAGCCCATACCAATCCCGCCAGATTCAACGTCGCAAAAGTCACCACGTCTGCCCAAGCGAACGTGTAGCAAACCTTGCGGTACATCGGGTTTGGACGTTCCTCTGTGAATCTCAAGATGTAGGGTTTCGGCTCGCAGCCTGGTAGCTGCTGGCATAGCCCGGCGATACCGGTCCCCAGCAGCACCACCGCCATCCAAGCCATATTGCCCGCGCTGGGGCCCTTCGCAAAAAGATCGAAGGTCAACGGACCAGGTGCCAGGAAGAACACCCAGATCCACAATGGCCAGTGCAGAACCCGGTAGTAGCCCTTGTTCCGCGCGCGAATTTTCTTCTGGTGGGCGTATTCGACCTTGATCGGGATTGGCATGCGTAACCAGCGATTTTACCTTCCCAAAACCGCCAGACACCCAATCGTCACCGGCAGTCTACTTCGAGACGCCAATGTAGGCCTGGTAGGCCTTTTCGAGTGCCCCCGCGTCCGTCCGGCCGGGATGGATCAAGACCCGGTAACGGAACCGGACTTTCTTCCCCCGCTCCACCACCAATGAGCCAGTCCCGCCGGTATCCGGCTCCTTCCGTCCCTTCCGGAAGTCCGCCGCCCCGAACGGATTGGCCGAAAACAGGCCGTACCCGCGCGAGTGCCAGTAGGTTGGATGTCCCGGATTGGCCGGATGGTCGAAGATCGCCACCCCGAGGTCCTCCCCATCCACTTTGCCCGAGTAGTCCATCCAATTCCCCCGCGTGCCCCAGCAATCCTTTTCCCGGCGGCATCCAGTGGCCCCCACCATTTCGCCGGAGTGGTCCTCTTGTAGTTCCGCCGCCAGCCGGACCGCGAACGTACCCTCCTTGGTGTCGCCGAAGGTGACCCGATCCAATGCCCGAAACTCCGTGTCGAAATCGACCGCGCGGTCGGCACCGCCGTGGAACACCAGCACCCTACGCTCCAGCAGAATTGGCTTCCCCGCAGGATCCAACCACTCGTACTCCAGATCCGCGCGACCCGTAGTCTTGCCGCCACGGGTGCCCCGGATTTTCTTCAGCCGGATCGAGCCGCTCTTGGCGTCCAACTGGGAAGCGTCGCTGGCCCAGAAATTGTAGCCGTTCACCTCCGCATGTGTGAAAGAAAGCCCCTGGTGGTGCGGATGGTCCGTCGTCTCCCCCGCAACTGTTTCCATCGGGAAACGCCGGGTCACGATCTTCCCCGAGGCCGACCGCAAAGGGTGCAGATACGGCTTCCGGGTCTGCGGCCCTTGGAAGATCTCCGTGAACGGCTTGCCGTCGATTTCGACCGACAAGCGATCCGGATGCCGCACGATATGGACCTGGGCGACAACAGTTCCAGCAGCCAACAGGAACATAGCCAAAATTTTCATTCGAGGTTTCCGCTCTCCTCATTTTCCTCCCCGAATTCCTCGGGAATCTCTTCCGGCCTCGCCGCCAGCCGCTTCAGCGCCGCCAGACTGCCCGACGAACTGAATCCGGCCCGCCGCAACCGGTTGTACGCCCGGGCAAGAACCTTCTGATCCTCAATCGGGCCCGCGCTCCAAATGGAATGCATGCGCCGTTCAATGAACGAATCCAGCATCTCGGACTCGGTCTTGCCGTCGAGAGCCTGCTCGACGGCCTTTTCCGCAAGTTTCGGCGCGATCCGCTTCGCGCGCAGGTCGTTCAGCACCCGCATCCGTCCGAAGCCGTCGTTTTCGACCCGGTTCGCGGCGAAACTTTCGGCAAACCGCTGGTCATTCAGGTAGCCGATGTCCTTCAACCGCAGGATCACGCTCTCGACATCCCCCGCTGCTTGCGCCTTGCGGTGCAACTTGGTCCGCAGCTGCTCCACCGAGCAACTCCGCACCGACAGAGTCCGCACCGCGGATTCGAACAACTGGTTTGCGTCGTACCTTGCCGCATCGTACTTCGGCTGCAATTTGGGCTTTCCGGCCATGCTGTTCCGAGTCTAACCGATCCTCCATCGAAGGTATACTGGAAGCATGGATAGGGATTCGCTGCTCAACTTTTTTCTCGGCTTGGGTGTCGGAGCGGGGCTCGGACTCCTGCTCGCGCCGAAGTCCGGTGTCGAAACGCGCGGCATGATCGCCGACAAGGCTGGCGAAGGCCGCGACTATCTGCGGGAACGCGGCGTGGAATTGCGCGGTGAGGCGGACGAACTGGTGGAGAGAAGCAAGGAAGCGCTCAGCCGTCAGCGCGAAAATTTGTCGGAGGCGCTGGACGCCGGCCGCCAAGCGTACCGTGAAAAAATCGATGCACTGAGGGCGGAACCCCAGGCACCGGTAGAAATGGTCTAATCGTCCATGTCGGAAGAAACGTTTCGGATTGTAGTAACGGTGGGTGTGGCCATGGTCGCCTTGAGCGCGATCGCGATGGCGATTGCCGTTACCGGAATGTTCCGGGCCATAGCGCGCATCCAGTCGAAGTCGGACCGTCTTTTCGACCGTATGGAGCCGATCCTGGCCACAGTCCGAAAGATTGCGGACGAAAACGCACCCAAGGTGTCGGCGATTGCAACCAACGCCGAGGCCGTGGCCGCCAACGCCAAGGAAATCTCGGTGGACGCCAAGGAAATGTCCCACGTCGCCCGTGAGCAGGCATACCGCTTCGCCATCGTCGGCGATGACATCGCCCACCGTACCCGTGCACAGGCCGCGAAGATGGACGCTTTGGTTGACGAGGCCGTCGTTCAAGTCCACGTGGCAGGGGTCCAAGTAAAGAAGGCCGTCATGAGTCCTGTCCGTGAAGCGAGTGGCGTTGCCGCCGGAATCAAGGCTGCCGTCACCACCTATGCGGCTGCCAACCGACGTCCCGGGATGGAAAAGATCACCCAGGACGAGGAAATGTTCATCTAGCGGCCATTTGGCCCAACAGATGTTCGCCAAAGGCTGATCCCCGCAACCCCTATCGCCCCAACCTCCAAGCACGAACGGGCTTTCGTCTCCGTAATCCCCCCCAGTGCCAGCACAGGCACGGGGGAAACATGGGCGATCCGGCCCAGACCGGCCAACCTCAGCGGCTCACGCGTGTCGACCTTGGAAATCGGACTGAAAACCGGTGAAACAAGCACAAAATCCGCCCCAACCGCGCGACAGACATCCTCTTCGCTGTGGCACGCGACTGTAATCACAAATCCAGGTGGTGCAATCCGCCGAATCAGTTTCGGCGAAACCGCCCCCCCTTTCAAATGAGCCCCCGCTGCCCCGCATGCCAGTGCCACATCCACCCGGTCATTCACCAGCACCTTGGCACCCAGCCTGATCGCCGCCCGCACAAACCGGCTCAACTCACGAGTGCTGAGCGACGGTTCCCGAACCTGAACAAAATCTACGTCGGGGCGAATTGCCGCCAAATTTCCGGTCCCGTCGGTGATCTGGCAGCGGATCACAGGACCCTGTAGTAGTTCCCGCCGTCGCATCCAAGGCACAAAATCCGCCCCACGCGCTCGACGAACCTTTCGAAATTGATCCCTTCACCGCACTCCGCGCAAACGCGGCGCGTGCCCTTGTATCCTGGAAACTCATCCGGTCCCAGTTCTACACGCACCCAGGCGTGGGCGAAAAGCTCGGCATCCGGCATTTCCCGGTACGCCGCCATCTGCTGCTGGTTTTTGTCCGCAATCAGCGGGAACAACTCCTTGGCTCGGGACTTGGAGGAATCCAGTGCAACGACGCGGACCGCACGTCCGTCCCGCAGGTCACAAAACGTTGCGGCAGCCTTGCCGAAATCCCGAAACTTGAGCGCGCGCTTGCCCAGCCGGCATCCGGTCACCACCTGCACGGCGTCGGTGAGGCAACGGTCGATCTCGACAAATGTGACCACCCGCTTGCGGTCCGTCCCCACGGGATCGTCAATCCCCAGCAACTCCAACCCGTGCATGGCCATGCGTAGGCCCAGCACCTGTCCTGCGCACATGTGGCCGTGAGCGCCTGCCGCAAGCAGTTCGTACTCGGGAAGCGATTTCATTCCTGGGGCACGGCAGTTCGTGCAAGCTTGTCGGCGGCATGCGCGGCTTCGGCCCGACGTTTCAGTTCACCCAGATTGAACCCGGCGGAAGCCGTCGCAATGGCCCCCGCGATCACCAGCGGCAACGTCATGAATGCGAAGATAATCTGCGCGAGGACCTTGGCGTCTCCCGGCTCCGTCAATGATGCTTCCAGCGCGATTACCGTGGCTGCCTGGAACGCGCCCACATTGGCCGGGGCATTCGGGATCAAGGTCCCCACAGTCTTCACAACTGCCAGGTAAGCCATGTCCGCGGCACTGAAATAGAAACCGTCGGCGCGTGTAATGGCCCAAATCGCACCAATCTGCGCAGCCCAATACAATCCCCCGATGGCCATCGAGCCACCCAGCGGACCCCAATGGCCCAGCCGGTGTATCTCGTCCATCAAGTGGCGGAACTTCGCGGCCCAACCATTGCTGCCAACCAATCCGTGCGCCTTGTGCTTATGAAACACCGCCAGCAGGATCAAGCCCGCCACCGGCAGCACCACCGACGCGAACACCCACATCACACGATCCACCGCGACATGGTTTCCGATCTGGAACGTGACCAGAAGGTAAATAAGGACCACCCACACGCCGTCCATGATCCGCATGATGAAGTCCGAAGTCAGCGCCAGAGACAGCGGTACATCACTCTTGTAGGACAACAGGAAGCACCGAATGACCTCCCCGGCCCGCGCGGGCAATACGTCGTTGACGAACAAGCCCACAAATACAGACTGCACGCAGGCGGCGTATTTCGGGGACCCCACCGGACGCAGCATCACCATCCAGCGCCAAGCTTCGAGGAAATAGACGGCGAGCTCAAGCACCACCGCGACCGCGATCCACCACCAATCCAACGTCCGCAGGTGCTCCAGCAACTGTCCGAACGGGAACTTCGCGAAGACCCACACCAACGCGACCGCAGCCACGCCGTAGCCGAACGTCGGCACCAGCCATGATGGCATTCCCTTGCGCGCTTGTGGAGCTTCAACCACGTTCATTCGGTATTGCGCTTCGACTGTCGATTTATTCGACGGCACTCATATTCGACGGCACTCATAATGATACCGTTCCGTCGCCAAGCCCACGCCGGTGCCTGAAACCAGATACAACCCTCCCGCGTCTGAGATACACTGAAGGGTGCTGATTGCATTCCGGAAATTTTGATCGCCGGGCTGCCGCGGGAGTTCGAAAGCTTTATATGAAGAGTTCCAAGACCCTGTGGGTCTCATTGTCCGGTCTCAGTGCCGGTGCCGGGTTGGCTGCGATTCTTGCGGTCGCTCCGTGGCTATCCCTCGACGTTGCTGCGCAGGACTCGAAGAAGAAGCCCGCCGCCGCTCCGCGCGAAACTGTCGCCAAACCGCTCACCGACCGGCAGCGCAAGGCCAAGGAGGCGCGCCTCAAGAAGGAACTCGAGACTCCTTGGAAGAAGTGGATCAACGAGGACGTCGGCTACATCATCACCGACGAGGAACGCAAGGCTTTCAAGCAGTTCGCCACCGACGAGGAGCGCGAACAGTTCGTCGAGCAATTCTGGCTCCGCCGAGACCCCACCCCGGACACAGTCGAAAACGAATACAAGGAAGAGCACTACCGCCGGATCGCCTACGCCAATGAGCATTACGCGTCGGGCATCCCAGGCTGGAAAGCCGACCGCGGCCGCATCTACATCACCTTCGGTCCGCCCGACGAAATCGACTCCCACCCCTCCGGCGGCAGCTACCAGCGTCCAACCGCGGAAGGCGGCGGCGAAACCTCGACTTATCCCTTTGAAGATTGGCGCTACCGGTACATCGAAGGCATCGGCAACGACGTGAATATCGAATTCGTCGATCCCACCATGACCGGCGAGTACCGCATGACCATGGATCCGTCCGAAAAGGACGCCCTGCTCTATGTCCCGAACGCCGGCCTGACCCTGTCCGAACAAATGGGCCTTTCCACCAAGACTGCGCGATTCCAGCGCACCGACGGCACCCACTTGGGCACCCCGCTTGGCGGCACCCCGGCCAGCATGGACCAGTTCACCCGCCTCGAACAGTTCGCGAAACTGCAGAAGGCTCCGCCCGTCAAATTCAAGGATTTGGAAGCTGCCGTCAACACGCGGATCACGTTCAACGTGCTCCCGATGTTGGTCCGTGTGGATTATGTCCGCGTAACCGAAACCTCTGTGCTGGCCAACGTGACGGTCCAGTTTGACAACCGGGACCTCCAGTTCCAGTCGAAGGAAGGCGTGCAAAAGTCGGTCATCAATCTTTTCGGACGCATCACCACCATGACGCGCCGCCCAGTGACCACCTTCGAAAAGCCACTCGAAATCACCATCGCGCCCGAACTGCTCCAGAAGTTGGCCGCCAATCGATCGATCTACCAGCAGTCGATTCCGCTCGCACCGGGCCGGTACAGGCTCAACGTGGTTGCGAAGGATATCGTCGGCGGCAACATGAACAACTACGAGGTTGCCCTCGACGTGCCCCACTTCGACGAGGAAAAGCTGGCTTCCAGCAGCTTGATCCTGGCCGATACCCTCGAAAAGCTACCCACCAAGAGCATCGGTGGCGGCATGTTCGCCATTGGCGACACCAAGGTCCGTCCCCGCTTGGGCGACAAGTTCAGCAAGGACGAAAAGATGGGTATCTACCTGCAGGTCTACAACTTCCAGCCGGACGAGAAGACCCAGAAGCCGCAGGGTGAAATCACCTACCAGATCTCCAAAGTGGGCTCGACCGAGAATGTGCTGGACTTCACCGAGGATCTGACCAAGATCCCGAACGCTTCTGCCAGCCAAGTGACGATCGAGAAGCTGTTGCCGCTGAAAAACATGGCTCCCGGTGCCTACACGTTGCGTGTGAAGGCAACCGACAAAAAAGGGAACCAGACCCTGCAACAGCAGACAAATTTTACGGTAAACTAAGTCCGGTAGCGTTATGCGAGTAGGGATGGGCACCAACCCGTTGCGGTGGGCGTCGGCTGCGGTCCTTTGGGCCGGAGCCGTGCTCCCGATGTCCGTACTGGTTTCACCGGTGCTGGCATCCTCACCCATCCGGTTTGCCGGCCAAATCAGCGGCTTGGTTGCTGACAGTGACGGTCGCCCGCAGTCCGGGGCGATGGTGGCCCTCTACAACAAGCAGGACCACTTCCTCCAACGCGTCGCGACCGACTTTAGCGGCAATTTCTCCTTCGACGACCTTGTCCCGGACCTCTACAACGTCCGCGTCAATCTTTCCAACTTTGTCCCCGCCATGCGCGACCGTGTACCCGTCCGGATCGGCATGCGGAGCCTCCTCGACGTAAACCTGTCCCGGATGTTCAGCTCCATCCATATGGTGGCGACCGTCCCGGCCCCCGGCGGCTTGATGAGCGACAACTGGAAGTGGACGCTGCGTGCGGACTCGTCGATGCGCCCGATTCTCCGATTCCTCCCCAGCCCGGCCGGTTCCGAAAAGCCCGCTGCGGAGCCAACTGAGAAGGCAGCTGTGTTCAACGATTCGCGCGGACTGGTCCGGATCTCCGCCAGCGACGGAAGCCAGTCGGGAACGTCCGGCGAGGCAGACCTCGGCACCCAGTTCGCATTCGCCACGTCACTGTACGGCTCCAACAACCTCCAACTCAGTGGCAACGTGGGATATGCGGGCACCTCCGGATCGCCCGCAGCCTCATTCCGTACGTCGTACAGCAGGGCTTTCGGCACGGCCACTCCGAAGGTCGCTGTCACCATGCGACAACTCTACATTGCCGGGCGCGACGGGCAATCCGGCGAAGGAGTCGCTTCCCCACTACCTCCCCTGCGCACGTTGGCCGTGAGTCTTAGCGATAAGGCCGAGATCGGGGATTCGCTCACGCTGGAGTATGGCACCGGAATCGACATGGTGTCGTTCATCGACCACCTCCACTACTTCAGCCCCTACGCAAAGCTCACCTACGAACTCGACCATGGTTCGGTGGACCTGACCTACACCTCCGGCAATGCGCGTCCCGAGCTCGGCCTGAGTTCCACAGACCCCAATTCCGACCTGCAGCGTGAGTTGGCGGCAGTCTCTTTGATGCCCCGCGTGACGCTCAGCGGCGGCCGGGCCAAAGTGCAGCGCGGGGATGACTACGAAGTCGGCGTGACCCAACGTTTCGGTTCCCGCGAATACCGCGTCTCGGCCTACGGGGAGAGCGTCGCCAACAGCACACTGACCATCGCCAATCCGGATCTTTCCTCGTTTACCGGAGACCTTCTGCCGGACATGTTCTCCAGCAGCGCTCTTTTTAACGCGGGTCGGTTCACCTCCATGGGATACACCGCCCAAGTGATCCAGAATGTTGGCGACAACTACAAGATAGCCGCCGCCGTTGGATCCATCGGAGTGATGTCGGTTGATACATCAATGCCCGTGCGTTCCGCCGAGGATCTCCGACGCGGGATCGGAACCGCCAACAGACCTGCGGTCACGTTGCGGGCGTCCGGTACAGTCAAACAGGCTGGAACCCGCTTCATGGCGGAATACCAGTGGGCCGACTACCGTTCCGCAATGCCGGGACCGCAATTTTCCACCCAGTCCGCGCGCCCCGCACCAGGCTTCAACATCATGCTTCGCCAGCCGATCCCGTTTCCGGGTGTTCCGTGGCACTTGGAAGCTTCCGCCGAATTGAGGAACCTGCTTGCCCAAGGCTATCTACCCCTGACGCTCACCGGAGGCCATCAGCTTCTGTTGGTAAACACACCGCGCAGCGTGCGTGGCGGACTAGCCTTCGTGTTCTAAATAAAACCCAATATGCGATCCATCGCCGCTGGTCTGGTCCTCCCCCTTCTGCTTTCGGCGCAAACTACGGCCCCGACCTTCAACCGGGATATCGCCCCCATCGTCTACAAGAACTGCGCCGAATGCCACCGACCGGGAGAAGCCGCGCCATTCTCCCTGCTTTCCTACCAGGATGTCGCCAAAAAGGGCAAGCTCATCGCCGCCGTCACCGCGTCCAAACAGATGCCGCCGTGGAAGGCCGAACCGGTCAGCATCGCCTACCGCGACGAGCGTCGACTGAAGGATTCCGAAATCGCCCTGATCCGTGCTTGGGTGCAAGGCGGGATGCCGGAGGGCGACGTGAAATCCAAGCCCGAGGCCCCGAAATTCAAATCCGGTTGGCGCTTGGGCGAACCCGATTTGATCGTGGAAATGCCCTCTGCCTACCATATCCCGGCCGAGGGGGCGGATATCTACCGCAACATCGCCATCCCGCTCGGACTGGCGGAGGATAAGTGGATCACAGCCATCGACATGCGCCTGACCGCCCGCCAGGTAGTCCACCACGTGCTCTATTTCTCGGACGCCGATGGCAAGGCGCATTCCCGGCCCAGTGAGGGCCCGGAGCCGGGCTACAGCGGCATGGGTGCCGGGGCCAACGCCTCCGG
>CAIYDY010000240.1 GCA_903925015.1 uncultured Acidobacteriia bacterium
GACATCATTGAAACCAACACCTTCGGCGGCACCAGCATCGCCCAGAGCGAGTTCTTCGTCGACGATCCCCGCGAACACGGCGGCCGCAAGGACCCCGCCTTCTACCAAAACATCATCGAGGACCCGTTCCTCAACAACCTCGCCTGGGAAATCAACGAGCAGTCCGCCCGCCAGTGCCGCGAATGGGCGGACCGTGTCGGGACCGCCACCTCGCGCCAACGTTTCGTCGCCGGAGCCATCGGTCCCCTCACCGTTTCCCTTTCCAATTCCCCCGATGCCGACGATTCCGGCTTCCGCGTCGTCACCTTCGACCAGGTCAAGGCCGCCTACGCCCACCAGATCCGTGCCCTCATCGCCGGTGGCTCCGACCTCCTCCTCGTCGAAACCATCTTCGATTCCCTCAACGCCAAGGCCGCCCTCGTCGCCATCCGCGAAGTTTTCGACCAGGACAAACTCGAACTCCCCGTCATGATCTCCGCCGCCGTCGGACGCGGTGGCGAAACCATGATCTCGGCCCAGACGATCGAGGCATTCTGGAACGCCGTCCAGCACGTGAAACCGTTCTCCATCGGTCTCAACTGCTCTCTCGGCCCAGACCTGATGTACCCGTTCCTGGCCCAACTGGCCGACAGGTCCAACACCGCCGTATCCTGTTATCCCAACGCGGGCCTCCCCAACCCGCTGTCCCCCACCGGTTTCGACCTCGAACCGCGTGACATGGCCCGCCACCTCCGCAACTTCGCCCAGGGCGGCCTCATCAACATCGCCGGCGGCTGCTGCGGCAATACCCCCGAACACATCGCCGCCATCGCCGAGGCGCTTGCCGACGAAGACCCGCGCGAAATCCCCAACCGCACGGCCGCCGTCAGCGTGCCCGTACAAGGGCTCAAGGCCGAGCAGGAACCTGTCAAACCCCTCCGCCTCTCCGGCTCCCAACCCTTCACCCAGCACCCCGGGGTGTACATAATGATCGGCGAGCGCACCAACGTCGCCGGCTCCCCAAAGTTCGCCCGCCTCATCAAGGACGGCAAATACGAGGAAGCCGTCGCCATCGCCCGCCAGCAGGTCGAAAACGGCGCCAACGTCATCGACATCTGCATGGACGAGGGCATGATCGACGGCGTCTCCGCCATGACCCGCTTCCTCCAGCTCCTCGCCAGCGAGCCCGAGGTAGCTAAAGTGCCCTTCATGGTCGATTCCTCCAAGTGGGAAGTCGTCGAAGCCGGCCTCAAAACCCTGCAAGGGAAGGGAATCGTCAATTCCATCTCCCTCAAGGAGGGCGAGGAAGTCTTCCGCCAGAACGCCGCCAAGGTCCTCAAGTACGGTGCCGCCGTCGTCGTCATGGCCTTCGACGAACAGGGCCAAGCCGCCACCTTCGAGGAGAAGATCCGCATCTGCGAACGCGCCTACCGCATGCTCGTCGATGAAATCGGTTTCCCCCCCGAGGACATCATCTTCGACCCCAACATCCTAACCGTCGCCACCGGCATGGAGGAGCACAACAACTACGCCCTCGACTTCATCAACGCCACCCGCTGGATCAAGCAGAATCTGCCCCACGCCAAGGTCTCCGGCGGCGTCTCGAACATCTCCTTCAGCTTCCGGGGCAACAACAAGGTCCGGGAGGCCATGCACTCGGCCTTCCTCTACCACGCCATTGCCGCAGGCATGGACATGGGCATCGTCAACGCCGGCATGCTCGAACTCTATGAGGAGATCGAGCCCGAACTCAAAGTTCTGGTCGAGGACGTCCTCCTCAACCGCCGCCCCGATGCCACCGAGCGCCTCGTCGACCACGGCGAAGCCCTCAAATCCGCCGGGACCGGCACCGTTGCCACCGAAAAGAAGGCCGAGGAGTGGCGCTCCGGCACCGTCGAGGAGCGCCTCTCCCACGCTCTCGTCAAAGGCATTGACGCCTACATCGAACTCGACACAGAGGAGGCCCGCCTCAAGCTGGGCCGCCCACTCCTCGTCATCGAAGGCCCCCTCATGGACGGCATGGGCGTTGTCGGCGACCTCTTCGGGGCCGGCAAGATGTTCCTTCCCCAGGTTGTCAAGTCCGCCCGCGTCATGAAAAAGGCCGTCGCGCACCTGACCCCCTTCATGGAAGCCGAGAAGGCCGCTATGGTTGCGGCCGGGGAAACCGTCAAGGCGCAGGGCAAAATCGTGCTCGCCACCGTCAAGGGCGACGTCCACGACATCGGCAAGAACATCGTCGGCGTGGTCCTCGCCTGCAACAACTATGAAGTCATCGACATGGGCGTCATGGTCTCCTGCGAGAAGATCCTCGAACGAGCCAAGGCTGAAAAGGCCGACTTGATCGGTCTCAGCGGCCTCATCACGCCCTCACTCGACGAAATGGTCCACGTCGCCCGCGAAATGGAGCGCCAGGGATTCAATATTCCCCTGCTCGTCGGCGGTGCCACCACCAGCCGTGCCCACACCGCCATCAAGATTGCGCCGCATTACAACCAACCCGTGGTCCACGTGCTGGATGCCAGCCGCGCAGTCCCCGTCACCACCAGCCTCCTCAGCGAGGACGGCAAGGACGCCTTCGTCGACCAGCACCGCGCCGACTACGAGGCCATCCGCAAATCGCACGCCGCCCCCCGCCTCCAAGCCATCCCGCTGGACGAGGCGCGTGCCCGCCGCACCCCCATCGAGTGGCGTCCCGAAGACCTCCCCCAGCCTTCCTTCACCGGTCTCCGCGTCCTCGAAAACTTCCCCCTCGCCACCCTCCGCGAGTTCATCGACTGGTCCCCCCTCTTCCACACATGGGGACTGAAGGGAATCTACCCCCGCATCCTCGACCACGAACAGCAGGGTGCCCAAGCACGCCAGGTCTTCGCCGACGCCAACGCGCTCCTCGACGCCATCATCGAAGAACACCTGCTCACCGCCCGCGCCGTCTACGGCCTCTTCCCGGCCAACGCCGCCGGTGACGACGTCGAAATCTATACCGACGCCACCCGTTCAGAGGTCCTCACCCGCTTCCACTTCCTCCGCCAGCAGGTCCACCGCGAAGGCAGCGAGCCTTGCCGCTCCCTCTCCGACTTCATCGCGCCGACCCAAACCGGCCTCCCCGACCACATCGGAGGCTTCGCCGTCACCAGCGGTATCGGCCTCAAGTCCCTCTGCGACCGTTTCCGCGCCGAAAACGACGACTACAACGCCATCATGGCTGAAGCCATCGCCGACCGCCTCGCCGAGGCTTTCGCCGAATGCCTCCACAAGCGCGTCCGCGACGAATGGGGCTACGGCTTGGCCGAAACCCTCAGCAACGAGGATTTCATCCACGAGCGCTACCGCGGCATCCGCCCCGCCGCCGGCTACCCGGCCTGCCCGGACCACACCGAGAAGGGGATCCTTTGGAACCTGCTCGACGTGGAGAACAATACCGGCATCCGCATTACGGAAAACTTCGCCATGTGGCCCGGCTCCAGCGTCAGCGGCCTCTACTTCGCACACCCCGAGTCCCGCTACTTCAGCTTGGGCAAAATCGACCGCGACCAAGTCGCCGATTACCATCTGCGCAAGCAGATGCCCGTCACCGAAGTGGAGCGCTGGCTTGGCCCCAACCTGAACTACGACCCCGCGTCCTAGTTCCCTTCCGTTGTGGGGCAGGGTAGCACCCTTTGAACAATCTGCCCCACAAGGTCGCCAGTGGTCACAAGACGGCCTACTGGAACTCGCGGCGCGGGCCCGGTTCTATGGTCTTGCCATCCACCTGAACCCCGGCGGCGTTTATGCCAACATACGTCGCAACGCCCGCCTGCTTCGGCGCGGTGAAGTTGCGAAAGCGGATGTCAGTGGCCTGGTCAATCACCACCGCGGGCCGGGTATCGGGCTTCATCGTCGACATCGCAACTCCGTCGAACTCAACATTCCTTGCATGGCGGATGAACAAACCCCAAGCGGGGATCAGGCCGAACATGGAGGGCTCCGGGTATTCCTTTTCACGCTCCGGAGTGGCGAAGGGTTCCCGCGGCGGTACTCCGCCCGTCGCGCGGAAGAAGAACGTATTCACCACATCGGCCGGTTGCTTCGCCACCTGATCGAGCGAAATGCCTCCGCGATAAACAATACGGATGTTGGAAAAACGGATATCTTCCACATCGTGGCCAGGAATTCCCGCGATAATGGACGCATAGCGGGGATCCGCGTCAAACACATTCACGCCCGATATCGCAATCCGCCGAATGCTCCCCACGGGGACATCTTTCGGGGCGCGCATGCGGCTGCCGAGCCGAATGAAGAACGGCGCGTTGGAAATCTGGCGCATGGTGATGTTGGAAACCGTCACGTCCTCGATGTTGGCGCCATCCACGGATTCGAACGCCAGCCCGCGCGACCGGTCGAAGACGATGTTCGAGATCGTGATATTGCGGAAATCACCCTCGGATTCGGTGCCGATCTTGATCCGCCCCGTGGGACCATCGCGGTCCGGGGCGCGTTCCACAGTGCGTTTGAAGGTGCCATCCAGCAGCGAACCAATGTCATAGCCGCTCACCAGGGAGTTCGTGATCGTGATGTTCTCCGACGACCGGGCGTAGCCCAGCGCGTGGCTCCCTTTCAGCGTGATCGCATCGTCATTCGGGGAATTGAAGCTCGAGTTCGAGATCCGCACATTGCGGCAGGAATCGATATCAATGGCATCGCGGTTGGTATCGATGCTGAGGTTGTCGAGCGTGAGGTTGTCGACGCCGGTGGCAAGGATCGCGAAGTGGCCGCCGTTGAGGATCGAGAAATCCCTCAGCGTGACGTTGTGGCTGAGCTTCAGCGCGATGGCCTTGTCGTTGCCCCGCTCGCCGCGCGTCAGGCCTTTGGTGCCGTTGATGCGTCCGCCGCCGATAATCGCGACATTTTCTAGATTCTCGCCCCAGATCAGAGAATTGTGCCAGTGCGAGTGGCCCGCATCCTGGTACATGCCGCTTTCGTTCGGCTCGGGAGGATCATAGGCGGTCGCGTCGGTGGAGGCTTCGATTACAGCCCCGCGCTCCAGTTGCAGGGTGATGTTGCTGCGGAGGTGGATGGAGCCGCTTACATACGTACCTGCGGGAAAGTAGACGGTCCCGCCTCCTGCTGCTGCGGCTGCGTCAATGGTTTTGTTGATGGCGTCGCGGTCCTGCGTCATGCCGTCGCCCTTGGCGCCGAACGTTCTCACGTCAAGGACGGCGCACTGCGCCGGGCAAGCGAAAAGGGCTAGCAGAACAAGATACTTCATCACTGCCATGGTATCGGAAGTCGGCCAGTGCCCTCACCAAACGAGGATTTACCATTCCATACGTTTGCCTGGCGTAAGCCAGCCACCGGACGCAAAGGAGGCTATCTTGTGTGGGGGTCAATGATTGCGATGACACCGTCTCCATCCCCTTCAGAGCGGGGAGGGGAGCGCTCCGCAAATCTCGATCAGCATACCGCAGTACGCTGGTAAGTCTCAATCCCCTTCAGATCGGGGAAGGGAGCGCTCCACCCCGATCTTCTCCTCGTTGGATACTCAATCAGGTTGTTTGTCTCAATCCCCTTCAGACCGGGGAGGGGAGCGCTCCCCGGCCAGGCGAAGTTCGATGTTCAACCCACCGCGGTCTCAATCCCCTTAAGAGCGGGGAGTGGAGCGCTCCACCGCCCAAGACCCCACACCTCCAAAGTGCGGAACAGGTCTCAATCCCCTTCAGAGCGGGGAGGGGAGCGCTCCAAAAAGGCAACAAAAAAGGGGGTGACGGCGAAGAAGTCCGGTCTCAATCCCC
>CAIYDY010000241.1 GCA_903925015.1 uncultured Acidobacteriia bacterium
CACCTCGAAACCGCTGTCGCAATCGGGGAGCTGCTGGACGAAATGGGCAAGGTCAACCCCGACTTCCTTACCGTCATCGAAATGCGCTACTTCGCCGGCATGACGCTCGAGGAAACCGTCGAGGCCACCGGAATCCCGCGCCGTACGGTGCAACGGCGCGAACTGGAGGCAAAGAAGTGGCTTTTCACTCGACTGCAGGGCGACATGGCCCGCAGCATGCCCGGCCAACTACCCGATGGGGAATGAATCCAACGATGACCTTGTGATGGGGCTGGTGGAAGGGGCCTTGGCCCTTCCCTCCGCCGAACGCGTGCCGTGGCTGCGGACCGAGTGTGGTGCCGACACCGATCTTTTCGACGAGGTAATCGATCTGGTTCGGTGGGAGGAAAAGCTTGGCGGATTCCTCGCCGAGCCCGTTGTTCCACGCCTTCCCTCTGTTGGGGAGCTCTTCGCGAACGGGTCTGTCATCAATGAACGCTTCAGAATCGTTGACGTCCTTGGTAGCGGCTCCACGTGCATCGTCTACGAGGCCATCGACAAACAGGCCGATAGCCGGGTAGCACTCCGCAGGGCCCGCTCGGGACACTTGCCACCCACCCCGGCGCCGGATTCCAACCACTCCCGGATCTGTCGAATCCAAGGACGGCACATGGTCGACACCGCCGATGGACCGATTGAAGTGTCGGTATCAGACTACATCCCAGGTACGACCCTGGAGAGTCGGATCCGCAAGCGGCGGCTGAGTAGCGCCGAATCCGAATCGATAGCCGAAGATCTTGGTGCCGCCATCGCACACCTGCTACGGCACGGGTTCGAAACCGGCGGGATCTCGCTCCGCAAGATCATGGTGCATCCCGACAGGCAGAACAAGCCCCACGCAACCCTGCTCGACCCGATTGGACTGCGACTCGATACACCCGGCGAGTATCGCTTGCCGCCTCCACTGGACGCGATGGTGGCCTCCAGGCTGTCCCGGAGGCCGTGGAAAAGCAGACTGGCTCCAGTAATCGCGATTTCAACCCTCCTGGCTCTGGGGGCCATCCTGCCCGAGAAGCCTTTCCAGCAACACAAGCCGGTTCGACTGGCGATGTTGGTATCGGACCAGATTGACGAGCCCGCGTATAGCAATATTCGGCGGGTTGAGGAGCGCTTGGCTCTCGGCAGCGGAGCCGTGACGGTGATCCCGTCCGCATTGCTCCGGGAGCGCCGGGTCACTACCGTGGAACGCGCCTTTTCCGTACTTGGTGCGACGCATGTCCTGTCCACCAACGTCCGCAATGGTGTTGCAACAATAATGCTGCTCGAAATTCGACATGGTTCACCCCAGGGCGAGTGGTCCGGGGATCCCGCCGCACTCGCGGATGGCATCTGCCAAGTGCTGAAGGCCCCGTTCGGCAGCGAAGGTTGCGCGCCAAACGTACCCGCGGCCCTTGAGTTGGAAGCAGCCCGCCTGGCCGATTCGCGAGGCAGCGCGTCCGTAGCCCTCGCGCACCGGACCCGTGCCGTCCGGCTCACACCCGGCAACGCCGACCGCTGGCGGGAACTGGCGCTCGCCTATTCCGCAGCCAAACACCCGGATGCCGCGACCGCTGCCTGGTTGGGCGCGGTCGCGGCACAGCCGGACTATTTCCCGAGCTATTTCGAACTCGGGGATTTCTGCCTTGCACAGGGAAGGTATTCCCAAGCCGAGCAGTTGTTCCGGCACATGACGGAAGTGGCACCGGAGTCTCAGGACGCGTGGAAAGGCCTCGGCATTGCGCTCGGAAGACTGGGCCGGGAGGAGGAATCCAGCCTCGTCCTTCGCAAGGCCGCGGCACTCAACTCGTCCGCGAACTAACAGCACGTCCGCAAACTGACGCATTCCACGCCTGGGCAGATCCCGGAGCTGGTCAGCTCCGCAAGGGCCTGCACCCACGCTTGGATCATTGGTTTCACCGAGCCGACGTTTTCACGCAGCTCGGTCCGCCGAACCCCCAACAGCTGGGTGTCAAATCGGACCCCGAAGTATTTCCGCGCCGGGGCCATCTGGCGGAACCCGAATTGCCGGGTGTAGAACGGCGCGTGCTCCACCCTGGGGCAGGCCAGCAGCCATTCGGTTTCGTAAAGATCGGAGAGGGCCGCCATGTTGCCCAGCAGACCCATGAAGGCGTCGCGGCGGGCCTGTTCGCCGAAACAAAGCCGACTGGCCTCCACATAGCCGCCCGCCGCCATCCGCTGGAATTCGGGGTGGTCCCCAAAAACATGGCGGCCGGGGGAATCGGTCCAGCCTATCTGGGGACGGACGACGGTGATCCGGACGGTTGCCAAAGCCTGCCCGTCGGCAGACCGGACGAGGAAGCTATGGCTGTTGGGCAGCAGATCAAATTCATCGCTGAATGTGCCGGTCGGGGTGGGATCAATCGACCCCTTCCCCAAGTAGCATGCGTGCCGCAGGCGGTACACCTGCTCCAATGTCTCCGGCGTATTGGCCAGACTGCATTCGTGGGCGGCTACACCCTTTTTCAATTGGCTTGGCAGAAGGTCCATGTTCGTGACTCCTGCCTGTAGAGCGCCTGTAGGAAAAAAACGCGCCAACTATTTTGCGGTCAAGTTAGAAATGTTCTTGTCTCCCGGAGGAACATTTCCAACTCGTCGTGGTGGACCCAGTGGCCCGCCTCGGGCGCGATTACAAGTCTCTTTTCCCGCACCGCATCGTAGCGCGGATCGCCGGTCGGTACCGGGGCAAAGCTTTTCAGTCCCCAGAAGAAGAGGACCGGGCAGGCGATCCGCTCGAAAATCTGGACCGTATCCTCCATGCTGTGCCCGTAGGGCGAGACGGCGCGGAGTTGGTTGTCGAACTTCCAAGTCATGGAGCCGTCCGCGTTCCAATTGGTGCCATGGAGCGTCAGGTGTCGGGCGACGTCGTCGGAAAGCCTTGGGTTGGCTTCCTTCATGCGTGCCACCGCTGCGTCCAAGCTGGGATACGCCCTCGGTGTGCGCGCGTCCACGTTGCGGGAGGCGTCAATCCAGCGGCGCATCCGCTCCGGTGCCGGTCCCAGCAAACGGTGTCCCATGGCGAAACCGATGCCCTCGATCGAAACCGCGTGGCTGACCCGTTCGGGAAACAGGCCGGAATAGTGCAGCACAATCATGCCACCGAGGGAATGCCCCACCAGCCGGACATTCGGACCCTCGCCACGGGGTGCCACGATGTCCACCAGGGCGGCCAGATCCTGGATGTGCTCGGCAAGGCTGTACATCGCTCCAGGGGCATGGGCACTATTGCCATGGCCCCTCAGGTCGTAAGCGTAGACGTGGTAGGTCTCGCTCAGTTCGCGCGCCGTCCAGTCCCAGCTGCGGGCGTGGTCGAGGCCTCCGTGGACCAGGACCAGGACTGGTTTGTCGTCGCTGCCGTAGTCCCAGAACTGAAGTTTCAGCCGACCGGAGTGGAAGAAATGAGAGATGGGTTCCAAGTCTCACATCCCAATGACGTTGCCGTCGTCGTCCACATCGATTCCCAGTGCGCGCGACTCCTTCGGCAACCCCGGCATCAGCATCATGCTACCGGAAATCGCCACCAGGAATCCGGCCCCGGCGGAAAGCGATACGTCAGTAATGTGGAGGGTCCAACCCTCGGGCGCGCCCAGACGTTTCGGATTGTCGGTCAGCGAATACTGCGTCTTGGCGATGCACACCGGGAGATGGCCATATCCCCAGGCTGAGAACCGCTCCAGTTTCTCCTGGGCGAGAGGCGCAAACTCCACGCCTTCGGCACCGTAAACGGTCCGGGCGACCTTTGTTATCTTTTCCTCGGCGGAGTCGGCCCGGTCGTAAACCGTGATCGGGGCTGCCGAACCACCTTCGACTGCCCGTACGACCGCCTCGGCCAGCTCGACCGACCCCTCCGCACCTCTGGCGAAGCCTTCGGAGAAAGCACTGGTGGCACCATATTCGGCGCACCAGGACTGCAGCCGGGCAAGATCGGCGTCGGTGTCCTTCGGAAACCGGTTGATAGCGACCACGGCGGGGAGTCCGAAACCCCGCACAATCGCGATGTGCTTGCGGAGATTGGCGAAACCGCGCTCCAGATCGCCCTCGCCCTGGCTGCGCACGCTCTGCACCGTGCTGACGAGAACGGCTGCGCTCGGGCGGATGCCGGAGGTCGGCATCACGATATCCATGTACTTCTCAAAACCCAGATCCGAGGCGAAACCTGCCTCGTTGATCGCGTAGTCCGCAAGCCGGATGCCCATTTCGTGCGAAATGATGCTGCTGGTTCCGTGGGCGATGTTGCCGAACGGCCCGCAGTGGACGAAGGCGGGAGTTCCCTCGGTGGTCTGTGCCAGGTTGGGCATCAGGGCCTCGGCCAACAGCGCCATCATTGCACCCGTGGCGTTCAGATCTCCCGCGCGAACCGGCTGGCCGGACTTGTTGGAGCCCACCACGATTGCCGCAAGGCGCGCACGGAGATCACGACGGTCTTTGGCCAGCGCGAGGATTGCCATGACTTCCGACGCTGCCGTAATCAGAAACCCAGTGGCCCTGTTGGCTCCCTCTCGCTTGCCGCCAGCGCTGACGACAATGTTGCGGAGCGCCCGGTCGTTCATGTCCATCGTCCGGGGCCAGGTCACCTTCGCGGGGTCCAGGCCCAGCTCATTGCCGTGGAACAGTTCGGTGTCCACCAACGCGGCCAGCAGGTTGTGGGCGGATGAAATCGCGTGGAAATCGCCGTTGAAATGCAGGTTGATCTTCTCGGCCGGCTCAATCCGCGCCCGTCCGCCACCCGCAGCACCGCCCTTGATGCCGAAAACAGGGCCGAGGGATGGCTCCCGCGAGGTGATCACGGCACGCTTGCCGATGCGCTCCAAACCCTGGGTCAGGCCGATCGCGGTGACGGTCTTCCCTTCCCCGGAAGCGGTCGGCGTGGTGGCGGTCACCAGGACTAGTTTTCCGCGACGCGGGAAAGAACTGTCGTCTAAAAGCCCCAGCCGAACCTTGGCCGTATGCGGGCCCATTTTTTCGAGGTACTGCTCGGGAATGCCCAGCTTCTGGGCAATGGTTTCAATGGGAAGGAGAGAGTTGGGCATGGTGGAGTCTGAACCGCAGCACCATCCAGCATCTCACCGAAGACGCCAAAGATCAATTGGTCAAGCCGTACAACTGGGAAACCGACCTAGGGCCGGGCCCCACCAGGACCAGCCGCCATGGCCCGGTGAAGGGTGGTTTGCCGTCGTAGGCCACGCCAGGAATCGTGGTCGTCCCGCGCAAACGTACTACCGCATAGACGCCTTGCCCGCGCGATTCCAACTGCATGGGCGGATAACCGGAAATCGGCACTTCTGTAATGGTCACCTTGCTCGATTCGAACGGTACCCGCACTGGCAGGGATGGATCATGCTTTACCGCGAATTCGGTTGCCTCCTGCGAAATCAGCAGGCGGGTCACCGGCGTCGAGGGCGGGATCAGGAACCGGAAGGCGATACCGGCGTTGTAGGCACGGGCCTCCACATCCAAATACCGGCCAAGGGATCCGTTCTGCATGTAGTGGAGCAGAATCGAATTGTAGCCAGGCCCCGAACCCGCAGTCGATGACATCAGGGCAATATTTTCCCCCAAAAGAGGTTCCTGCTCCATCAGGTCGAAGCCAAGCAGGGAGGTATCCACCAACCGTTCCTCCCCGCTCCGCACTTGGTAGGCAAGGCGGGAAAGCTGTGTGTCAGGCTGGGTTGTCACGAAAATTCGAAACTCCAGACGACCGTCCGGAGACAGAACGCGGCGCTCGTCCTGTGCGAGCGCCGCGTTCTGAAACACCAACGTCAAGACTGCGAAAGTGAATGCAGTCCTCATTGCGGGTTTAGGCCCAGGAGAAGCCTTCCTTGGAGATCGGCAACTGCCGGACGCGCTTGCCGCTGGCCGCGAAAATGGCGTTGGCAACCGCTGGCAGCACCGGAGGCAGGGCCGGTTCGCCCAACCCGGTCGGGTTGTTGTTCGACTTCAACCAGTGGATCTCGATTGCCCCGGGGGCTTGCGCGATCCGCATCATGCCGTGCTTGTCGTAGTTCTTCTGCACCACGGCACCCTTGTCGATGGTGATCTCCTGCGACATCATTTCGCTGAGACCGTCGATCATGGCACCCTGGGTGATGTTCTCCGCACCGCTGGCATTGATGATCTGGCTGCCGATGTCGCCCGCGACCCAGATCTTGTTGATCTTGATCTTGTTCGCTGCGCTCACCGTGACTTCCGCAACCTGGGCGAAATAACCCTGGTGGCTGAAGTGGAAGCCGATGCCCATTCCGGTACCCTTGGGCAACTTCTTGCCCCAGCCGGACTTCTCGGCCACAAGCTTCACCACACCCTTCATCCGCTCGGCGTTCATGCCGGGAACCGGACGACCGTCGGGACCGGTGGGAGGACCGCCCGCGTCCAGCAGTTCCAAGCGGAACGCAACGGGATCCTTGCCAGCCGCGTGCGCCACTTCGTCCATGAACGACTGCATCACGAAGGCGAACGCATTGCTGGACGGCGCGCGCAAGGCACCGGTCTTGATGCCCAAACGCTGCACCGAGGCATCCAGCTTGAAATTCGGCACAAACCGCTGCGGGAATTCGGCGGGGCCGAAAGCTGCGGAACCCGAGAAAGCCTTCTTGTCCTGGTCACCCCAGCTGACGAAGTGGTTCTTCCAACCCACCAGCTTGCCGCTCTTGTCGACACCGGCTGTCAGCTTCTGCCAACCGCCAGGACGATAGTAATCGTGGGTCATGTCGTCCTCGCGGGACCAGACAAGCTTCACGGGTACGCCCGCTTCCTTGGCGATGAGGGCCGCTTCGGCCATGTAGTCGTTCGTCAGGCGGCGGCCAAAACCACCACCGGCGCGCGTCATGTGCATTTTGACGTCGCGGGCTGGGATTCCCAGGGTTTCAGCCACCAACTGGCGGCCACCCTGCGGGGTCTGGCTGTTGGTCCACAACTCCACCTTGCCGTCCTTATAGATGGCGGTGCAGTTCTGGGGCTCCAGTGTCGCGTGCGAAATGTGCGGGTAGGAATAGGTCGCCTCGACCACCTTCGCGGCGGACTTGAGCGCAGCATCGGCATCGCCGTCGTTGCGGATGTTCCACTGCGGGGCGGCCTTCAGCATTTCGGCAGCCTTGAGAGCCTGGTCGGCGCTGGACTGCGATTCGTTGGGGCCGAAATCCCACTTCACCTGCAGCTTGTTGCGTGCTGCCTGGGCATGCCACCACGTTTCGGCAAGGATCGCGATACCGCTTTCGCAGCCGGGATCGCGGGGAACGACGACATCGGTAATCCGGGGGCGGTCAATGACGATGACCTGCTTGACGCCGGCCATCTTCTTGATGTCTTCAATGTTGGAGCTGACGACCTTGCCTCCGAACACCGGGCACTTCTGAAACACGGCGTGCAGCATGCCGGGCGTGGTGACGTCGATGCCGAACAACGGCTTGCCGGTGACGATCTTTTTGATGTCGTAGGTCGGCTCGTTGTGCCCGATGATGTGGTAATCAGCCGGGTCCTTCATCTTCAAAGTGGCCAGATCCGGGGTGGGCATGGTGGCGACGGTGGAAGCGAGTTCGCCGTAGCCAACAGACTTGCCGGAAGCCTTGTGCATCACGCGGCCGGAACCGGTGGTGAGCTCACTCGCGGGAACATTCCACGTCTTCGCCGCTGCAGCGATGAACATGGCACGGCCCGCAGCGCCGACCTGGCGCATGGGAATCCAGCTGTTCGGGGTGGCGGTACTGCCGCCGGCGGACTGTGCGCTGTACTTGGTGTCGTCGAAATCGGCCTGCACGACGCGGACATTCTTCCAGTCCACATCCAGTTCGTCGGCGATCATCATCGGGAGCATGTTCTTCACGCCCTGGCCGGTTTCGGGATTCTTCGCGACAATCGTCACGATGCCGTCCGAGGCCACGGTGATGAAGTTGTGGACATTGATGGCAACCTGCGGCGCTCCGCCGCGGCCCTGCGCAACAGCGTCGGGAATGTGCAGACCCAGCATCACGCCGCCACCGGCGAGGGCGCTGACTTGGAGGAAGGAGCGGCGATCAATCATTGTCTTTTTCATGGTTGTTCTC
>CAIYDY010000242.1 GCA_903925015.1 uncultured Acidobacteriia bacterium
CCTCCAACGGGTCTTCGGCGGATGGCACGACGGCACGGCACGTCATGGTGAATCTGAATGCCGATGCGCCGCTCACGTTTTTCGGATTGCTCTCGCTTGGCCAGAGCCGGAAGACCTCGATCGCGGCTGCTGCAATCGCCGGAGTGAGTGCGCCTGTTTGTACGGCTTGCGGGATCGAGCCGTTCGTAATTGCCGCCGTGGATGCAACCGATCCGGTGGATTTCGGACTGGTCAACAGCCAGCAGTACACCTTCGCCTACGACTGCACGGGGAACGCAACCTTATTGACTGGCACGACCGGGCCCGCGCTGAAATACCTCCTGCTGGACCGCTATGACACCGGAAGTACATTCGCGGAGAACCAACAGCTGTTCCGAACAGGAGCACAGGGCTTGGTCCCCTCCACCGCTACTCCGGGGTGGGCTTGTTCCACGGTGGGTTTGCAGGAAGCGGTGTGGGCCGCCACCAGTTCCTCGCTTATTCCGGTTCAAGCCTGCCGGGCCAACGGGGCTCCGGTTGACACGCGGATAAGCACTGCGATGTGTGGACTGACATCTCGCATGACGGACGCGACACAAAGCGCTTCATGCACCGCCATTACGGACGTTGGGACGATTGCAAGCGCCTACACCGGTGACACGGACCTGAACACGATCACGGATTACACCGGGTATGCGGGCAACAATGTACGGCTCATGACCATCCCGATTGTGGACGCCTTGGCGACCGACGGCACGATGACGGTGCTAGGATTCCGGCAATTTCTTTTTGAGCCGACAGCGAATCTGACGCCCGTTTCGAACAATCCAGGGGACGCCGGTGGGCGGTTTACCGCCATGTATGTCGGCGTGGTCAAGCCCGTGAAGCAGGGCAGTATTTCGGCGCCATCGTGTTCCATCGCGAATGGTCCAGGCAAGGTGGTCCTCCACCAATGAGAATTTGGGGAACCCGGCGCGGAAACGTGATCCTGGAATCGACTATGATGATTCCCGTCATCCTGCTGCTGCTTGTGGGTATGGGGCAGATTGCCAAGATCACCTACACCTATTACAGTCTTCGCAAAGCGATTTATTCGGTTGGTTCCTACCTGGGCTCCTTGCAGGGCACGAATTTTTGCGATCCGGGCGACCCCAACCTTCAGCAGGCGATCGCGTTTGGGCTTACAGGTTCAACAGACAACAGCCTGCCGGTTTTTATCACGGGCCTGACGCCGGACATGATCACCGTCAGTGCGCAGGTGGTGGACCCTGTCACCGGTGCCATCGGACCGTGCGACTGTTCGGTGACCGGCTGCGATATCTCCGCAGGGGGACACCCTCCGAACTACATTCTGGTCTCGATTCCGAACGGATACATGATCACGCCGAGGATTCCGTTCCTGCCGCTGGAAGCGATCCCGTTGAAGCCACAAGTGAAGGTGCCGTATGGCGGAACGTAAACGCAATCGGCGTTCCGGCCAGGCAGCTCTGGAATTTGCAATCCTGTACGCGGGCGTGCTTTTGCCGTTGACCTTCGGCATTGTGTATGTCGCGCAAATGTACTGGGTGTGGCATAGTATGACGGAGTTTACCCGGGAAGGCGCACGCTACGCTGCGACACATTGCTGGGAGTCCAGTTCCACCAATGTTCGCGATTACATGCAGTCGCATGTCCCGGTAAACATCGACAAGCTGCAATTCCAGTCGGGCGGCAGTGCCGCCATCAATATCGATTACTTCAGCCGCGACCCCGCCACGGGCCAGTTGACGGCGTTCCAGTGCCAAGGCGACTGCTCGGCAACCTGCGTTCCGGATACCGTAACCGTGAGCGTGACAAACTACGAGTTTCGACGTTTCGTGAGCTATTTCAATCTGCCACCCATCCAGATGCCGTCATTTCCGACGTCGGTCTCGGTGGAGGGCAACGGGTGTGACCCGGAGCAGGGAACATGCACACCCTGAACATCAATTTCGGAAAGGTTTACTAGTCCATGTCTACGCCCTTTGTCCTTATGGTCGCCTCGAGCGATGAACATTTCCGGGAGATGGTCCGGGACAACCTGATGAATATTCCGAACTCCAAAGTGGGGTCGGAATACCAGGAGGTGTCCGGGAATCTCTATGTCCGCGTCATGCAGGATATCGAACGCCATCCCAATTCGGCTGTCATTGTCGACTTGGCGGGGGACACCGAGGCCGGTTTGAAGTCGCTGGAGCGGCTCAAGCAGGCGGTGCCGGACCTTTATGTGATCGTTTCGCACTACCATGCCGACGGTGAGACGGTGATCCAGTCGATGCGTCTGGGCGCGAACGATTTCATTATGCAACCAATGCGCCGCACCGATTTCCGGGATGCCATGGCGCGGTTTGAGCGTGCGCCGAAACGGGTGGTGACGACGGAGAGCAAGCTTGGCAAGGTGTATACCTTTCTGGGGACCAAGGGCGGCGTGGGTACAACCACGCTGGCGGTGAATTTCGCGTCCGTATTGGCGCAGCGGAAACAGTCTGTGGTAACTGTCGATCTGGACTGGACCGCCAACGATGTCGCCATGCAGTTGGGCGCGAGTCCGCAAACAACGCTGTCCGACGTTGCCGACAATTTGGGACGCTTGGACCAGGCGTTGTTCGAGAGCCTCGCTACCCGCGACGCTCTGGGGATGTACTCGATCGGGCCGTCCGACACGTTGGAGCAACGGTCGTACTTCTCGGAGCCGATGTTCCGTGATTTCTCGACGTTTTTGATCGAAAAATACGATTCCACAGTAGTGGATGCGGGTAAGAACATCAATGACGAGGTAGTTGCCGCGGCCTGCCAAGTGTCGTCGATGGTGTTCTTGGTGGTGACCCAGGAGTACGCGTCCATCCGCAATGCGCAGCGGTATTTGGCGATGCTGATGCGGATCGGCTTCTCGCAGGACCAGGTCAAGGTGCTGGTGAACAGGTATCAGAAGAAGGCGGGCTCAAATTTCGCCAGCTTGGAGCAGATCAAGCAGACGCTGAACCAGCCCGTCTTTTATGGCATTCCGGAAACTCCGGCATTCCTTTCGGCGCTGAACAAGGCCCGCCCCTTGGTGGCAAACCGGCAGTCGGCACCGGAGATCGACAAGTCCATCCGCGCGATGGTGGACAAGGCGACAAAGCCGTCGTCTTCCACCGCTGAAGGGATTGCGGCTTGAGCACACGTCCGATGGCAAGGCCTGCGGGGGCCGACCGGTGGTTTGAAATCAAGAGCCAGGTGCACCTGAAGCTTCTGAACACGCTCACTCCGGAGCAGTTGCGAACGCTCAGCAAGGATGGGGTGAGGGCGCAGATCGCGCAGTTGGTGGAGCGCTTGGTGGCCGACGAGGGGATTCCGATGACCCTCGCCGAGCGCGACAGGGTTGCCGAGGAGATCCAGGACGAGGTGTTCGGACTGGGTCCGTTGGAGCCTTTGCTCAAGGACAACACCATTTCGGACATCATGGTGAACGGCTTCGACAACGTCTATGTGGAACGTCACGGGCGGCTGGTGGAAACCAACGTCCGGTTCAAGGACCAGGCGCATCTGCGCATGATCATCGACCGCATCGTGTCGAACGTCGGTCGCCGCATCGACGATTCTTCGCCGATTGTGGATGCCCGCTTGGACGATGGGTCTCGTGTTTGCGCCGTGATTCCGCCGTTGTCGCTGATCGGTCCGGTGATGTCGATCCGGCGCTACGGCAAGAAATTGCTGACCACTGAGGAGCTTCTGAAGAACCAGACGTTCTCGCACGGGATGCTGGACTTCCTGAGCGGGTGCGTCGAGGCCCGGCTGAACATCGTGATTTCGGGCGGATCGGGCTCCGGCAAGACGACGATTCTGAACACGATGTCGCGGTTCATTCCGGAGACAGAGCGGGTTGTGACCATTGAGGACACGGCTGAACTGCAGATGCAGCAGCCGCACGTGGTGCGGCTCGAGACGAGGCCCGCGAACATCGAAGGTTCCGGCGCGGTCACGGCGCGGGATCTGGTGATCAATACGTTGCGTATGCGTCCCGACAGGATTATCGTGGGTGAATCGCGCGGACCGGAAGCACTGGACATGTTGCAGGCGATGAACACGGGCCACGACGGATCAATGACGACGCTGCACGCGAACACGACGCGCGATGCGTTCTCGCGGCTGGAGACCATGGTCATGATGGCGAGCCAGAATGTGCCGGACCGAGTGATCCGGCAGCAACTGGCTTCTGCAATTCACTTGGTTGTGCAGTGCGGGCGCATGAGCGACGGTACGCGCAAGATTACGGGAATCGCGGAAGTGACCGGAGTCCACAACGACCAGGTGGAAATGCAGGATCTGTTTGAGTTCGACCGCGGCGGGATCAGTCCCAGGGGCAAGGTTGTGGGCAAGTTCCGGGGGATGGGAAACCAACCGCAGTGTTTGGAGAAACTGCGGGGGTACGGGATCCACCTCTCGAAGGCAATCTTCAATGAGATTGTGGAATTAGCGGACAAGTAGGAGTTTGCAATGGGATTCGCGATCACGTTCGTACTGATGTTCCTGTTTCTTTCCGCCGTCCTGTTCGGCGTCGCCTACTACGTATGGGTGGTGCCGGAGCAGGAGGCGGCACGCGTGCTCGATGCCAGGCTGCGCGGGGTCCGCACGAATACGCGGACGCGGGAGCGCGGGGCAACGGACCTGCTACAGCGTGAGAAGCGTGGCACATTCGCGTTCCTTGGCGACTTCTTCACTTGGATTGGCATCCTGCGGACGCTCCAGGCATATATCCGGCAGGCGAATCTAACGTACCGGGCGGCCGATGTTGTCGGCATCAGCCTCGCTTTGACTGTCGTTACCTATCTGGTGTTGACGCTCTTCGTGCCGATTCCAATGCTGCAACTAGCGCTCGCGGCTTTGGTTGGCGCCATTCCGATTTCGTACATCATGAACAAGCGCTCCAGCCGGATCGCCAAGTTTGAAGAGCAGCTGCCGGATGCGATCGACCTGTTCACCCGCACCATGCGTGCGGGGCACAATATCCATTCGGGCCTTGAGACAATCGCCGAGGAGACTTCCGATCCAATGAAAATGGAGTTCCGCAAGGTGACCGAGGAGCTCGCGCTGGGCTCTTCGATCGACGCCGCGCTCCACAAATTGGGCGACCGGATGCCCGTCATCGACCTCAAGTTTTTCATCACGGGCCTAATTTTGCAACGACAAACCGGTGCAAATATGGTGGAGGTACTGGCCGATCTCTCGATCTTGATCCGCGAGCGCATCGGCATGGCCGGGAAACTGAAGGCCCACACGGCCTCGCAGCGGTTTTCGGCTGGACTGCTGTGCGCGTTGCCGGGGGTCGTGGGGCTGGGTTTCTGGTTCCTGAAGCCTGAATACGTGAAGCTGCTGTGGACCGATCCTCTGGGGACCAAGTTTTTCACCTACGGGATCATTTCGGAGATTGTCGGGATCCTCGTGATCCGCCAGATAGCGAACGTGAAGGTCTAGGAGCCTGCCATGCTGAGCGCGATACTCATTTTTGTATTTACGTTTGCCACAATCGTCGGGATTGTTTGGGCTGGAGTCCAGCTGATGCAGCCCCAGGAGGATTCCATAGGGGACCGTTTGGCCGAACTGCGGGGCGGCGGCGGAGCGGTCCCGATGTCCGGTGGCGGTGGCTCGGCCAAACGCAAGGCCCGTGGTTTCACAGGCCAGGTTGTGAACGTCGTTTCGTCCATCCCCGGCGGCGATGACTGGGTTAAAGGCAATGAGAAACGCCTCCGGTATGCGGGAATACGCGGGGAACAGTCGTTAGGGAACTATGTGACCTTCGCCGTTGGATTTTTTCTGCTCTGCATGGGCGGCATGGCATATGGGCAGCGTAACAACGACCTTTCGAACGCTTTCGGCGGTTTTGTGGCTGCCGGCATCATCGGTTTCATCGGTCCGCAATTCATCCTGGGCAAGATGGCTACCAACCGTCGCAAGCGGATGCAGGAGGGCTTGCCTGACACCATCGACATGCTTGGTATTGTCCTTGGAACAGGTTTGGCGTTGGATCAGGCAATGACCAGGGTGTCGGCGGAGATGGAGTTCATTTACCCCGATCTGGCGAGTGAGTTTTCGACCGTTACTATGCAAGTGCGGGCCGGGCAGGAGCGTGCGAAAGCCTTCAAGGGTATGGAGCGGCGGACCGGCTTGGAGGATATCAAGTCGCTTTCCGCCATGATCATCCAGAGCGAGCGGTTTGGTACCCCGCTGTCAACCGCTTTGAATGCGTTTGCGAAGGATCTCCGCGACAAGCGGAAGTTGCGGGCCGAGGAAGCCGTCGGCAAGGCTGGCATCAAGATGCTTTTCCCGATTGTGCTGTTCATTCTGCCGGTGCTGTTCGTGATTACGCTGGTTCCGGCTGTGATCAAGACGATGCACGATATGCAGTTGCTGGGCGGCAAGTAGACCTAAAGTGCGGCGGGGAGGCCTTCCTGTCGCCTTGATATTCCTAGCGGAAATTGTCGGATGCCAAGGCCCAATTCTCGGAAATCGTCCAGTCCGCGATGCTCGGACAGCCCATCACGGTGACCAAGGATTGTCGGCCCGTTGTGCCTCTCACAGCTATCATGCCAGCCCAGAGGGTTCCAGGGACGGGTAAAGGAGTGTGGCTCGCCCGCGATTTCGATGCGCCGTTGGACGACTTTCCGGAGTACATGTAGCTTGCCAGTCCTGCTGCTTTGAAGCGGTAATGGCGGGGATGGCCAGGATTGCGGGTGCGAGTGTCGTTCGCTTCGGCTCGGTTCAGTCTTGCCAACTGACTGCCATCACGCGCGACCCCGCGTTCGATAGGTTACGGGGTCACGCGAATCTGGTGATTAATCCAATGCCCCGGTGGCCGGTTTTTTCGGTCTGACGATCTCGGTTGGATTCATTTCCGCCGGGATGGCGATATCGAGGAATCCGGCGAACATCTCTTCCCAAGTCTGTTCGCCCCAGAAAACTTCCTTCGTCGGGTCCGGGTTGAACTTGTTGTTCGGGGAGTTGTCGTAGGTGGCGATACCCTCCAGCACGGTGCCTTTGGGCAGGATGACTGGCTTTTCGAGTTCATAGGTAAGCTGCCAATTGAAATCGTAGGCCGGGACCTTGAGAAGAGTCTGCCTCTC
>CAIYDY010000243.1 GCA_903925015.1 uncultured Acidobacteriia bacterium
CCAGGGGCGGAGCCGCGGACGGTGTGGTTCATTACAAGCATGTAGGCCTATACGTGTACCGGCGCGACTTCCTATTGCGCTACTCCGGTATGCCTGTGGGGCCATTGGAACAAGCGGAGAGACTGGAGCAATTGAGAGCACTAGAGAACGGCTTTAAGATTCGGGTGGTGGAAACCGGCTACGAATCGCTGGGCGTGGACACGCCCGAGGACTTGGAACGCGTGCAAGGGCTATTCGCAGCCAGCCGCGCCGCCGTCAGAACATACATAGACAAGTCCCTTGCAGGGCCTTTGGAGACCCCCCGTGGCTGAGAACGCACAAGAAGCACCCGCAAAGCGCGCCAAACATATTTTCGTAACCGGGGGCGTGGTGTCCTCGCTAGGAAAAGGCATAGCGGCGGCCTCCATCGGTTGCCTGCTCGAAAACCGTGGCTTGAAGGTTACGCTGCAGAAGTTCGACCCCTACCTGAACGTCGACCCGGGCACCATGAGCCCCTTCCAGCACGGCGAAGTCTTCGTAACCGACGACGGGGCTGAGACCGACCTCGATCTGGGCCACTACGAACGCTTCACACACGCCCACCTGACGCGTGCCAACAACCTGACCAGCGGACGCATCTACGAGCAGATCATCCAACGCGAACGACGCGGGGACTACTTGGGCAAGACCGTGCAGGTGATCCCGCACGTCACAAACGAGATCAAGGCCGCAATCAAGAAGCTGGCGATGGAAAACGACGTCGTCATCTGCGAAATCGGCGGGACGGTCGGCGACATCGAATCGCTGCCGTTCCTCGAAGCCATCCGGCAGGTACGGCACGAGGTTGGGCGCGAAAACTGCATCTTCGTACACGTGACCCTGGTGCCGTGGATCAACGCCGCGCAGGAGCTCAAGACCAAGCCCACGCAACACTCGGTGAAGGAATTGCGTGCCCTCGGCATCCAGCCGGACATCCTGTTGTGCCGCGCCGAGCGTTTCCTTCCGACGGAGATGAAGGACAAGATCGCACTTTTCTGCGACGTGGACCCGGAGGCGGTCATCACCGCTAAGGACGTCAAATCCGTCTACGAAATCCCCTTGGTCTTCGCCGAGGAAAAGGTGGACGAGATCATCCTCCGCCATCTCCATTTGGACATGACCGGCCCCCGCAACCTGGAAAAATGGTCGGCGATGGTGCACCGGATGCAGAATCCATCCGACGAGGTCGATATCGCCGTTGTCGGCAAGTACATCGAGTACGAGGATTCCTACAAGAGCCTAAAAGAAGCCCTGCTGCATGCGGGCACCGGTCACAATATCAAGGTCAACGTGCATTGGTTCGAGGCTGAATTGTTCGAGCCCGGTGCCCCAACCAGCGTGCTTCCTAGCGATGTTCTCGCGCAGTACGACGGAATCCTGGTTCCCGGAGGGTTCGGCAAGCGGGGGATCGACGGCATGATCAACGCCATCAAGTATGCCCGCACAGCCAAGGTGCCTTATTTCGGCATCTGCCTGGGCATGCAGACGATGGTGATTGAATTTGCCCGCAACGTCTGTGGCCTGAAGGGTGCCGATTCCTCCGAATTCAACCCGACGGCAGCGCAGCGGGTCATCTACAAGCTGCGCGAGTTGAAGGGGATCGACGAACTGGGCGGCACGATGCGCCTCGGGGCATGGCCCTGCGTGCTAACGCCCGGCACCTTCGCCCACAAGGCTTACGGGACTACGGAAATCAGCGAACGCCACAGGCACCGTTTCGAGTTCAACCGCGAATTCGAGGAGCAAATGACGTCGAAGGGTCTGCGAATCACCGGTGTCACCTCGAACGGCACCTACGTGGAGATCTGCGAGATCGAAGACCACCCGTACTACCTGGGCTGCCAATTCCACCCGGAATTCAAGTCCAAGCCGATGGAGCCGCATCCGTTGTTCAGCTCGTTTGTTGGAGCGGCCCGCAAGTTCCGGGCACACCGCATCGCCAGCGAGATGGCACCGTTGCTGCCGGAGCCGGAATATCCCGAGTAGGTGGCTTTGATTTTTCCCGACTTCCAAGACCCTTCGCGATTGGTCCTGATCGCAGGCCCCTGCGTGATCGAAAGCGAGGAACATGTCCACAGGATGGCCGGGGCGATCTCGGCCATCGCGTCGGAGTATGGCTTCACCTGCGTCTTCAAGGCATCCTACGACAAGGCCAACCGGTCGAGTTTGGCTGGATTCCGGGGACCGGGCCTGACAGAAGGGTTACGGATCCTGAAGGGCATTCGGGACCGTGGCTTCTCCGTGTTGACGGACATCCACGAAACCTCGCACGTCGGACCAGCTGCCGAGGTAGTCGACATTCTGCAAATTCCGGCTTTCCTCTGCCGGCAGACCGACCTGCTGCTGGAAGCAGGACGCTCGGGCCGCATCGTCAACATCAAAAAGGGGCAATTCGTGGCCCCGAATGACATCCGACACGCGGCCGACAAGGTTGCGTCCACCGGCAACAATCAGATTGTCCTGACGGAACGCGGCTCGTCCTTCGGCTACAACAATCTGGTGGTGGACATGCGAAGCCTTCGGATCATGGCTGAAACTGGCCATCCCGTTGTCTTCGATGCAACACACAGCGTTCAACTTCCGGGAGCAGGGGGAACGGCTTCGGGAGGCCAGCCCCAATTCATCGAACCGTTGGCAGCCGCTGCCGTCGCCGTGGGTGTATCCGGCATCTTCGTCGAAGTACACGATTGCCCCGAGAAGGCGTTGTCGGACGGCGCCAACGCGCTGCGATTGGACCTGCTGCCGAAGTTCCTAAAGAGGCTGAAGGCCATCAACGACGCCCAACTCGCGGTGTAAGCAGCCGAAAACCTAATAAGGCACGACGTAGGTCACTGCGGGGGACGTCCCGGAAGAGTTATCGACATCGACAGAAATCGATTTGAAGATGTCCGAAATCGTCAGCGTAGTGCTGACCAGCGATGTGGGAATCGTCAGGACCACGGGAATGGAGACGGTAAACAACCCTCCGAAGCTATTGGAAGCCGAACTTCGGAACCATGCGTTGGCGACGGCCGTTAAATCCACGGTGAAATCCGTGGTTGAAAACGGAATGCGGCCGGTTGGGGAGAACTTCAGATGGGCATGCCCCAGATTGCGCGGACTGGACACACCCGTCATCTGCACAAGATAGGCACCGCCACTGGCAACAAGATTCACCGTAAACAGGGTGGGAGACAACTGCGGGACCACCAAATGAAGGATATTGGGGATGGACGGGGTGAGATCATACCCAGCAGCCGTCCGCACCGTTGGCGAGACCTGAATTTCCCCAGCCACGCTTCCGGTCTGTATCCGCACCAAACTGCTTCCGCTATTGAAAACGGCCTTCAGCGTGCCCGTTGGGATCTTGAACGACACTTTGGACCCGCCTGTGGAAAACTGGACGGACGGGTCGGCGGTGAAGGCCGGCGAGTCAAAACTCAAAGTCAGGTCCCCCGCCAGATCAACCGGCCACGGGCTGTCAATCGTTACGGAAAGCGGTACCTGCATCAACGGCGTGACGGAGGCAGGAGCACCGGAAATCACCAAAACGGGCAGCTTGGAAGGGACGGTCGCCGACGCGGAGAGTGTATACGAGTAGGAATCGAAGGCCAGGGTACCGGAGAAAGGCCCGGTGGTGACCGGCGCAAACAAGACTGTGAATCGCGACTCCTGCTGCGGGTCCAAAACCAAGGGAAATTTGGGCAACCCCGACAAACTGAACGCCGACCGGTCATTTGCCAAGCCCGCACTCGAAAGGGAAATGGTGGCGGCTGTGAGGTTGCGGATCACAACCTGGGCCGCACCGGTGGTGCCAAGCGTTGTGATTGGAATCGGAATCGTGCCATTCGTCGCGATCTTGGTTTCGCCTTGGGCTCCCAAAACTGAAACTTCCAAGGCGCTGCTCAACCCTGCACCGGACAAAAGCAGCGCGTCGGTGCCAATCTTGAGCCTGGAACTGAAGATCTCCCCCTTGGAGGGGACAAAATTGACCGGCAGGTCCAGCGTGGCACCGCTGGCCAAAACGAAGGGCAAAACCGGCAGTATCGGCAGTTGAAAATTGGTCGAATCGCTGAGTGAAATGTCGGAAATGGAATATGTGCTTGGAGTCTGGTTCGCCACCCGGATTAGAAGGCCCGACTGGCGACCAACCAAGGTCGCTGGATACGTCACAGTGGAATTGGCAGCCAGCGCGGTGGTCGCGCCAGCGTCGGAAACCAGACTGTAGGTCAACTGCGGCGAGTACGCCGATCCGCTGACCGTGAACTGCAGAGGGTCTCCGGGACCATCCACTTGGACTGTACCTGTGAGCGCTCCCGGACTTGCCGACTGCAGCCGCACCCCGAACGACACGCTGCGGGCCGGATCGACGACGACCGGCAAAAGCGGGAGGTTGAAAAGCTCGAGCGCACCCGTAACAGTCACCCGACGGACGTTGGCGGCCGCCGAACCAATATTGTTCAGGGTAATTGTAGCTTGGGCGGAGGTGTTTACCGACACGGCCGGGAGCTGAATCTGGCCGCCTGTCACCACGGGCCGAGCGTTGCCGTCGGTCGGCAGCGAATATGTCGCCACCACTTGGGGAGCCGTACCGGAAATACCAAAACTGGCTGTCGCAATGTCTCCGCCGGTTTCGCGAAAGGTGACGACCAACAGCGCTTGGGTGGCGGAGGCGGTGGATGCTGTGTAGCGGACGGTGAAGGTGTAGGTGTCTGTCGGCTGGAGTGTCGGCGTGGCGGTTGAACCCAGGACAAAGTCCTTGGTACCGAGTAGTTCCGTGCGCAGAATCGCGGCAGCCTTGGCACCTGAATAGAATGCGCTGACGGTGATTTCCGATGTTTGGCCCAACGCGCTGACGGGAAGGACCACGGTACCCGAGTTGGCAACCGTAAAGACGTTCCCGGAACTCTGGACGCGGAACTGGAGCACCTGGGCGGCAAGGCCCCCGCAGGTCAACAAACACAGCGCAATTAGACGTAGGATACGCATGGCTGTCAGTTGTTTGGAGGCGGAGTCGCGGGCACAAAAAATACGGAGCCCGACTTTACTTCCAGCAACAGCGCGCTACTGGCTTCCTGGCGGCGCAGCGCCAATGTGAACAAGCCCGTCGCACCGTAAGCGTCCAACCCTTCGGGCGCGCCCTCAAGGAGAACCTCGAACGGTAGATCGGTTGAATTCGCGTCGAAAACCAAGAGCCTGTCCGGATTGGCGTAGGCAAGCGCCACGCGGCTTCCATCCGCCGGGGTGGCCAACCAGCAAGGACACCTGACTTCGGAAGGAACCGGAGCATCCAGTTGGGCAGGTGCATCCAAAACCGGATCAAATTTCAAGAGCGTCCCTGAACTGGAACTAAAACCGTACAGGAAAGCGCCCGAGGGGTCCAACGTGATCGCTTCCAGTTGCTCAACGGCGGCAATTCGACTGGCTTCACCCGTAAACGCGACCCGGTAAAGTCCACTGCCGCCCTCCTGCTGAACCGCAAGCAGGATCTCCGACGTTTGGGCCTTTACAACAATGCTTCGAATAGCCGCAAACGCAAAGCCGGACTGGATTTGAGGGTCTGGAATCGGCTGGTCCGTACGCCACACCTGAAACGCGGCCGATCCGTCGGGCCTGATCATCGCAAAAGCCACTGCCTTGCTATCACGCGACCAGACAATCTTGAAGCGCTCGGGGGCCTCCCCCAAGGGCATGGACGCAATGACGTCCGCACCCTTCAGGCGCACCAAATCAAATTGGCCCGCGACGAGCGTGACCACCGCATTTCCGTCCGGCGATGTCCAAGCGTTGTCTACCCCAGTCAGGATGCCGACACCGAATCTGGCACCACCGGGCACACCCAACACCTGCCGCACACTTCGGGAAGGCGGATCGAACAAGACGCCCGACGTCACACCAGCAAGTTGCACTTGGCCGACCACAGATGTTGCGGCCAGACCTGCAATTGCGCACGCGATGGCGGAACGTAGAATCAGGCTCCACCTCCAACGGTCGGCGTTCCCAATTTGATGGTGCCTGACGAGGCGCTGCGGGTAACCAGGATCGCGACCACAATGCCAACCGCAGCAGCTACGCCCAAGATCAGCCACTTCGAGCCAATGACACCACGACCGGACTTTTCATCAAAAGTAATGACCTGCGGCTGCTTGCCGTTGCGTTGGATGATGGTAACCGAAGCCCATCCGCCCGGCGCTTGGGCGGTGGCCTTCATTGTCACCAGACCGGTTTTGGTCGGGACATAGCCGCGTCCAGTTGCCTGTCCACGGGAGTCGGTGACGGTCTCGAAGACCAAGGGTTGGGCTGTAAAGTGCCCGAACTTTGTGTCCTGCAATTCGAATCGTACCGGAATACCGCTTAGAATCTGCCCTTGGGCGGAGCGCACAACAACGATTGGAGCGAACGCGTCCTTCGACGGCACACTGTTGACCGCCCGGTTACCGGAGTAGATCGCAACCACCGGCGGTTCTTTAGGAGCATCCTGGGCCGGCAGGTCCGCCGCCAACAGGTTGGCCAGGGAAAGCGCGATGCACAGTAAGGGCGTAAGTCTCAGGAAACTACTCCTTTTCACTTCAATTCTACTACCCGATGGCAGGGCGGCCTAGCGGGCGGGATAGGGGTTGTAAAGCGCCTCCAATTGGAGCGGCACTCCATGGGAAACCAGCCGGGCCAGTGCACGCAGAATCGAAACCTCGCTGGGCTGGCCTTTCAGGTCGCAGGGGACCGCGGCATGGGGCCGGTCCTTCAGGATTTTCTCGATCCAAGTGCAGCAATTGCGTCGGCCGCCCAGTTCCAGGAAGATTTTAGGACCCGTCGCATAGATATTCCTTACGAGCCGGGGGAAATCGGCAACTCGGCAGTAGGCCTCTGCGGTCGTGTGCGCAGGCGATTCCTTGGCAAAGTCGATGGGGCGGCAATAGGCGGACGAGAAGAAGTCGATGCCGGGTTCGGGGATCACTGTCAGCGAGTGGATGGCCACCAAGTTGTCGTATTCACCCCGGGTTGCCTCGCAGTGCATGGTGACGGGGATCGGGACGGGGCTGGCCACCGACGCACCGATCCGTTCCAGTGCCCGGTTGCAGCCATTGCGCTCCCCGGCAATCACCACTTCCCCGGGTGTGTTGATATTGCACAGGAAAACGTTCTTTTCCGGTTTGATGGCCGCAAAAGCGAGGGCAGGAGTAGTCCGCACAGTCCACGAGTCCCATTCGACCTTCGCGCCAACCGGCAACCCCCATTGTTCGCGAATTGAATCCTTCGGTCCGTGGAGCCGGGTGCTGAAAGTGGGAATGCGGTCCAAATTTTGGGCTAGCTCCACCGGATCGGGCCACACCCCCAAACAGGCAAGCATGATCGCTTCCCCGAAACTGTAGCCGGCAGCCGCGCGCGGCTTGACTTGGAACAGTTCCCGCAGAATCCACGTGTAAATCAGTGACGTCGCAATGGCGCAGTGTCCCAGCATCACGACATCGCGGTAGAAACTGGCTTCGTCGGCCGGTCCATGGGGGTACATCTCGTCAACATGCAAGTAATGGTGCGCTTGGCCCCGCGTCATGGCCTCGAAGCGGTCCAGCAACGGGGGCGACAAGGAGAAGAGGTCCGCCCCGAGACCGGGATATGGGCTGCCAATGCCCGGATACAGGAAGCAGACACCATCCTGGCCCAGTGGAGATGCTGTGAAATAGCTGCCTCCGGGCGTTTTCCACTCCCCGTTGGTCTCGAATGCGCGGGGAATGCCGATGGCGGCCTGGGCGATTTCGCGTGCGAGATCTTCCGGATTGCGTGCCAGAATAACGGCGGAATGCCGTGCGGGCGACCATTCGCGGAATGCGTGATCCGGGGTCTTTCCGGCAAGACCGGAAACGGCGGCCAGCAAACCGGCTTGGCTGTCACCAGAAACTGGATACAGTTTGAGCGCCCGGAACGGGAAAGTGGACAGCGGGAGGGCATGGTCAATCCCAGGTTCCGTAAATCGCCGCCCGCCCACCGTCGCAACGCGCGGTCCGGAGCCGATCCACGGCCCGAACTTCAACTGGCGGTAGAAGAGGGCAAGTTGCGCGGACTCAACGGAATCAAAGGCTTCGGCATCGCCTTGGAGAGTGCTGCCAGTACCTCCGCTGGCGAAGAACTGTTCGGACAATTCGGTAAATGTAGACATGCTAGTTATCGGAATCGACTTCCCTCAGCCATTCCGGCCGTTTGAGAACCTCGCGCGGCTTGCTGCCGTCAGGCGGTCCGATCACCCCGTCCTTGTACATCATGTCGAGGATTCGGGCTGCCCTGCCATAGCCCAGCCTGAGACGGCGCTGGAGTGTCGACGTCGAGGCCTTGCCCATTTCGAGCACAACGCGCATGGCTTCCTCGTACATCGGATCCTGCTCGCCGGTGGAAACTTCTTCCGGAGTACCATCGCCATCCTCGGTCGGCGGCGCGATCAGGTACGACTGATCATATTCCGGCTTGGCTTGGGCCTTCCAGAAATCCACCACGCCGCTGATTTCCGTTTCCGTCACAAACGCGCCGTGGACGCGGGTCAGCCGCGAGGATCCCGGCGGTAGGAACAGCATGTCACCCTTGCCGAGTAGGTGCTCCGACCCCATAACGTCCAGAATCGTGCGGCTGTCCACGCGGGTCGCCACCCGGAAGCTGATGCGGGCTGGAAAATTGGCTTTGATAATACCGGTGATGACGTCGACGGACGGACGCTGCGTTGCCAGAACCAAGTGCATGCCGACGGCACGCGCCATCTGGGCTAGACGGGTCACGGACTCCTCGACGTTCTTGCCTTCCAGCATCATCAGATCAGCTAACTCGTCGATCAGGATCAGGATGTAGGGCAGTGGGCGGAGTTCGTCCTTCTGCGGGTCGTCACTTTCCTCCTCGAAAAGGCTTCGTGGCTGGTTGCGGAGGCTGAGAACCTTCTTGTTGAACTGGTCGATGTTGCGCGCGCCTTGTTCGGCCAACAACCGCAGACGCCGCTCCATTTCGAGCACAGCGTTCTTGAGGGCGTTGGTTGCCTTGCGGGGATCTGTGATGACCGGCGTCAGCAAGTGCGGAATCCCCTCGTACATGCCCAATTCCACACGTTTCGGATCGACCATGATCATCCGGACCTCATCCGGGGTCGATTTGTACAGGATCGACATGATCAAAGAATTGATCATGACCGACTTGCCCGAGCCCGTGGACCCGGCGATCAGCACGTGGGGCATTGTTTCCAGCGTCGCAACCTTGATGCGACCGTTGATATCCTTGCCCATCGAAATCGTCAGATGGGAGGGCGAACTTTCGAATTCCTCGGATTCCAAAACGGCCCGGAGGCTGATGACCTCGCGCTTTGTGTTCGGGACCTCGATGCCGACGGTCGGCTTGCCGGGGATGCGCTCGATAAGAATGGACTCGGCTTGGAGACCGAGGCACAGATCTTCCGTGAGATTGGTGATGCGGCTGTACTTGACACCAGCATCCGGCTTGAACTCAAACGTGGTAACAACCGGTCCGGGGTTGATTTGGACGACGCTGCCGAGCACGTTGAACTCTTCAAACTTCGACTTGATCGCTGCGGCGGTGTTTTTCAGTTCCTGCTCATCGAATGCGGAGCGTTGCGGAATAGCATTCAGGAGTTCCGTCGACGGCAGGCGATAGATTGTAGGCAGCTTGACTGCGGATTCGCGGGCCTTGGCCGGCTTGTTGAACGGAAAGTCGGCGGCGTGGGCAGGTGTGAGATCTTCCTCGTCCAAGCGGCGAATGGGAATTTCACCGGGGATTGCAGAGAGATCTGTGAGTTCGCCGACCTGCTCCGGCAGCAGTGAACGCGAAGACGGTTGGTCCCAAGGCATGGTCTCGGAGAACGTGTCGTTGGAGGCCGCCGGGCGACGGGGTGATTGCGTCGGCTGCGGCACGATGGGCGGACCCGCATGGGCCCTGTAATCGGTGGAAGTCGGCGACGCGAATGCCTCCCGCACCTCGACGATTTCCGTGTCCACCAATTTCGAGTCAGTGTCACTCGAAGCTGACAACTTCCTACGCTCAGCCTTTAAGGCTACGGCCTGCGCCTTGGCCTCCTGCTTCAAGCGTTTGCGTTCCAAGGCAGCCTCTCGGCGTTCCCGCCGCCAATTCACCCAGCTCGTTTGGATGCCCCTGAAGAAGGTTCCGATGGGAGCCAGGAAGTTCCAAAGGACCGACAGGGTAAAAGTGGAGACCAGATAGGTAGAGACAAGCAGACACGTCGCCATCAGCACGATGGCTCCCGCTGAGTTGAATCCCCTACGGAGCGCCCCCGCCAGCAGAAACCCTGCCGCGCCGCCCGGCAGAACGGTGCGCTCGAACATGCGCCAGTCCGGTAGCATGGCCGCCAAGCCACATGCCGAGAGGATCATGAGAACGGCTCCAGGAACCTTCACCCAGGGCGCTGCCAAGGCCTCCGAGCGTATCCACTTCCACCCGAGGCCGAACATCAGGACCGGCAGCAGGAACGCGGCAAATCCGAAGCTTTGGAGGAACAGGTCTGCTATGAACGCACCCACGGGGCCGATCAGATTCTCGGCGGTTTCGCGCCCTGTCACGGTGTTCCATGACGAATCTCCGGGGTGGAACGACGCGAAACTCAGGAGTGCAAGAATCCCGCTCGCAAGGAACAGAACTCCCATCACCTCGTTGAGGCGCTTGTGTTGGGTCGGGGTAAAAATTCTCATCCGGCTGGCGGTCGGAAGAAAAGCTGGAGCAACACCAGTATCGCAGAAACGTGACCCGAATGCCACGGCCTCTGCGACAATGGCAGCGTGGCGGACTGGCTGCGAATTGAAGAGTTGTTCCTCGGCGCATTGGATCTGGAGCCCGGCAAGAGGGACGCGTATCTGGAAGCAGCATGCGCCGGGGACCGCGAACTCAAGCGGGAAGTTGAGCAGATGCTCGCGGTGGATGCACCCGGTCAGACCGGAATATTCGGCAGATCCGTGGTTGCGGCGGCGCGCGAATTGGCAGAGGACGAATGGGGCGGCAGACAGATCGGGCCTTGGCGGATTGTGCGGGAGATCGGCCGCGGAGGCATGGGATCGGTCTACCTTGCCGCTCGCGCAGAAGAACAGTATCAAAAGTTAGTAGCCATCAAGGTGTTGCGCCAGGGAATGGACTCGACCGAACTGGTCGGAAGGTTTCGCCATGAGCGGCAAATCGTAGCGCAGCTCGACCACCCTTACATAACCCGGCTGCTGGACGGCGGCACGCTCGCGCCGAACGAAGAACAGGGCCGGAACCCTGTTTCGACTGGCAGTTCATTCCCTGCATCGCGATAAGACCCAAATGGGGGATTATCTCCGCCGCATGAAGGCCAAACTAGGACCGGCGGCCGCAACCACTGCCACCGCCCATAAAATCGCAGTCATCTTCTACACGATGGTGAAGAATCAGCAGGAATATGACGCTTCGATCTGGGCCCAACGCGACAAGATGCGCGAGAAACGGCTCGAAGCTCGACTACATCGTCAGGCGGCACAGCGCGGCTACAAACTTGTCCCTTTGGATCGTGCCGCCTGACTCATTGAAAACAAACACTCACCGTAGAAGTTCCTCAGAAGCTATTCGCCGGATTCCTTGCGGGCGCCCCGGTCCTTCCAGCTAGCCTTCAGGTAGTCGGCGTTCATGCGGGCGATCACTTCGACGCTGATTCCCTTGGGGCATACCGCCTCACACTCGGCGACGTTGGTGCATGCACCGAACATTTCGGCATTCACCTGGGCCACCATGCCAAGAGCACGACGGTCGCGTTCGGCCTGACCTTGCGGTAACAGGCCCAAGTGGGAAATCTTGGCACCCGTAAAAAGCGCTGCGGCGGCATTTGGGCAGGCCGCAACACATGCACCACATCCGATGCAGGCTGCGGCGTCCATGGCGGAATCCGCTACACCCTTCGGGATAGGAATCGTGTTGGCGTCCTGCGTGCTCCCAGTCCGAGCCGTTATGTAGCCGCCGGAGGCAATAATACGGTCGAAGGCGGACCGGTCAACAACCAGATCCTTCATCACCGGGAACGCCTTGGCGCGCCACGGCTCCAGGAACAGTTCGTCGCCGTCCTTGAAGTACCGCATGTGGAGCTGGCAGACCGTTGTACCCTTGTTGGGCCCGTGCGGGATGCCGTTGATCACAAAACCGCAGGAACCGCAGATACCCTCGCGGCAGTCATGCTCGAACGCGATCGGCTCCTTGCCTGCTGTGATGAGGCCTTCGTTGACCACGTCCAGCATTTCGAGGAACGACATGTCGGGATTGACGTCGTTCGCAGCATAGCGCTCCATGCTGCCCGGCGCACCCGAATTCTTCTGTCTCCAAACGTGCAGGGTAAGGTTCACTTGTAACTCCGTTGCGCGGGATGCACGTAGGCGAAATCGAGGGGCTCCTTGTTCAGTTCTGGAGCCACGCCCTCGCCTTTGTACTCCCAGGCGGAAACGTACTGGTAGTGGTCGTCGTCGCGCATGGCTTCGCCGTCCGGGGTCTGGTATTCCTCCCGAAAGTGGCCGCCGCAGCTTTCGTTTCGCTCCAAAGCGTCCAGGCACATCAATTCGCCCAGTTCGAAGAAGTCGGCCACGCGACCGGCGTTCTCCAACTGCTGGTTGATTTCGCCCTCGGAACCGGGGACATTGACGTCCTTCCAGAATTCCTGCCGCAGCGCCCGAACCTCGGAAATTGCGCCGCGGAGGCCTTCGGCGTTGCGGGCCATTCCGCAGCGGTCCCAGATGATCTTGCCGAGTTCGCGGTGGAACGATGACACTGTGCGCTTGCCCTTGATGGAGAGCAATTGCTTGGTGCGGTCCGCCACACCGGCCACCGCAGCCGTGAATTCCGGGGCGTTCGTCTTCAAGCCGTCGGGCTTGTTGGACGCCAGGTAGTTCCCGAGGGTGTACGGAATGATGAAGTAGCCGTCGGACAGACCCTGCATCAGTGCGCTGGCTCCGAGCCGGTTGGCACCATGGTCGGAAAAGTTTGCCTCGCCCAGCACAAACATGCCGGGAATGGAACTCATCAGCTCGTAGTCAACCCATAACCCACCCATCGTGTAGTGGATGGCGGGGTAAATGCGCATTGGAACCTTGTAGGGATCCTCGCCGGCAATCCGCTCGTACATCTCGAAGAGGTTGCCGTAGCGCTCCTCGATGGTGGACCGGCCAAGCCGATTGATGGACTCGGCGAAGTCCAAATAAACGCCGAGGGCGGTCTCGCCGGAACCGGCTCCGCGTCCCTCGTCGCAGACTGCCTTTGCGGCACGCGAAGCGACGTCCCTGGGAACCAGGTTGCCAAAGCTGGGGTAGCGGCGTTCCAGGTAATAGTCCCGCTCGTCTTCGGGAATCTGGCCCGGGTTGCGCTTGTCACCAGCCT
This sequence comes from uncultured Acidobacteriia bacterium, assembly GCA_903925015.1. Lineage (GTDB taxonomy): Bacteria > Acidobacteriota > Terriglobia > Bryobacterales > Bryobacteraceae > BOG-234. Next base: position 13,366 of record CAIYDY010000243.1, read on the forward strand.
TTTTGGGAACCCAAATGCGCCCGTCGTTGCGGAGGCTCTCGCTCATCAGGGTCAGCTTGGACTGATATTCGCCGGAGACCGGAATGCAGGTTGGGTGGATCTGCGTGAAGCAGGGATTGCCGAACGCCGCGCCTTTTTTGTGCGCCCGCCAGATCGCAGTGCAGTTCGAACCCTTCGCGTTGGTGGAAAGGTAGAACACGTTTCCGTACCCGCCGGTGGCGAGAACAACGGCGTCGGCTACATGGGATTCGATCTGTCCGGTGACCAAGTTGCGGGTGATGATCCCCCGCGCCTTGCCGTCGACAATCACCACGTCCAACATTTCGGTGCGCGGGACCATCGTCACCCGGCCCGTGGCAACCTGCGCTTCGAGAGCCTGGTAGGCACCGATCAGCAGCTGCTGACCCGTCTGCCCCCTTGCGTAAAACGTTCTGGAAACCTGTGCTCCGCCGAACGACCGGTTGGCAAGCAACCCGCCATACTCCCGGGCAAACGGCACGCCTTGGGCAACGCATTGGTCGATGATCTTGACCGAATTCTGCGCCAACCTGTACACGTTGTACTCGCGTGCGCGGAAATCTCCGCCCTTGACCGTGTCGTAGAACAGGCGATAGATGCTGTCGCCGTCGTTCTGGTAGTTCTTGGCGGCATTGATTCCGCCTTGGGCAGCAATCGAGTGGGCTCGGCGGGGGCTGTCCTGGAAGCAAAAACACTTCACGTTGTAGCCCAGTTCGCCAAGCGAAGCCGCCGCCGACGCGCCGGCCAAGCCCGACCCGACGACGATCACGTTGAACCTGCGCTTGTTGGCCGGATTCACCAGCTTCATGCTGAAGCGGGCGTTGTCCCAAGCTGTTTCGATGGGTCCCTGGGGAACTCTGGAGTCCAGTTTCATGCGGGTCCTAATAATGCGGCGTTATAGATGGACGCTCGGTGCGCGCAGGATTCCAAGCATTACTGCGGCTGGAATCGAGGCGTACCCTGCGAAATACAAAATCCCGACCAGTCTCGCTACAGCTTTGATGCGTGGCGTGTGCTGCGGGTGGGAAAATCCAAGCGATTGGAACAAGCTCGACACGCCGTGGCTCAGGTGCAGGCACAGCAGGCCGACCGCCACGATGTAGGAAATCGCAACTGGCAGCCGCTGGAAGCCGACGACGACATTCGAGTACACATCGACCGGCGAAAACTCTGGGTGGAGGGTGCCTGTCGTGAAATGCAGCAAATGGTAAACCACGAACGCCGCCACCATGGGACCGCTGTAGTACATGGTCCGCGACGCGAGCGTCGAGTGGGAATTGTTCTTCTTGGCATAGCCGACGGGACGCGCGGTCTGGTTGATCCTCATCAACTGGACCGTGGTCACGATATGGGCCGTGACGCTCAACAGGAGGACGGTGCGGGCAATCCAAAGGACTTCCATGTTGCTCTTGAGGAAAGCCGCGTACTCGTTCAGCCTGTCGGGGCCAAGGAAAATTTGGAGGTTGCCGAGGAGGTGGCCGGAGACAAACCCGAAGAGGATCGCTCCAGTCAAAGCCATTACGGCCTTCTTGAAGATCGTCGATTCGAGGAACCGGAGAGTGCCGCCGGACCCGCCTGAAATGGCTGTTGGACTCATGTGGGGTCTACTTAATCGTACAATCCCGTCTCGGACGAGGGCCGGATCGGACCATTTCCGCTCCGCCGCCCATGTTTCAGAAGTGATACGATCCAGGCGTGAACGGAGGTTTCCGTGAAGATATACGAAACGAAGGACATCAGAAACGTTGGCATTGTCGGGCACGGCCACTGCGGCAAGACCTCGGTGGTGGCCGGACTCCTTTATGCGGCGGGAGCGACCACCCGCCTTACGCGTGTTGACGAGGGCAACACGGTCACCGACTTCGACGAGGAGGAGATCGCCCGCAAATTGACCATCTCCACCGGCATCGCCGCCGCCGAGTGGCAGAAATGCAAGATCAACCTGCTCGACACCCCGGGCTTCAACATGTTTGTGCACGATGCCCGGACGGCCTTGATCGCCGCGGACTCGGCCATCGTGGTGGTCGACGCCGTCTGCGGAGTGGAACCTGGAACCGAGCGGATGTGGCAAACCGCCGCTGAATACAACCTTCCACGATGCATCGTGGTCAACAAACTGGACCGTGACCGGGCCAGTTTCGGGCGCACCATGGAGTCCATCCGGGCCCGTTTTGGCCCGGACGCCGTTCCGATACAACTGCCTTTGGGCAAGGAGAAAGATTTCCGGGGGGTGATCGACCTCATCCGGATGAAGGCGTTTGTCTATACATCCGACGGCGACGGAAAGGGAAAGGAGATCGAAATCCCGGCCGAGTACGCGGATGCCGCGCGCGAAGGCCACGAAAGGCTGGTCGAGGCCGTCGCAGCAGGCAAGGACGAGCTGATGGAAGAGTTTTTCGCCGACGGCACACTTCCCGAGGAACACGTCATTAGCGGGCTCGATGAGGAAATGCGCGAGGTCCGAATCTTCCCGGTCCTGTGCCTCTCGGGTCTGCACGACATAGGTTCCGACTGGCTCTTGAACCTCATCGTGGAGGCGTTTCCGTCGCCCTCCGACAGGCCCCCGTACAAGATTGCGCTTGCCGGCAATGAACTGGAGAGAACATACTCCGATACTCTCCCTGCAGCGGCCTTCGTGTTCAAAACCACCGCCGACCCCTTTGCGGGCCGCATCAGCTTTTTCAAAGTCCTTTCCGGAATCATCAGAAACGATGCACACATGTTCATCTCCGGCAAAGGTTCCGAGGAACGACTGGCCCACATCGGAGCGCCGCTGGGAAAGACCCTGCTTCCGGTCACGGAACTGCACGCAGGCGACATCGGTGCCGTCGCCAAACTCAAGGACACGCTTACGGGCGACACTCTCACGGAAAAATCCTCGCCGGTCGCTTTTCCCAGCATCCACGTACCGGAACCGTCGATCGCTTTCGCCGTCGAGGCCAAGAGCCGGGGCGACGAGGACAAGATGGGGAATGCCCTGCACAAGCTTCTCGAGGAGGATCTCGCATTGCGGTTCTTCAGGGACCCGCAAACCAAGGAGTTCCTCGTAGCGGGGTCTGGGCAGCAACACGTTGAAATCGCGGTCAGCCGATTGAAGAAACGGTACGGCGTGGATGTCACCTTGAAAGCCCCCAAGGTTCCTTACCGGGAGACGATCCGCGGCATCGCGGACGTCCAAGGGCGCCACAAGAAGCAGACCGGAGGGCACGGGCAGTTCGGAGACTGCTGGATCCGGATGGAACCACTGCCGCGTGGCGGGAATTTCGAATTCTCCAACGGCACCTTCGGTGGCTCGATCCCGCGGAACTTCATCCCGGCCATTGAAAAAGGAATCATCGAGACCGCCGAACGCGGCTTCCTCGCGGGATTTCCAATGGTGGATTTCAAGGTCACGGTCTACGACGGCTCTTACCACGATGTGGATTCGTCGGAACTGGCGTTCAAGATGGCTGCAAGGAAGGCGTTCCGCGCCGGTATGGCTACCGCCAAACCCAGCATTCTGGAGCCGGTTATGAACGTCGAAATCCATGCGCCGGTGGAGTTCGCCGGCGACCTGATGGGTGACCTCAATACCCGCCGGGGCCGAATCTCCGGCATGGATACTGAGGGCGCAACCCAAATCCTGAGGGCGCAGGTCCCAATGTCCGAAATGCTCGCCTACCAGAGCGACCTCACCTCGATGACACAGGGCCGCGCATCCTTCTCCATGGAGTTCGACCACTACGACTTCGTTCCCGGACCGCAGGCCGAAAAAATCATCGCCGCCGCCAAAGCAGCGCGCGGTGGAGAGGAGGAATCCGAGGACGACTAGCATCATCTTGACAATCCCGGAGGAGGAGAACATGAAATCCCCGTCCTCCAGCTATCGGCAGGTGTAGGCAAACAGTTGTAGGCAAAAACGTTAGGCCGTCCCATTTTGGGGCGGGACGACACGGACCGTGTCATTTTGACCCACTTCACCGGCCCCTACGGTTGACGCACCTGCACAGGTTGGGGTACGCTTGGAGATGCGCCATGGCTTACCGGTTCCGGTGCGCAAATCCACAAATCGAGGCGAATGGATGGCTTGGAGACGAAACCCGGCAACGCGGTTATTTTTCTGTAGCGCCATTTTCTGCAGTCTAATTGTCTCCAATTCCCTTCCCGCCCAGCAGTCCGGTTTCACCGGTTCCCTTCTAGCCCCGGCCGCAGTTCGCGTCCCCCCGCCCGCTTCGCACCCTACCATCGCCGAGACCGAAAAGCTCAGCTATCTCAGCCAGCTGGCGAAGAACACGAAGGAGAGCCGTCGCGGAGTTTTTACTGCCAACACCTCGGACCTCCTGGTGGAGAAGGCCGAGGAGCGGTTCCGTTCCGGACGCAAGGCCTACTCCGAAGGCGACTTCACCCGCGCCCGCATGGAATTCGACGCAGCCATCGACGCAATGCTCAAGGCTTCCGAAAATCCCACAGACCGTGCCTTGTACGAGTGCCATCTGGACGATATGGTCGACGCCATACACCGATGCGATTTGGATGGCCTTGGCGCGGCCGCAGTCGAAACATCGCAACAATTCGACAAGGCGCCCCTTGAGGACATTGTTCAGATGACCTTCCCCGTCGATCCGAGGATCAAGGAGAAGGTGCAGTCCGAACTGAAAACTACGAGCTCCGCACTGCCCTTGGTGATGAACGATGTCGTCCTTGGCTACATCAATTACTTCAACGGCCGCGGTCGACGCACAATTGAATATGGTCTGTCGCGGGCGGCCAGGTACCAGCCCATGATCTCGAAGATTTTGGCGGAGGAAGGCGTGCCGCAGGAGTTAATCCACTTGGCACAGGCCGAATCTGGATTCATGCCCCGTGCGGTCAGCCGCGCCGCAGCCCAAGGAATGTGGCAATTTGTCAAATTTCGCGGCAACGAATACGGTCTGACACAGACCCCCAGTTCCGATCTCCGCTTCGACCCCGAGAAATCCACAAGGGCCGCAGCCCGGCACCTGCACGACCTCTACAACGAATTCCACGACTGGTACCTTGCGATTGCCGCATACAATTGCGGCCCCGGGAACGTGGAACGCGCAGTGGAACGTACGGGTTACGCCGACTACTGGGAACTCCGTGCCCGCGGTGCCCTCCCGGCGGAAACCACCAACTATGTCCCGATCATTCTCGCCATGACCATTATGGCCAAGAACGCACCGGAGTACGGCTTGGAGATCCACCCCGAGACCCCGATCGAATACGACACCATCAGAACCGCGGCACCTACCAATCTAGCCTTGATAGGCGACCTGACCGACTCCAGTATCCCTGAGTTGCAGCAACTCAATCCCGCGTTATTGAGGAATGTCGCACCCGGGGATTTCGATGTCCGGGTACCCAAAGGAATGGGCCCGATGGTCGCCGCGAGCTTGGACGTTGTGCCTAGGGAGAGTTTGGCGTCGGCCCGCATGCACACAGTGGAATCCGGCGAGACGCTCGCGCTGATCGCAAAACGTTTCAACGCCACCCCCAAAGCAATCCTTGCCGCCAACAAGATCGAAGACCAGGAACCGACCACGGGAGCCAAGCTCATCATTCCGGGTGCCTATAAGGAAGCACTTGTTGCCAAGGCTCAGCCACGAAAAGGCGTCAGCACCTCCAAAAACACCGTCGCTCGCAGGACCCCGGCCAAGTCTGTATCCAAGACTGTGGCCAAAGGTCCCAGCACGGCTTCTTCCAAGACCTTGGCGTCCAAAGCTCCCGCCAAGTCGGCAGTCAAGCCTCAGGCACCCAAGTCGTCCGGCACTCTAGCCCGGAAATAATCCACGAAACTTGCAGCCCCTTTCTGGCTGTGATATGGTCTCCCTATGTTTGGTTCCAGCGTTGTGGAAGTCGCATTGGGATTGGTTTTTGTCTACCTTTTCCTCAGCTTGGTGTGTACCGCGGTCAACGAAGCAATCGCACAATTCTTCAACCAACGCGGCAAGAATCTTCTGGAAGCTGTCAAGAATTTACTCAACGACCACGGCTTCAAAGATCTCGCCAGGGACGTCTACGACCATGGCTTGGTAGGCGCGATCTCCCGGAATGCGGCAAATCCCAACAAGGCCAACGGCTTGCCGTCGTATATGTCTGACCACGTTTTCGCAACATCGCTGGTGGATGCGTTGGCCGCCCGCCACCCGCAAGTCCGGGAAGCCGAAGATGCGATGTCCGCAGGTCGCCAATTGCTGGCTGCCCACCCGGATCCCCTGGGTGAATTGCTAGGCATCGTCAAGCAATTACCGAACGGACACACAAGGGACTCCCTGTTCGCGCTCCTCGACAAAACAAGGCGGCAGAGCGTGATTGCGGGAACCGCGGCGCAAGAGCAAATCCAAAACTTCCAGAACAACATAGAAATCTGGTTCAACGAAGCAATGGACCGCGCAGGCGGCTGGTACAAGCGCTGGACCCAGAAAGTGCTGTTTGCCGTAGCCGCCACATTGGTGATCGCGGGCAACGCGGATACCCTGATGATGGCAAAACGTTTCTTCCGGGACGGAAGTCTGCGGGCCGCTGTTATTCAGGCGGCCGAGAAGAGCGTTGCCAACGCCCAACAAGCCGGAGCCCAGAAGCAACTGCTGGACCAGGCAAACAGCCTCGACCTCCCCTTGGGCTGGAATGCCTCCGACAAATCCTCCCTCAACGCTGTGCCGACCCTCGACGACCCATTGGGCATCGCTGGAAAAATCTTCGGCCTTTTCCTAACCATCGGGGCGGTTTCACTCGGCGCGCCGTTTTGGTTCGACACCTTGGGCAAGATCGTCAACCTCAGAAGCTCCGGAGCACCCCCGGTACCGGACAAGCCCAAGATCCCCTAGCTGCGCTAGTCCTGGCCCGAGCCTTTCACAATCCGAATGCTCCCGTTACTGGTCGCAAGGTCCAGCATGGGACCACCGCCACCAATCACGCCCGCCAAGTGGTTGCGCTGTCTCTCCTCGTCGCCCCGCGGAGAACCCGCCACATCGAAATCCGACGACACACGCGAGTTCGAGGTGTCAGCGGTCACCCTCGCGCCCGACCCCTGGGGCAGGTGCACCGTTATCGAGCTATTTTTGGTTTCTGCCCGGACATCGGCCTTCGGCTGGGCCGCAAACCCAACATCAATCGATCCGTTGGAAGTATTCAGGCGGACAGACGAGGATCCGTCCAGACTGGCCTTGATGGAACTATTCGAAGTCTCAGCGTCAACCCGCTTGGTAACCCGTTCGATCGAAATTCGCCCGTTCGACGTCTTGAGCTGGACCTCGCCGCTGATTCCGTCCACATCAATGGAGGAATTGGACGTCCTCGCATCCACATCGCTGGACACGTTCTCCACCTTCACAGAGCCGTTCGAGCTCCGCAGATGTGTCGCCGCCGCCACATCCCGGACATGCACCGATGCATTCGAAGTCTCTGCACGATCCACCAAGGCAGACTTCGGAACTCTCAACATAAAACGAACGCCCGTGCCACCCATCTGGACACTGGGCTTCACAGCACGGATCTGAAGGGAGGTGGCTGATTTCTGGATGTCAATCTTCAAAGAATCCAAGAGCGATTCCGAAGAGGCGGACTTGGTGCCGGACACCTCGGCGTCCGTCCGGTCCCAACCAATGATTTCCACGGAGCCGTTATGGCTTTCCACGGAGATCCTCGCCGCGGCTCCCAAGGGAAACACATGGTGGAAATCCTCTTTGAAGCGATCCGAGGAGCCCCCGATATCTACATGGACACATCCGCCCAAAACAAGGGCTGCGCTAACAAGCAACAAGCGAGACAACACGAATTTACGATCCTCCGAATCCGTTATTACGCACCACGGATGCCTTCAGTTCAAGTAAATTTTGCAGCCCCGGGCGCAACACATCTAACGATACTCGTCCGTCCACAAACCGGCCTTGATCCGTCGGCGCACCTGAGGGGAATTGGGCTGGATATCGCCAACCGGAGCGGCATCCAGAACCAGCAAATTGGCAGGCTGTCCTGGCATCAGGGTGTAGCCGGGCTCCGGAACAATCCACTGCCCTGTAGCGTCGGAGCGTGCCGAATCCTGCGGAATTGGAACGTCCCGTCGCTCGCCAACGGCACGAATCTTCCCGCCGACCATCACGATCACCGAATCCTCAATCGAACGGACCCCGGGGGCCGGTACAGCCCGCGCACCCATCACCACTTGAATCTTGGGATTGGTGCCGTTCGTGGTCGTGCGCCGTCCGCACGAAAACAATACACCCACCAGTAAAAGAAACATCACGCGAAATGACATGGCCAAGAAGCAGTATCCCATGCCGCATGGCTCCTGTACCATGAAGAATTCACATGAATCTAGTCCATCTTTTCGATTCATCACTCATCGGTCGCCGCGATGCAGTCGCACTGGAATACAGGAACGACACATTCACTTTCGGTGAATTGGAGGCGCGCAGCAACCGCCTCGCGCGCGAATTATCGAGTCGCGGGCTCGGGCGCGGCGACCGCCTGTGCGTGTACCTCGCGAATTCCGTCGAAATGATCGATCTGTATTTGGCCTGCGTGAAGCTGGGAATCATCTTCGTCCCGATCAATATCCTGTACCGGGACCGCGAAATTTCCCATATCCTGACTGATGCCGACCCCATGGCTTTGGTATCGGCCACCGAGGTCGTTTCGCCCGTGCCTGTGTGGTCCCCCGAGGAACTGACGACCGCCGCGAGCGCGCAAGACCATGCCCGACCGGCACTTCACGCCATCGATGGCGATGACCCCGCGGGCATCATCTACACATCCGGCACAACAGGCACCTCAAAAGGCGCGGTTCTCAGCCACAACAACTTCGCCGCCAACGCGGTGAATCTGGTCACCTGCTGGGAAATCCAGGCCGCCGACCGCTTCCTGCTCGCACTCCCGCTCTTCCACGTCCACGGACTCGGCAACGGCCTCCACTGCTGGCTCATGTCCGGCTGCCGCACACGGCTCTTGGAGCGATTCGAGCACCAGACCGCAGCCGCGACCTTCCTCGATTTCCGCCCGACGCTGTTTTTCGGCGTCCCGACCGTCTATGTCCGCCTCCTCGGTTTCGACCCCGCGATAGCACGGGAAATCGGCGGGTTCATGCGGTTGTTCGTGTCGGGCTCGGCCCCGCTCCCACCCCAAGTGCACCAGGACTTCCTAGCGCTCTTCGGCCACACCATCCTGGAGCGCTATGGGATGAGCGAAACACTGATGAATATCGGCAATCCCTACCACGGCGAACGGCGGCCGGGTACTGTTGGATTCCCCTTCCCGGGCATTTCCGCCCGGATCGTCGACGGTGAGGTGCAGCTGAAAGGACCGAATGTGTTCACCGGCTATTGGAGACGCCCCGAAGCCACCCGCGACGCATTCATCGATGGATGGTTCCGGACCGGCGACGTCGCCACGGTGTCGGACGACGGTTACTACACGCTCTGCGGGCGCAAGAGCGATCTGATCATTTCCGGCGGCTTCAATATCTATCCCAGGGAGATCGAGGAATTCCTGCAGGAGCACCCGGCCATCACGGAAGCCGCCGTGGCCGCGCGCCAGGACAAGATGCGGGGAGAGGTTCCGGTGGCCTTCATCGTCACTGCAGAGCCGCTGGACTTGGCCGAACTGGAGCAGCTATGCCGCGAGAAACTGGCATCGTTCAAAGTGCCCCGCGCTTTCGTGGTACTCGAAAAGCTCCCGCGCAATGCGCTGGGCAAGGTCCAAAAGCACCTCCTGCCCGCGTAAAAGTAAAAAGCCGGGGCCCGGCGGATTCTCCGCTCCGTGGGCCCCGGCTTGCCTGATTCGTGGGAAACTTCGCTCCCATCGACCACAGACTCTTAGTTTGCAACCGTCGCGAATCGCCGCCGGCCCAAGGCGCACAAGCATCCGGCACCGAGGAGTAGGAGACCCGTCGAGGGTTCGGGCGTTGCAGCACCGGTATCCAGCACCGCCACCGAGAAAGCCTGCAGGCCGCTGTTGGACAGATCGAAGTTGGTCAGCGTGCCGTTGGCTGTGATCTTGTAGAGCGAGCCATAGCCCTGCGCCAGCCAAATGTTGTCATTGCCGTCGATTGCGAAGCTGTTCGGATCCTGGCTGCGTCCGCCACCGAGGGTCCCCGGCAATCCGCTCTTGAAAACGCCCAAGTAGCTGCCTGTTGAGTTCCATTCGACCAAGTTGTTTCCACTCAGGCCGAAAAGATTTCCGTGGCTGTCGAAGGCCAGTTGCGAAACCCCAACACCCGAGTAGGCTGCGAACTGCCCCGCGTCCGCACCGCCGGTGGTGTACTTTTCAATGACTCCCGTGGAGAACGGCTGGGTATACAAGTAACCGTCGGGACCGATGGTAAGCCCATTGCTGCCGGTACTGGTGATCAGTCCTCCAGATCCATCGGGAGCAATCTTGGCAATCTTGGACGTGTTGACCTGCTTCACGTAGGCGTTACCGAAGGAGTCCTCTACGCTCTGGCACTGGTCGCAGTCCGAGACCGGCTGTGCGTATTGCTGGGACACGCCCGTGGTGCTGTACCGGTTGATACCGGCGTAGGCATCGGTCTCCCAGAGGTAAGGCACCGTCGCACCTGCAGGACCCTGCACCAACCAGTTCGAATTCCGCAAACTGCTCGTCAGCAGCGTCCGGCTGGAGGCGACGAAGTTTCCGTTGCTGTCGGGTGCGTACGAATAGGTGGCGATACCACCATGCACGCTGTCAATTGCGTTGACGAGCAGAATCTGACCGGCGTTGGCGGCGGTCGCGGTGCCGAGCAGCGCCAACAGCGCAGCAAGCGGCAGGGTCTGGCGGGAAGCGGATTGGGTCTTGCCTTGTTCGTTGGTCGTCATGGTGATTTCCTTTGTTAGATCGTGGAGCTGAATTTTCGGGGCCCGTTTCCGTCTCGCGGCTCACTTGCTCCCTGATTAGGAAACACGGTGGGAACCCCGAATCGGACAACGAAGCCAAAAGTTTTTTGGGGTCCTTCAAATATTCCGTGGGCAGGGCATAAAATTGTGGGTACGGCATGGAAGACGACACAGGCGAAGTCACAAGACATCTGAAAGCTTGGACGGGGGGGGACGAGGATGCCCTGAACCGGATGATGCCCCTCGTCTATCAGGAACTGCACAAGATCGCCCGGCGTGTCTGGCGCGGCCAGGATCCGGACCATACCCTCCAGCCCACCGCACTGATCCACGAAGCGTACGTGAAGCTGGCCGGGGCCGGAATGGAATTCCAAGACCGGAATCATTTCTACGCCGTCGCGGCAGTTGCCATGCGGCAGATTTTGGTCAACCACGCGAGGTCGAATATGGCGGGTAAACGCGGCGGCGGGCAAGTGAAAGTGTCGCTCGATGATGTCCAGGCGTCGGTCCAGAAAGAATCGGAGGAAGTACTCGTGGTCCACGAATCCCTGGAGCGGCTGGAAAAATTAGATCCGCGCAAGTGCCGCGTCGTCGAATTCATATACTTCGGGGGTTTTGGGATGGAGGAAACGGGTGCGGCGCTGGGGATCTCCCCGCGCACAGTCACCCGTGAGTGGACCGCCGCCCGCGCATGGATGGCGAAGGATATTGGTTTCAGGCAGCTAAGTGCATGAATCGCGAACAATGGCACTTGGTGGACCGGCTCTACTTGGAACTGGCCTCGCTCGACCCTCCGGAGCGCGCCGCCAAGTTGGACGTGGCCTTCGCAAGCGGCGAGCTAGCCGAACACCCCGACTTGCGGCAGGAAGTCGAAAGCCTGCTGTCGGCGGATGAAACCGGAGGGAGTTTCCTCGGTCAATCCCCTGCGAACCTGGCCCAATCGGCGATTGCCGCCAAAGAGCCCGGCACCGAGGTCCCTGCCACGATAGGTCCGTACCGCATCCTGAGGGTGCTCGGGCAAGGCGGCATGGGTACCGTGTACCTCGCCGAACAGGACGCGCCCAGACGCCCCGTCGCGCTGAAAGTGATCCGCGTGGGGCTGGCCACGGACGAGGTGCGTCGCCGCTTCCAGCTCGAGACGGAAGCACTCGGGCGGCTGCAGCATCCCGGAATTGCCCGGATCTACAGCGCCGGAACTACCGATGCCGCCAACGGTTCCCAGCCCTACATTGCAATGGAGTACGTCTCCGGCAAGACCCTCCTCGAATTTCTCGAACACCAACCCGAGACGGCCGCCCGGATGGAACTGTTCGTCAAAATCTGCGATGCCGTCTCCCACGCGCACAAACAGGGCATCATCCACCGCGATCTGAAACCGAACAACATCTTGGTGGATGAATCGGGACAACCCAAAATTGTGGACTTCGGCGTCGCCCGGCTAACCGACAGCGATACCAGCGCGACGAGGCAAACAGACATCGGACAGTTGATCGGCACCCTGGCCTACATGAGCCCGGAACAGGCACTGGGCGACCCTTCCGCGCTGGACACCCGCAGCGACGTCTATGCACTGGGCGTGATTTTGTACCAGTTGCTGGCCGGACGGTTGCCCTATGACATCAACCGGTTCGCGATCGCCGAAGCGGTTCGGGTCATCCGCGAGGAGGATCCGAGTCCCCTCAGCAGCATCAACCGGAGCTTCCGGGGCGACATCGAGACCATCGTCGCCAAGGCTCTCGAAAAGGAGCGTACCCGGCGCTACACCACCGTTGGCGACATGGCCGAGGACCTGCGGCGGCACCTGCGCAACGAGCCCATCGTCGCGCGACCCGCGAGCGCCGCCTACAGGGCTGGAAAATTCTACCAGCGAAACCGCCTCTTGGTATTGAGTACACTCGCCATCATCGTGGCATTGTCCGTGGGTGCCGTCGCGAGCACCTTGCAGGCGATTCGTGCGCGCCAAGCCGAAATAAGAGCGCTGGAACAGAAGGAACGCGCAACATCCGCCCAGAAGATGGCGCTTGACCAATCCGCCATCGCTCAACGGGAGCGGAACACCGCATTGGAACAACGGACCCTGGCCGAGCGCGAAAGAAATACCGCGCAGACACAGCAAAAACGCGCTGATGAATCGGCGGCCGAGGCCCGGGCGGTGAACGAATTCCTTCTGCGCGACCTTCTGTCGCAAGCCGATATTCAAAACCAAGGTCCCGGGGACCGGCCCGATCCCGACATCAAGGTGCGCACGGCATTGGATCGCGCGGCAGCCAGTTTGTCGGGTCAATTCGCAGCGCAACCGCTTGTGGAGGCCTCGGTCCGCCGAACACTGGGTCAGAGCTATGCGGGCTTGGAACTGCTCCCGTCGGCACGCAAGCAGTTCGAACGCGAATTGGCATTGCGGCTCCAACACCAGGGTCCACAGCACCCGGACACGATTGAATGCCGCATCCATCTGGCCTGGCTCCGGATCTCGGAGGGTAAGTATGCGGATGCCCATGCGGAGGCGTTGGCCATCGACACGCTGACCAGCAAGCCGGGAGTAGTGGGAGAAACGCAGCGCCTCGAAGCATTGCATCTGCTGGGTACAACCTACATCCGGACAGGCAAGTTCCCCACGGCAATCCAACTCTACACCAAGATGCTGGAAACGGTTCGCCGGACCCATAAGGAAGAATCGCAGCAAGTGGTCAACACCATCTCGTCCCTCGCCGCCGCCTACGAGGGCGACCGGCAATTCTCCAAAGGTGCCGATCAGTTGGAGCCCCTGATCAAAATCCTGCAGGTCAAACTTGGGCCCGAGCATCCAGAAACCTTGGCCGCCCGCATGCGCCTAGCGGGCGATCTGAACGAGATGAAGCATTGGGACGAGGCGCAAAAGATGATTCGGGAAATTGTCCCGGCCTATGAACGCCTGCGCGGTCCCGACCACCCCGCGACCCTTGCCGCGATGAACGAATTGGGTGCCGTACTCCGGTCTTCCGGCCAAGCCGACCAAGCCCTGCCGTTGTCCCAACAGATCTATGAGCGGCGGCTGCGAACGCAGGGGCCGGACCATCCCGCCACCATCAATGCGATGAACAACATCGCAAACAGCTACTCCTTCCTCCACCAATTCGACAAGGCCATTCCCTTGGCCGAAAAGGTGCTGGCGGACCGGCGCCGGGTGCTGGGACCGGAGCACACCAGCACCCTGGTCGCCTTGATGAATATTGCGGTCGACCACGCCAAGATGAAGGATTACGCCAAGGCTGAAACCTACTACCGGCAACTCTGGGACATCTGCAAGAACCAAAAAGAGCCCATCTTCAACAACATCATCAGTGGCATGAACGGCACCCAGGGAATGATGTACCGGCAGGGCAAGTACGCGGAGTCGGAGGCCCTGGAGAAGGAGATCATCGCCTACAGGCGCAAGGTTCGCGCCTTCGCACCAGAGAAAATACTCCAGGAGGAAGTCATCCTGGCGGATATCTACTATCACGAAAAGAAATTCGCCGACGCCGAACAACTGCTCCTCGTCTGCCTGAAGAAGGAAAATGCCGAGAAGCTGCCGACGATGTTCCTCCACCTTGCCGAGAGCCTGATGGGCGGTATTCTCGCCCGGCAAGGGAAATCCCCGGAAGCCCGGCCACTGCTGGAACGGGGCTATCAAGGCCTGGAAGCGGAACGGCCCCGGATTATCGAGCTGGAGCTTTACTACATCGACGAGGCAAAGACGCGGCTCGCGAAGAACGGCTTGGACTAGGCCGCGCCCGGAACCACCAGGAAGCCCGTCTCGCCATCCCCAAAAACCCGGTTCCGTTCCGGGCCCCACCACCAATAGTGGGCGGCGGTATAGGCGCAGATGACGGCGTCCAAGCGGTCCTCAACACCTTTCCGTGCCGCACCGCCATCGGGAACTTGGGGCAACAGGTCCCCAACCAGGCACGGTGGGTCGGCCTTTTCGAGCTCAAACAGGAACTCTCTCAACCGGCGCAATTGGACGACCCGTTCCGGCACGGTGCCCTTCTTGTATTTCAATCGATAGGGAAGGCCGAACAGCCAGACAATCGACGCGTGCGGGAACACCTCAATTTGGTGCCGCCCAGGCACTCGAGCCTGTATTTCGGGCGCATGGGCAAAACCCAGCCCTTCCAACGCCGCCGCGAAAGCATTCGTCTTCGCCGCAAAAGGACGACCGAGATTCGCCGGATGGCAGCCCAAGCCATACTTGCGGAACGCTGCATTCAGAAGTCGTTCCCCCGGACGCTGCCCGCTTGGATTCCGAATGATTGTCGGCGCGTCCACGGCAACCAACGCCGGACCATCACCCGCCTGTGCCCGGATCCACGCCAACACGGACTCGTGGTCCGCCGCAAGCTCCAGCGCCACCAGATGCAGCGCCCCGGAACGGAACTCCAGCGCGGCCAATCCGGTGGCCCCGTTCACCCACCCGAGATCAACCCCAAGAAAACGCACGCATCCCCCTCTTCCCTTCCCCGCCCCTAGTCCTCGGGAATGTGGAACGTATCCCCGGTATCGGCCACCCACTGTTTTAGCCGCGAAATCAATTTCCGGCGCTCCGCCCGGAATTTATTGTTGTAGGCCATATTCACCTGCTCGTACGGGTCCTCGTTCAGGTTGTACATCATCCAGCTGATGCCGTCGAAACAGGTGTATTTCCAGCCATCCCGCGTCACGATCCCGCGGTACGCCTTGTTCACGGAATCCGCATGTCCCGTCGGCACCACCGTTTGCAGGTAGGCCGAATCCGGCATCTCCGGCATCGGACTCCCCTGCGCCCGAAGACGGAACTTCGAGTAATCCCGGCCCTCCATCCACGCCGGAGCCTTCACGCCGCACAAACCCAACGTGGTCGGCGCGATGTCCGGGGAATTCAGCAGCGCCGGAATCCGCCCCGTCATGTGCCCTTCGTAGGTCGGCTGGCCCCCCGCAATGAAGAAGGGAATCCGGATCGACTCTTCATAAGCCGTCATCTTCCGGAACTGCCCCTGCGAACCCAGCATGTCCCCGTGATCCGCAAAGAACAGCACATGCGTATCCTCAAACAACCCCTCGTCACGCAGCGTCTGCACTACGCGCCCAAAGTTGAAGTCCAGGTTCTCAATCATTCCGTAGTAGCCCGAAAGCTCCCGCGCGGCCTGTTCCCGAACCGACTTCACCATCGGCACGTTGGGACGGAACTCGATATTCCCCGCCCCCAACCGCGCCCGGTAATTCGGCGGCGCAACCGGCGGATCGTGCGGCGGCTGCACCGAGCAAACGGCGAAGAAGGGCTTTCCCCGCCCCTCGCGCTGCGCCACAGCCTGCTCGCGGACATATTTAACCAACAGATCCGTCAGCGCATCGGTTTCATAACCCGGCAAACGGTAGTGGAACGCGTCCTTGCCCTCACCCCCGTGCACCCACGAATCGTACTGCGAGTTATTGTTCTCATACCCGACCCAAGTGTCGAAGCCGCCCCGCTTCCTCGGATCGGTGATGAAGTGGGCCGCCCGCCCCGTGCTCTCGTGAAACCCGCCCAGATGCCACTTCCCGAAATACGCCGTGTTGTATCCGGCGGCTTTGAGTGGTTCCGTGATCGTGGCCTGTCCATCGGGCAATGGGTACTCGTGCCCGACGACGCAGTGGTGCGGATACCGGCCCGTCAGCATCGACCCGCGGAACGGACAGCACAACGGAAACCCGGAAACAGCCTGGGTGAACTGCACCCCCATCGACTGCAGGTTGTCCAGATTCGGGGTCCGCACATTGGGATCGCCGTTGATCCCCAGCGCCTGTGCCCGGTGCTGGTCGCCCAGGAACCAGATCACGTTGGGATGGGGCACTTCAGGACGGACCGAGCTGGCACGGTTCTGCTGGGCGGACGCCAACTGGGCAGCGCCCAAAGTACTGGTGGCAAGGAATTCGCGACGGTTCATGGCTCGGCCCACCATTATCTCCCATGGTGACCCGGTCGAGCCGAAAAAACTGTAGCAAAACGAAAGCCGCTACCTGCGCCGACGCAAATACAAGCCCATCAACCCGGCGCCCGACGCGAGCGTCATCCAAGTCGAAGGCTCCGGGGTAGCTCCCGTATCGACCGGGGTATCGACATTGATCGCAGCCGCCACGCTGAAGCTTTGCGTATCCACACCGTCCCCCAAATCCGGGTTCCCGTGGGTAATATCGAAATTGAAAACCAGATTCCCAAGCTCCGACGCCGTCGGCAGGGCGGTCGACAAGATGTCGTAGGTGCCTGCACTCCGGGTCACATCCACCGGTCCCAGATAGAACGCGCCCCCACCGGTGAACGTGCCAAGCGACTGCGCCCCGTCATAGTCGATGCTGGAGATCGCCAGCCAGTCGCCCACGTTGCTCGAAAAGCTCGCCGTGAAGCCGAAGTGGATCGTGTTCCCCGGCAACTCGATGAACTGCCCGACTCCGTTGCCGTCCGTGTTGTCGAGGGTGATGGTCAGCGTGTCGATGCGTTGCACCGGCGCGTTCATCCCGTCGTTGTAGTCCGGCAGCGTCAGCGTCACCGAGCCCGCCGACAGGTTGCCTACAGCCAGCAGCCCGCCGACCAGCGCAGCCAGAAAGCTCGTATTGGTTCTCTTCATGATTCTTTCTCCGATTTTCTTTTCCACACCTTACCGCAGTGTTGTAATCGACACGGTCGCCGGCGTTCCCCCGTCGCGCGTGTATGTAACATCCATCGTCACCTTCGTGGCCAGCAAGCCCCAGTCGAAGTAGATGGCCGCCGAACCCTTGCCGCCCGAAGCCCCGATCGTGCCGAATGAGGCTGGCAGATAGCCCGCCAACGGGGCTACGGTCGGCCTCGAAATCGAACTAGAGCAAGCCCCGCCGCTGGCCGCCGCCAGAAGCGCCGCGGCAGCCGGGCCCGGTACCGGATCGACCAGGAACACACAGGACGAGGTGCCCGTCACCGTCTGGATCGCCGTCACATGCACATCCGTGATCCGCGCATTGCTCGCCGCCGCGTTGCCGCTGTTGGTGGCATTGAAGAGGACAATGCGGTAGCCGGAGCCAACGTCGGTGCTCCGTGTCCCGATACTCACGTTCAGGATCGGGTTCAGCGGTATGTAGTTTGCCACCATCGTCACGGCGGATGCGTTCGCCGTAAAGGTTTGGGTCGCTTGGTTCACCAACCCGGCCACTGCCAAAGCCGCAGTCCCCGGCGGGATCACAACACTGGCCCCGGTGAAGCTCCAGTGGTCGAACTTGTAGTTGCCGATACTGCTGGCGCTGACCGTGAAGTTGGGCGAGGCCATCGGGAATGTTCCCCCGCCCGTCACCGTTCCTGCACCCGCCGGAGAGGCGCCCGTGGTCACCGTATACGCCGGAATGAAATTCGCCACCGGGTAGTCCGGCCCGTTGTGGCTGACATTGAGCAGCAGCGGATTGACCGTGGACGTGTTCGAATTGCCCTGGAAGGTCCACTTGCTGAACATGTACCCGGGGTTCGGCACCGCCGTTACCGTCCAGATCGTGGCTACCGGATAGAAGGTGCCGCCGCCCAGCACCGTTCCGCCAGTTCCGGCAGTCGCGGTTTCGTAAACTGCCACGTCCGCGCTGCAGCCCAGGAGCAGCGGCTGCGATCCAACCGTAATTTGGTGCGTGGCGGCACCGCCGTCGGTCCATGACGAGAACGTGGTTTGGGTGGTCGAACCCGGGATCCCCGAGATTCCGGTGCATGAAACGCTGTGCGTGCCCGGAGCCAGGTAGAACGGCGTGTTGCTGAATCGCCCAACCCCGTCGGCGCTCAAGAGCACCTGCGACGAGCCGGATACCTGGTACAGATTTACAGACTGGTTCACCACCAATGTCGCCGTGGTGCTGCCCGTGTAGATCGAATCGTTGATCGTGGCCACCACCGTATAAGTCCCGCCGGTCGTCGGCAGATACTGCGTGCCGTTGTACGTCAGCGTATAGTTCAGATTCGCCGGCACCGTGGTCACCGTGACGGCGTTCCCGGCGGGATTGGCGTTCTGGTTGAGGTTGCCGATGGTGATCTGGCCGGTCGCGTTCGTGATGGTCAGAGTTCCGGTCGCCGTCCCCGTGTAGTTGTCGTTGATGGTCGCCGTCACCGTATAGCTGCCCGGATTGATGGGCGTCGCCGGCTGGCCATTCTGGGCGTAGGCGAAATCCACACGCAACCCCGCTGGATTCGTCGTCGCCGTGGCGGACCTCGCGGTGTTTGCCAAGTACGGCTGGCTCAGGCTGCCCAGCGTGACCGTTGCCACGCCCTTCTGGATCACCAGGGTGGCCGTGACGGTCGCCGACGTGTAATACGGGCTGGCCGGATCCACCACTGCCGTCACCGAGTGCGTCCCAACCGATGTCGGCAATGTAGCGCTGCCGTCGTACAGCACTTTCAACGGCACGTTGGCCGCGCCGAGATTCGTGGTGAACGAGAGCGACTTCGGCGTCCCGTCATACACGAACGGGCCCGCCGCGCCTGTCTGGCTCACGACCAATGTCCCCTTCGCTGTCGTGAAGGTCGCACTGTTCGACGTGCTCGCGCTGTTGTCCACATCGCCCGCGTAGGTCGCTTGGATCGTATGCGAGCCGATATCGAAACCGGTCCGGATGGTGGCGATACCCGACGCGTTCATGGTGGAACTGCCGAGAGCCGTTGAGCCATCCATGGTGAACGTGACCAGGCCTGTCGCCTTGGCCCCGCCGCCGACATAGCTGTAGCCGATCTGCGCCGTCAGGACCACCGACGTGTTGTAGGCCACTGTCGCGGGCACGGTCAATGACAGGTTCGTCGTGCTGCGCGTGTGGACGTTCATCACTCCGGTCGCCGAACCGGTATAGTTCGGGTCCGTGATTGTAGCCACCGCGCGGTACATGAAGGATTTGGCCCCGCTGGGGAGGACGGGCAAGCTCGGGCTCGCCGGGTTGAGGTAGTCGTCGTAGAGCACCTGGTAGCTCAGGCCCGCGGGAGACGTGACAACGGTGACCGGGTTGGCCGTGCCGCCCGGGCTCACCACGGAATTCAGGTTCCCCACCGTCAGGCTGGCGATCTTCTTGCCGATCAGCAGCGTGCCCGACGGGAACGTGTAGTTGGCGTTGGTCGCCGTCACCGTATAGGTTCCCGCGTTGGTCGGGGCGATCGCCGTCGGAGTCCCGCCGGAAATCGGCGCGTAGGCCAAGGTCACGGCCACATTCGGCGTCGGCACCGCGGCGGCCAAGTGCTGCGTGCCGTCATAGGTGATGCCGGAAACGCCGGTGTAGACGATCGAACCCGCCGCCTTGTTGATGGTAAAGGTACCGCTGATCGAGCCGGAATAGTTGGTGTCGTTGATGGTTCCCACCACCGCATAGCTGCCTGCGTTGGTCGGGGCCCCGCCGCCGTTGTATGTCAAGTCCACCCGGATGCCCGGAACCACCGAGCCGTTCGACCCGGTCACGGTAGCCGTCGCCGAGAGCGTGCTGCCCGTGTAGGTCGGGCTCAGGTTGCCGAGCGTGACTTGGGCCTGCTGCTTGAAGACGCTGACCGTGGCGGCGCTCGAAGTGGAGGTCGCGTTGTTGGGATCCGAATGCGAGGCGTTGTAGGTTGCGGTGAACGTGTGGAGTCCGCCGGTCGGGGTGACGCTGAAAGTGGTGTTCAGGGTCGGGTTGGAGCCGGTTGGCGTGTACGTCTGTGCCAGCGTCCCGTCCACGTAGAAGCCGATGGACCCGGTCATCGGGGACCCGGAATAGCCCCCCACGAAAACGGGGAACTGGAGCTGTGTTCCGTAGGCCACGCTCGTACCGACGTAGTTGTTGGTAAGGACCGTCACCGTGGCGGGCGTTGTGTGGATGTCGAGCGTCGCGTCGGCCGTGCCGGTATAGTTCGAGTCGGTCACCGCCACATGGACCGCGTAGGTGCCCACGGCGGACGGTGCGGTCGAACTGCCCGCGTAGGTCAGCGAGTAGGCCACGTTGGGGCTCAGGCTGACCGTCACCGGCTTCGGCGAACCATCATAGTTCTGGCTGGTGTTGGTAATGCTGATGGTAACCGTACCCTGCGTGATTACCAGGGTTGCCGTGCCGGTCCCGGTGTAGCTGGAGTCGCTGACAGTCCCCGTCACGCAGTAGCTGCCCACGGCGCTGGGCGCGGTTGCCGTCGGTGTCGCGGCGCTGGGGCAGACCCCGTTCACGTAGGTCAGGTTCACGGTCTTGCCTGTCGGGAACGTGGTCACCGTCGGAGTCTTCTGGCCCCCGTTGTAGGCTTGGCTCAGATTCGAGAAGTTGACTGTCGCCGATGCCTTGTTCACCACCTGGCTGATCGCCGACGACGCCGGAGCCGTCACGTTGGCGTCGCCCGAGAGCACGGCCGTGATCGAATGCGTGCCAACCGTCAGCGCGGTGGTCGAGTACATCCAGACGCCGGGCGAAACCAACGTGCCGGTCCCGAGCGTGGTCGATCCATCCTTGAACGTGATCGTGCCGAGGCTCGAAGCCGGGCTCAGCGTGGCCGTGAAAGTCGCCGAGTCGCCCAGATTGGTTGCCACCGGGGACGAAAGAACCAGCGTTCCTGTCGCCTGGGTCACCGTGAAGTTCACCGTGTTGCTGGTGGAGGAGTTGTTCCGGATGTCGCCGCTGTAAACCGCCTTGGCACCCGAGTAGCTGCCTGCCGGGACGCCCGCGAACGTCCAGGGGCCGCCGGCGGCGCGGGTAGCCGTGGCCAGCGCCGTGTTGTCGGCCCGGTAGAGCGCCACGTCGCCAGTGGGAGAACTCAAGCCGTTCGCGCCCGCCGCCACCGCCAGCGAAACCGGGGCCGTTGCTCCGTAGATTGCTGTTGCGCCGCCGGTTGTGGTCAAGGTCGCGGTCGTGCCGGACATCGCGCCGTTCGAGAGGTAGTAGGTCGTGCATCCGCCTAAGGGGCCGTAGGCGGAGAGGATATCCACGCGGCCGTCGCCGTCAAGATCGGCTGGCGCGAACCACGTCGGCTGGCCGCAGCCGTCTGTGCTGTTGGGAAACTGGATGTCCCGTGTGCTGAAGCCGCCCGCCCCGTCGCTTAGGGCCGCAATGATGTCGCCACCGATATAGGTGCCGTTGAAGTAGTGCGCGGGGTTGCTGACCAGAATGTCGAGCTTGCCGTCGCCGTTGATGTCTGCCGTCTCGATCCAGTTGGCGCCATTGTAGTAAGAGGCCCCGAAGCCGAGGCTGGAGAGGGTGTAGGCTGCGACGGGCGTGCCGGGGAATGAGCTGCCTCCGAAGTAGACATTTGGCCCGGATGAGGTCAACACGATAAAATCCGTGACGCCGTCCCCGTTAACGTCGCCGGAAGCGACGGCAAGCCCGTAGAGCCCCACGTAGTAAGAGCCGCTAAAGCCCCCGGACCCGTCGCCCTTCAGGACGTAGACCCGCTGGTTGGTCTGCGAGCGGGCCTCGAGGGCCAGATCCAGGTTGCCGTCATTGTCGAAGTCGCCCACGGCCATGCTCTGGTTGCCGCCGCCTTCGAGTTCGTTGTTGTAGGGGCCGCCGAACACGGTTCGGCTGCCCGCGAAAGCCAGGTGACCGTGCCCGTCATTCAGCAACATGGCGATTACGCCCCCGGACCGGATCACGAGGTCGGTCCGGCCGTCGCCGTTGAAATCCCCGGTGATGACACCCGGGTCCTGGCTGCCGAGGCTGATGGATCCGTAGTATGCCGGCGGGAGGCCCGGCACCGGCACTTGCGTGCCGTAGGTGAAATTCCCTGCACCGTCGCCCAGGTGGGTGGACAGACGGTTGCCATATACGTTGAAGGACACCAGATCGAGTTTGCCGTCGCCATTCAGGTCCAGCAATGCGACGGAGTCGCTGTAATTCATGTCGCTGTAGCTGGCGACCGTCGTGTAGGTCCCGGATCCGGTATTCAACTGCGCCACGATCTGGTCGCCGAATGTCAGAATGTCGGGTTTGCCGTCGCCGTTGATGTCCGCCACCAGCGTGCGCCGCTGGTTCTGGCTGGTCATGGTGGTGGGCGACGCCAGCTTGCCGGACGCCGCAGCCACGCTCAGTGTCACGTTGGTGGCTGTGCCCGAATAGCCCGAAGCCGAGTAGGCGACCTTGCCCTTGTAGGTGCCCGCCGCGAGGCCGGTTGTATTCGCCGTGAAGCTGACCGGTGTCCCCGTGGTGCCGGAGGCCGGGACGGACAGGAACGACGGTGTATTGACCGGAATATAGGTCGATGCGGTGCTGAACCCGGTGCTGCCGCCCGCGTATGTGCCCACAGTGACTGGCACCGCCGCCGGAGCCGCTTGGCCCGCGCCCGCGTACATCGTAAACTGCCGGGGCGCCTTCAGCGCGGCCGCCGTGTTCAGCAGCACCGTAGGCGTCCCCACGGCCACCACGTCCGTCAAACCGTCGCCGTTCAAATCCCCGATGGCAATCGTGAAGTTGGAGTTGCCCGCCTGGTAGCTGGTCTTGGTGAAATTTCCCGCTCCGTCGCCAATCATGAGCGCGATGGTGCCGTCCGTGAAGTAGCCCACAAGGTCCGGTTTGCCGTCTCTATTGAAATCCGCGGCGGCAATCCCGTAGGAATACCCCGAAAAATTGATTTCCGGCCACGGGGAACTGAAGGACAGGTTCCCCGGCCCAGTACTGGTGTTGCGCAGAAAGTGGACCGTGCTGTTGAATTGCGAAATCGCGAGATCCGGCTTGCCGTCGCCATCGAAGTCCGCCACCGCCACCATGATTGAATTGATGCCGCTGAAGGTGTACGAGCCCAGCTGGTACTGGCCGCAACCAAAAACCGTAATTTTTTGGACGGAGGAGACGATGAGGTCGGGACAGCCGTCGCCGTCAAGATCGGCCACTTCCATGTCCCACACTGCGGAGGCGGAAAGGTTGCTGAACAGGCTTGCGGCGTTAAACGTCCCGTCGTTGGAGTGGTTGGCCAGAATCTGCACCCGTGCGCCGCTGGTGAGGTTGATGTCGCCCACGGCCAAGTCGATGTAGCCGTCGCCGGTGAAGTCGCCCGCAGCCAGACGCCCGGGATACCCGCCCGTAGGCAGGACATTGCTAATGGTCGACGTGCTGAAGCCGCCTCCATAGTTGGTCAGCAGCGTCACGCTGTTGCTGTGGGAGTTGGCGACAGCCAAGTCGAGCATTCCGTCGCCGTTCAGGTCGGCCGCGATGATCTGGAGCGGAAAGTTACCCGAGGAGTAGGTCTGCAGTCCATAGCCCTGCGCGTAGGTCGGGCCGTTGCTGATGTAAACCTTGATCGCGCCGGAACCATTCTCGGTTGACGTCACCCAGGCGGTATCGAGGACGCCGTCCTGGTTGAAGTCGCCGGTAACCACATAGGTGGCCCCGGCGGCTGCCGGGAACGGGTTGGCCGAACTGCTCACATCGTTGAACTGGGCAGCGGCTGTCGAGCACAGAACGGCAATCAGGCCGCTCGCAAGCGACAAGGAACGAATCTTCAAAACGCTTCTCCTCCGGCCAAGGCGGATTGAATCCGCACCGGCATGTCTTACCAGCGTAACGGGAATAGTAGTCGCGATCAACAAAACCGGACCTGTTGGGGTACCTCTAGTACTACAACTGACGTGTTATCCTACAAAGCAAAATGCCGAAGCGGGGACACAGCACGATGGTCCGCATCACCCACTGGTTGACGGTGATGTGTTTCCTCGCACTGTTGGTTAGCGGCATTGAAATCCTTTTGTCACATCCGCGTTTCTATTGGGGTGAAGTCGGCAACGTGGGCATGGCACCGCTGTTCACACTGCCTCTTCCCGCATCCCGCGCGCTGGTGCCGACCGGATACCAGTTCGTGCTCCCGGACCAAAACGGCTGGAGCCGTTCACTGCACTTCGAAGCCGCATGGGCGGTCGGGCTGACCGGACTCGCCTACGTCCTTTCAAGCCTGCTTGGCGGCCACTTCCGGCGCAACCTTCTACCGGGAAGGGACCACTTGTCATTGCCCTCACTTTCACGTTCCATCGCCGCGCACCTGAAGTTCCAGCGCCCGCCGGAATCGGAAGCCTGGAGTTACAACGTATTGCAGCGGATCGCATACACGGCGGTGGTTTTCGGATTATTCCCCTTGGCGATCTGGACCGGCTTGGCGATGTCGCCCGCAGTCGCCGCCGGATTTCCGGCCATCGTGGCAACCCTGGGCGGGCAGCAGTCGGCCCGAACCATCCATTTCTTCGTCATGATCCTGCTGGTATTGTTCGTGGCTGTACATGTGGCCATGGTGATTCTGGCCGGATTCGGAAACCGGATGCGCGCAATGATTACAGGCACGGTCGAAGACGGCAAGGAGCAGTCATGAGTGGAATTTCGCGTCGCAATTGGCTCGTCGGCGGGTTCGCCGCGGCGGCGGGTGGGGCAGTCGCAGTAAAAATGGCGGCCCGCTACGGCTTGCTGCCTCCCGACGCCAGCGGAATCTACGGCCCCGGCACCGCGCTCACCTACGCGGCCAACCGCATCCTCGTCGGCAATTCCCCAGCCCGCGAGTTCTCCCGGAGCCAAATCTCCAAACCGTTCGTCAACGGTGATCCGCCAAAGGAAGCCACTTTCCAAAAACTCCAATCCAACGGATTCCTCGATTGGCGCCTGCAAGTCGACGGGATGGTATCCCGCCCCGCAACCTACTCGCTGGCGGACTTAAAGGCACTCCCTGCCCGCAGCCAGATCACGCATCTTGCCTGCGAGGAGGGCTGGTCCTATATTTCCGAATGGACAGGCGTGCCCTTGGCACACGTGCTCTCGAACGCCGGATTGCCGCCCCAGGCAAGATACGTCGCATACCAATCAATCCAGAAGGACTGGTCCGATTTCATCGACATCGCCGAGGCACTCCATCCGCAGACGTTGATCGCCTACGGGCTCAACGGCGGCGACCTCCCGGTCGGCAATGGAGGCCCATTGCGTCTAAGGGTCCCGCGTCAACTGGGCTACAAGAGCGTGAAATACATCACCCGGATCACAGTAACCGACCGGATGCCCAAATTCGCGGGCGACTATTCCTGGTACGCCGGTATCTAGCCTACTGCGCGGCGGCCTGAGCCAGCTCGATCCGAATCCCGGTCGGGTCCGCCAGATACGCAATCGGACCTTGGGTTTCCAGCTGCAGTCCGTCCCCGGTTAGCGCCTTTGTCAGTCCGGCCAAATCGCGGCTCTCGAACGAAAGATGGTCGATCGCCCGCCCCTTGGTGGGAACACCGGCACCGCCCACGGAAAAAACGACGTTCAAATTCCCCACCCGGCTGGAAGTAACCTTCTCGTCACCACCCGGACGCGCATTCAAGTGGGCCGCAAACCATGCCTGGGTCTCGGCTGGCTTGGGCGTCTGCACGTGGATGTGGCCGAAATCCAGCGACATGTACATGTCGTTGTCCTCGCTAACCTCGATCTTGACGCCGTCCGGACCATCGATCACAACGGTGTCCCCGTCCTTGTTGGTCTCGGACTTGAACTTCGTCTTTTCCAGCTGCGTGCTCAGCTTGATCAAGTTGGGGACCTTCACGCCGATGTGGTCGATTGCCGAACCTGCGCTGGGACCGGTCGGCGCAACCTTGGTGAACAGGATCATCGCGCCCGGCATAATGACGCCGTTGATCCCCTCCCGTGTGTAGGTCTGCGCCCCGATCACATCCTTCCAAAACGCAATCGCTGCGTCCGGATCAGCCGAATTCAAATGAATATGGGCCAACGTGATATTCCGGGGATTCTGCTGCGCGGCCATCGGCAGGACGGCTGCAAGACAAAGTGCGACGATGCGGAACTTGGGCATGGTTCCCCGTTATGGTACCAAAAAGCGACGGCATGAAAAAAGGGCGCGGAGCCCACGGTCCGTCGTTGAGCCCGCCGCCGGTTGCCCCAGCCTGTTAGGCCTGCGAGCGGAGTTCCCGCTCCGGCAGGGTCTCGTGGAGGAGTGACTGGATGTAGGTCTGGTACCGGAGCCCCTTCTCCTCCGCCTGTTTGCGGGCCAAGGCCAGATCTGCTGCCGGGATTCTCCGCGCGGCCACTGCCGCAGCATCTGGTCTGCGATTAGCTTCCGAGCCGCCCGCGCGATGTCCCCGAAAGCGGACGGGCCGCGCGGGGCACGGCATCGGGTGCGGGAGAAACTGATCGCGGCCAGGTCGTCCGCATGTTTCTAAAAATTCGGTCCCATTCGGCCAAATAAGAGTCCCGACTTCCGAATCCAGCGTAACGCGCTCGAAGTATGCGGGATCCGACAACGGCCCGTACAACTCGCCCCGGAGCACCGGTTGGAAATGGATGGTTTGTTCCGTACAGTCGTCGAAGCCAATGCGAATCGTGTGCGGACCTACGATCTCAA
>CAIYDY010000244.1 GCA_903925015.1 uncultured Acidobacteriia bacterium
ATAATGAAAAGATAAAATTTGGTTCAAGTACGCCAAATATTTATGTCTTCATAATGTTTGATGCGGCACACTGGAACCATGCCAAACAACACGACCGGGCGCGAAACCCCGGAGATCCGACCGGCCTCGGGCAAATTGGGCGTCCTGCTGCCCGGAATGGGCGCGGTCACCACAACTTTCATAGCCGGCGTGGAAGCCATCAAACTGGGACTTGCCAAGCCGATAGGTTCGTTGACCCAGATGGCCACCATCCGACTGGGGAAGCGGACGGACAACAATACTCCGCGCATCAAGGACTTTCTCCCCTTGGCCGAACTGAACGACTTGGTCTTCGGCGGCTGGGACATTTTTGACGACGACTGCTACCAGGCGGCGACGCACGCCGGAGTGCTGGAAGCCGGCATGCTGCAGCAGCTAAAGAAGCCGCTCGAAGCGATCAAGCCGATGCCTGCAGTGTTCGACCCCGAATACGTCAAACGCATCAACGGCCCGAACCAGAAGCCGCCAGCCTCCAAGATGGAGCACGCCGAGATGCTGATGGAGGACATCCGCCGGTTCAAGGAAGAGAACGGCTGCTCGCGCTTGGTGATGGTGTGGTGTGGTTCCACCGAGGTGTTCCACCTGCCGGCACCGGTGCACGCCACGATCGAGACCTTCGAGGAGGGTCTGCGCAACAACGACCCAGAGATCTCTCCCAGCCAGATCTACGCTTACGCCGCACTGCGGATGGGTGTGCCGTACGCGAACGGCGCGCCGCACCTGACTACCGATGCCCCGGCGTTGACCGAGATGGCGCGCCAAAACGGCGTGCCGATCTGCGGCAAGGACTTCAAGACGGGCCAAACGTTCATGAAGACTCTGATCGCGCCTGGCCTGAAATCGCGCATGCTGGGTGTGGCCGGTTGGTTCTCGAGCAATATCCTAGGCAACCGGGATGGTGAAGTGTTGGATGATCCGGGCTCGTTCAAGTCCAAGGAGGAGTCGAAGCTGTCCGCCTTGGAACAGATTCTGCAGCCGGAACTCTACCCGGACTTGTACAGCAACATGTACCACAAGGTCCGGATCCACTACTACCCGCCGCGCGGCGACGCCAAGGAAGGCTGGGACAACATCGACATCTTTGGGTGGATGGGCTATCCGATGCAGATCAAGATCGATTTCCTCTGCCGGGATTCGATTCTCGCGGCCCCGCTGGTGCTGGATCTGGCGCTGTTCATGGATCTGGCGCAGCGCGCCGGAATGAAGGGTGTCCAAGAATGGCTCTCCTTCTTCTTCAAGGCGCCGATGACGGCACCGGGATTGTATCCGGAGCACGACATCTTCATCCAGCTGATGAAGCTGAAGAACACGCTGCGGTGGATGAAGGGTGAGAGCCTGATCACCCACTTGGGGCTTGAGTACTACGACTAAGGCCGTCTACAAGAGAAAATCCCTTCAAGCCACATCTTCGGTGGCTTGAAGGGATCTTGATTGCTCCGTGGCGACTTACTTTCCTGGCACGGCCACGGTAACATTCCTGAACTTCAGCCCACCCGTATGGTCGCCCTGAATATAAAACGGGCCCGGTTCGCCTTCGTTGGCATCCATGGCGCCGCCGGTGATACCCTCGATCTCCTTGTGGTCGATCGTCAGCACCCCATTGCGTGTCACGGTAACGGTGCGACCGACGAACGTCACATCGAACGTCTCCCATTCGCCAGGCATCCGCTTCAATTCCTTGACCGGTGGAACACGACCATAAATCGAACCCATGCTGCGCTCGGGCGGCTCGGTTCCGGCGACTTCATATTCCAATTGCAACTCGTACCGACCCCGCAGATAGAAGCCACTGTTGGCCTTATCGGGGCAGTTCACTTCGAAATGCAGCTTGAAGTCTGTGAATGACTTGGTGCTCTTGAGGTTGGCTCCGTGCTCCTCGTTGACCAGCAGGCCATCCTTCACCACCCAGTGGCTTTTGGTCGGGTCGCCAATCGGCTCCCAGCCAGCCAAGGACTTGCCGTCGAACAGCGGTTCCGGTTTTGCCCAGGTTTTCGGCTCGGAGCGCTTCAACTCGGGGGCTCGGACGCCGGTTAGAGGAATTGAACGGTCACCGGTCTTTTGGACTCCCACCAGCTTGCCGTCCTTGGCGTCGAGCTCCCAAGTTGTCGCTGGCCGACCGTTGGCCGCTGCACCCGCGACGAACTCCAAATGTGCGCCCTTGAGAGTGAAATCCTTCACGACATGCACATGTCCGCCAGTCGGTTGGAACCAGATTTCCGTGGCCTCGCCCTTCTGGGTGATCCCGAGCCAGTTTGCACGGGTGCCTCCCGGACCGGAAAGTGTGAAATCCCAGCGTCCAACAAGGGGACTATCCGCAGCCTGAAGGGCCAGCGGCAAAACGGCGAAAGCGGTCAGGGCAATGTTCCAGCGCATATGGGGCATTCTACCAGCGTCCACGCACGCCGGTCGCATTTACGGTTGCAGCGCGACGGTGGCCTTGCCAGCCGGACCCGCATACACAAGTTCCACGGACTTCATTCCCTTGACCTTGCCCGAATATTGGAAGTAGATCAAACCGGCAACGGGAAGGGCACGGTCACCCTCCGGCAGTGAGGCCTTCTGCACCTTCAATTCCATGGCGCGGCGGGTTTCGATGGGCATCTTGGGCGGAGGTGGGGGTGGATCTCCCTGTCCGCCACCGCCGCCACCGCTGCCGGCGACGCTGGTTTTCGATTTCGCGACGATGGTGGCCACCGTCGCCTCCCATTCCGGGTCTTTCAGTGATTTGACCACCAAGCCATAGGGTTGGGCGGGCATCGGGACCTTCTTACCGTTCACGCGGAGCGAAAAATCCTCGGGTGACAGCACGATCCTGGAACCGGGGGATCCAAACAACCCTAGTTCCACCACGATATAGTCTTCACTGGTGAAGGTGGCCTCCGGGGTCGGCACGCCGTGGCCCGCAAGCTCGGCCCCTATGGTGATTTGGCCAGCCTTGCCCTGCGATTGGTACTCGGCTGGTGAGATCCGCGGCGGAATGCCTTGAACCACCTGTCCGGGCTTCTGTGCGGGCAGGCTCAATGCGGTTGCGAGGATGCCGATGGCGGCTACGGGGACGTTCAGGAATCGCATGTCTCCGCCCAACTTACCACGGTCGGAGTGTCCCGCTTGTTAAAATCAAATCAAGCTTTGCAACCTCCCACCGTATTTCCCGGTATTTCATGAGCGCCGCGGCCGTCGGCATCGACTTTGGCACCACCAACAGTTCCGTCGCCATGGCCACCGGGTCGGGCGATGTGCTGCTTGCGCGGTTCCCCTATTTAGGCGCGACCACCGATTCCTACCGGTCCCTCTTATATTTGGAACAGACGAAGGAGCGCGGTGCGAGCACACTGCGCTCCTGGACCGGGCCGGAGGGAATCGAAAGGTACTTGGCGGCTGAGACCAAGGGCCGGCTGATCCAGTCGCTGAAATCCTTCCTGACGAACCGCACCCTGCAAAGCACGGAGGTTTTCGGCCGCCGCCAGACAATCGAAAGCCTGATTGCCCGGATCCTGCGGGATCTGCGCGAGAAAGCTGGGCGGCAGTTTGGTGCCGAAATTACAGCTGCTGTCGTGGGGCGTCCCGTACGCTTCGTTGGCTCTGAATCCGATGAGGACGACACCTATGCAGAGGGGCGCCTGCGGGACGCCTTCGGTGCGGCTGGCTTCGAGTCGGTCGAATTCGAGCCCGAACCCGTCGCGGCAGCCCACTATTACGATTCCGGGCTGGACCACGACGAACTGATCCTGATTGGCGACTTCGGCGGCGGCACCAGCGACTTTTCGTTGATCCGCGTGGGGCCTGGAGTGCGGAAACGTGGTCGGCAGCCTTCGGATTTGCTGGGCAACGCGGGCGTGGGGCTGGCAGGTGATGCCTTCGATGCCAAGATCGTCAAGCACCTGGTGTCACCCGCGCTGGGTGCGGGGACGTTCCTGAAGTCGGTCGGGAAGACGCTT
Organism: uncultured Acidobacteriia bacterium; assembly: GCA_903925015.1. GTDB lineage: Bacteria > Acidobacteriota > Terriglobia > Bryobacterales > Bryobacteraceae > BOG-234. The sequence goes on from CAIYDY010000244.1 coordinate 3,978, forward strand.
CCCGTGCCCTCCTGGGTCTATTCGAAGTTGGAACGCTGGCACCACTTGTCGTTCCTCCGCTCGCATGAGACGCTGCATATGCTGAAAAGCGTCCAGAAACAGGCGATCGAGGGCGAGCGCATTGCCAACCTGCTGCATTTGATTACGGAGGACCTCGGCTACCATCTGCACCAGTCGGTGCAACGGACGAAGGTTGCGCTTTCCGGTAATGCGGAAGCGGAATTCCACTTTGACGATGGCGTGATCAGTTTGAATGAGAATGTGGCGCGTGCCGATTTCGAGGATTGGATCGGCGAGGAGCTAGAGTTGCTGGAGACCTGCGTGGATGGTCTCCTGGCAAAGGCCGGGGTGGACGCGGGCGATGTCGATATGGTCTTCCTGACGGGCGGCACCTCCTTCGTGCCTGCGGTACGACGTATTTTCGAGAGCCGGTTTGGGGCGGAGCGGATTCGCACCGGGAACGAATTTACCTCCGTGGCGCGCGGACTGGCCTTGAGGGCCGACCGCCACTAACCGCTACTTCCCGGACTGCTGTTCAGCCAGTTTTTGGCGGTACGCAGCGGCCCGTTCCGCGATCGTGCTGCGGTACCCGTCTGGATCGATCCACACGGAATCGCCCTGCTTGGGCTGGCGGGCCAATTTTTCGAGCATTCCGAAGTAGGCACCGTGGGCTCCGAGGAAGATATCGCAAGGCAGTTTGGCGAGGAATGCGAAGGTGTGGTCGAAGTCGCTCGTAATCGTCGGATATCCCGCCGGCCGCCCATGTCCCGGGACGAGTCGAACGTCTGGATTGATTGACAGGCCTCCGACGATTACAACGTTGAGGGCGCGGGTTCCATCTTTCGTCTGCATTGTCCAGGTTGTACAGCCCTTGGTGTGTCCTGCGGTCCTGTGCGCGGTGACGGTGGCGCCTCCCAGCGACACCGTGTCGTTGTCTCGCAAAATTCGGTCCACGCGGGCGATTGGGAAGTGCGGTAAAGTTTGGTCGTAGTCGGTGGCGCCGCCGCTGCGAACTACATCCACATCGCCGTCCATCACCATGTGTTTGGCATGGGTCTCGCGGATCACTTGCGCGGCTCCGGCGGCGTGGTCGTAATGTGCTTGGCTGCTCAGGAGGATCTTTGTGTCCGCCCACCGGAAGCCGAGTTGCTCCACACTCTTCCGAATCTGCGGGGGCGAGGATTCGAGATTGGCGTTGATCAGGATGTTGCCCTTGGGCGTGGCCACCAGATAGGCCGCCAGATCCCGCGAGCCAACGTAATACAGGTTGCCCGAAATCCGAAACGGGGCGATTGGAGTGGTCCAATCGGCCGGTATAGCGGCGGCTGCGCTTCCCGCGAGGGCTAGCAGTAGGAGGGAGATCCGGGTGGGCATTGCCTGATTATTGCAAACCTGGTGTTAGCATCGAAGGCAATGACCCCACTCCAAGAGCAGTTCGGCCAGATTGACATCTACCTGTTTGACCAGTTGCTGAAGGGCAATATCGTGCCGGGGATGAAAATTTTGGATGCCGGGTGCGGTGGTGGCCGGAATTTGGTGTACCTGCTGCGCGAGGGGTATGATGTGTTCGCGGCCGATCTGGATGCGCCGTCCGTGGCGGCAGTCCGGGCCATGGCAAAGAAATTCGCGCCGTCGTTGCCGGATTCGAATTTCCGGGTGGAACCGGTGGAGCAGATGACGTTCGACGATGCCTGCGCCGATGTCGTGATCAGCAATACCGTGCTCCACTTTGCGAAGGACGATGCTCAGTTCGAGGCGATGTTGGCAGGGTCATGGCGCGTTCTCAAGCCGGGCGGGCTGTTCTTCTGCAGGATCGGTTCGACGATCGGGATGGAGACACAGGTGGAGCGGATCGCCGGTCGCCGGTTCCGTTCGCCGGACGGCTCGGAGCGGTATCTGGCAGACGTCGAGTTTCTGCTGGCGCTCACCGAACTGCTGGGCGGGGAAATGGTGGAGACGTTGAAGACCACGGTGGTCCACAATCAGCGTGCCATGACCACGTGGGTCTTGCGCAAGCGATGATCTAGGGCTTTCCCAGCCAAGCCTCATATGCGTCAAGCACTGTAGCGCCGCGGTACGTGACGATCCGGCCGGCTGTTTCGCCGGGTCCGGGTTTGTACTCGAAGACCAATTCAATGGGCCCGGGAATCTTCCAGGGGTTGAAGTCCCGCGCGTGAGCCACGGCTGTGCGCGCGGCCTCGCGGATCTTTTGTTTAGCCACCTCGTGCGACAGGCTCAGCGATAACATCTTTCCGGCAAGTCTCTTCACCGCCACCGTCGACGCTTTTGGCTGCAGGGCTGTTATCTCCAAGCAGGCAGCTTCATCACCCGACAGCATGATGACCGGGATGCCGAAGTATCCGGCAATGGCCGCGACCTGCCCCATTTCGCCTACTTCACGGTCGTTCAGGGTCAGCCGCTTCACGGAAAAGCTTTGCGTATGCGCCAGCACGGCGTTCTTCGTCCCCGCCATCGCGTGCTGACCCACGAACATGACGCCGTCGTACAGTTTTTCCGAGAAGTAGTAGTTGGCTGGTGTCGGCTTGCCCTGGATCAGCCTGGCCTTCGGGTGGATTTCGTCCACCGACAGGGTGCGGCTGCCGTCATGCCCATCCCAAATCACGATTTCCCCCGCGCCAGCCAGCAGTGCGCCCTCGACCGCAGCGTTCACCTCGCCAGTCAAAATCTTGCGCGATTCCATGTAGCGCCGCTGTCCGGGGAGCAGTTGTTCGTCGGCATCGTTCACGCCGCCAACGCCTTCCAAGTCGGTCACAATCAGAATCTTCGGACCCTGTCCGAAACACACACCAGCGATGAACAGAATCCCCGCCATGAGTCGCCGCACAATACCTCCCGGTAGAAACCACATTCTACCCATCCAAAATTTTCGACCGTTCGCGCCTCTTTTCGAACACCAGTGGTGCGGATTCCGTTACTCTGGTGGCGGGACATATGAGTGAAGAACTGGCAATATCCGTACGCGGGTTACGAAAGAGTTACGGTGACTTCGAAGCCGTCCGGGGACTTGACTTCGAGGTTCGAAACGGCGAAGTTTTTGGACTGCTCGGACCCAACGGGGCGGGAAAAACCACGACCATCGAGATCTTGGAAGGCATCCGGCAACGGACTGCGGGCGACGTTCTGGTTCTTGGGTTCGACCCCGACAAGCAGAAGCAGCTCCTGAAGGACCGGATCGGCGTCTGCCTCCAAGCAACCAACCTGCCGGCGAAAATCCGGGTCCATGAGGCGCTCGTCCTCTTCGGCGCGCTCTACAGCCGGATGCTGAGTCCCACAGACCTGCTGAAGCGCCTGCAACTCTGGGACAAGCGTGATGCCTTCTTCGAAACACTCTCCGGTGGGCAGAAACAGCGGCTGGCCATCGCGCTGGGACTGATCAACGACCCGAATCTACTGTTTCTCGACGAGCCCTCCACAGGCCTCGACCCCCAGGTGCGCCTTGAGATCCACTCCCTGATCCAGGATCTGCGCAACGAGAAGCGGACGATCCTGATGACCACGCACTACATCGAGGAGGCCGAGCGGTTGTGCGATCGGGTCGCGATTGTCGACGCAGGCAAGGTGATCGCCATCGGTTCGCCGCGCGAGCTGATGGAAAAGAGCGCGGGGAAATCGACGATTGAGATTGAGTGTTCAGTATCGCTGCTGGGCCGCGCGATTCCGCAATGGCCGGAAGCGACGGACGCGAAACTGGCGGACAATCCGCGCCGCATGGTGGTCCACTCCACCAAGCCCGCGCGCACCCTTGTGGAAATGATCAAGTGGGTGGAATCCGAGGGGCTCGAACTGGAGGACGTGCACCTCAGTCGGCCCACACTGGAAGACGTCTTCATCGAATTGACCGGCAAGAGGCTGAGAGACTAATGAAAACCTATCTGGCGCTGATTCTGAACGACATCCGGCTGGCCTTCCGCCAGAAGGTGGTCATCTTCTTCAACTACTTGATGCCGATGGGCTTCTTCCTGATCTTCGCCACGGCGTTCCATGCCGAGCAGGGCGGGGCGATTCTGCAGACGGTCACGATGGTGTCGGTGATCGGCATTCTTGGAAACGGCCTCTTCGGAGCCGGAATGCGTGCCGTGCAAGAGCGCGAAACCAACATTCTGCGCCGGTACAAGGTGGCCCCGATATCACCCCTGCCCCTGCTGGTGGCCTCCACCATTACTGGTCTTGTGGTTTACATGCCGTACGTGTTTGCGATGTTCACCTTGGCCCATTTCACATACGGTATGGCCGTACCGCCCAATCTCCTGACGGTTTTCGCTTTCATCATGCTGGGGTTGATCGCCGTGCGGTCGATTGGCCTTATCATCGCTTCGACCGTGAACTCCATGCAGGAGAGCGCGATCATCGTCCAGATCGCCTACATGTCGATGCTGTTCCTCAGTGGCTCCACCTTTCCTACCTCGATGTTTCCGGACTGGCTGCTGGTTGTTACCCAGTTCATTCCGGCCACCCACATCGTGACCGGGTTGCAGGGGATTCTAATGCGGCAGGAGACATTGGCTACAAATTGGCAGTCCGTACTTGCCTTGGCGTTGACCGCCGTGACCGGGCTCTTCCTCTGCGTCAAGCTTTTCCGTTGGGAGAAGGAAGAGAAGATGCGTCCCGCAGCCAAGCTGTGGATTCTGGCCGTGCTGGTTCCGTTTCTGGCCGTTGGCGCATGGCAGGCCAAAACGAAGGAAAACGTCACCAAGAACAAGATTCTGGGTCGGGAGATGCAGCGTTCGAGGACAGTGCTGATCCGCAACGCAAGGATCATTACTGGAACCGGGCGGGTGATTGAGAACGGCGGCGTCCTTCTGAAGGCTGGAAAAATCGAAGCCATTTACGAGGACAATATTCCCGAGGCGGATTCGGTTCGCGCGGTCGGTGTGGAGGCTGCGGGCAAGACCGTGATGCCGGGCTTGATCGACATGCATGTCCACCTGGGTGCGCCCGGCGGAATCATGACCGATTGGAAGGACTACGATGCGGACAAGGCGGCGCAGCGGGAATTGGCCGCGTACCTTTACTCCGGTGTGACTGCTGTCCGGAGCTTGGGCGACATGGCCGAGGGAATCCTGAAGATCCGCCAGACGGTGAACAGCGCGGAAAAGCTGGGAGCTGAACTTTTTGCGGTCGGCCCGCTCTTTACCACCACCGGCGGGCATGGCACCGAGTACTTCCGGGCGATGCCGGAACCGGTCCGAAAGCAACTGGATGCGCAATTTGTCCGAATTCCGAAATCGGATGCCGACGCCAAGGCGATGGTGGACGCGCTGAAGGCAATGGGCGTGGACGGGATCAAGGCTGTGATGGAGGCCGGTGCGGGCGCGACGCACTTTGAGCGGATGGACCCGCGCATTCTGGCTGCTATCGGGGCCGCGGCGAAAGCCGATGGGTTGCGGATGGCGGTGCATACCGGCGATCCGCGCGATATTGAGGATGCCATTGCAGCGGGAGCGTCGTCGATTGAGCACGGCTCCTATCGCCAGCGCATTCCGGACGCCGATTTCGCGCTGATGGCGAAAAACGGGATTGCCTTTGACCCAACACTGTCGGTTGGGGAGGCTTTCCAGCAGTTCGCCGCCGGGAAACTGGATCTGCTGGGCCGGTCTTTGGTGCAACAGGCTGCGCCGCCCAAGATTCTTGCGGCTACGATGAAGAGCATCGAGACGCCCGACGTCGTCGCCATGCGGAAGCGGCTGGCCGATTACCCAATCGACATGGCCATCGCAAAGGACAACCTAGTGCGCGCATTCAAGGCCGGGGTGACTCTGGTTACAGGCACCGACGCGGGAAATATGCTGGTTCTGCACGGTCCTACCGTCCAGCACGAGTTGCAATTGTGGGTGGAAGCGGGCATTCCGCCGCTTGACGCGATCCAAGCCGCGACGGCGAATTCGGCGAAGTTGCTGGGTGCGGTCGGGCGCTTCGGGACCATTGAAAAAGGGCGCGACGCAACATTGTTGATCGTCGACGGTAATCCGCTGACGGACATCCACGCACTGGAGGCGATTTCGTTCGTGATGTTCAAGGGGGAACGGGTGACCAGGTCGGAATTGTTCGACCAGGAGTAAACCACTCCCTGCCGGGGCGGATATTCCGGTATCCGCCCTGTAAAACTGTTGTAAAACCGGCATCGCGGTTGGGAACCCGTTCGCCATCGGGCTTCAAACACGCTAAAATCGCAGTGCCGATGCAAACCATTCTCGTGATCGACGATGACGACAGCCTGCGGGACACGATCGGGGTCCTGTTCGAGCGGGAAGGCTTCCGCGCGATCCTCGCAGCCGATGCCCGGACTGGTCTCGACCAGGCCATTCTCGCGAAACCGAGCCTGATCGTCACCGACCTCCGCCTCCCAGACCTTTCCGGCGTCGAGGTCTGCAAGCGCCTCCGCACGTCCGGTGTTACGACGCCAATCATTGTCCTGAGCGCGGTTGGCGAGGAAATCGACAAGGTCCTGCTGCTCGAAATCGGGGCCGACGACTACATTGTGAAGCCGTTCGGGACACGCGAGCTGTTGGCACGGGTGCGGGCGGTATTGAGGCGTTCCCCTTCGGAGCCGCACAAAGTCCTATCCTTTGCAGACGTAGAGGTCGATCTGGAACGCCGCATTGTGCGGCGGAAGGGTATCGATATCAAATTCACGCCTGCGGAGTACAACCTGCTGACGTTCTTCTTGCAAAACCCGGACCGGCCGCTGTCGCGCGACATGATCCTGAACTCGGTCTGGGGCTACGAATCCTTTCCGAACACGCGCACGGTGGACGCCCATGTGGTGCGGCTGCGCCAGAAGCTGGAGGCGGATCCGGTGATTCCGCGCCACTTCCTGACACTCCACAAGGTGGGATACCGGTTCCTGCCCTAGGGGCGATCATGTCGAGACTTGTGATCATCGTCGAAGACAGCGCCGCCTGCGCGGAGACGCTGCAGATTGCCTTGGAGGGAATACCGGATATCGAGATTCGGATCCTGCCCAGTCCGCGTGCCGCCATGGCTTTGGCCGGAAGTGGCGAGGTAGCTGCAATTCTTACCGACCGGCATTTGCCGCATGCGGATGGTTTTGATTTTATCCGGCAATTGCGGGCTGATCCCCGTTTCACAACTCTCCCGGTATTATTGATTAGTGGCGACAGCGATCCCCGGCTTCCGGCCCAGGCGCTGGCAGTGGGCGCGAACGCGTTTTTCTCGAAACCGTATTCGCCCGCAGCCGTCCGCCGTAAACTGGAGGAGCTTATTTGAATCGCCGGTCATGCCCAGCTTGGTTGTCCGTGACTGCTTTGGCGTTTTCGATCACTCCATTACTGATCGCCCAAGCCGGACCGGACATGCGCGCTGTTCTGGAACGCTTGGAGAAATTGGAGAAGCAAAACCGCGAATTACAGGCAGAAATCGACCAGCTTCGCCGCGAGTTGGGCGGTTCTGCGGTCGCGGCGGGAGTTTCACTTCCAACGCAGCCTCCAGTAACGGAACGGCTTGATGTCCAGGAAGCCCGGACAGAGGAACTGGCGCAATCGAAGGTTGAATCGTCGCAGAAGCAACCGGTTGCCTTGACTGGAATGCTGCTGTTCAACGCATTCGCCAACACGCGATTCGGTGGCACCTTGCAAGAGCCTGTGACGGCGTCGGCTGCGGCGGGAACGAACAATACCGGTGCATCGTTCCGCCAAACCGTGCTTGGATTGAAATTCAACGGGCCGAATCTGCCGGGCGGTGGGAAAGCCACGGGGTCCTTCTACATGGATTTCTGGGGCGGGGCGGCTGCACCGTCCAACAATCTTTTCCGCATCCGCTTGGCGACGTTGGACTTGGCTTGGAAGAACACCACATTTACTGTGGGCCAGGACAAGCCGATCGTGGCGCCGCGGGAGCCGACGACATTGGCGATGGTCGGGCTGGCCCCGCTTACTGGTGCCGGGAATCTTTGGAACTGGAATCCGGAGGTCCGGGTGCAACAGCGCTTCAATTTCTCGGAGAATACCGGTGTCAGCGCCGAGTTCGGTGTGTTCCAGACTACGGAAACCGCATCGGCGGCAGTTCCGGGAGCCATTGCCGCCACGTTGGAAAAAGCCCGGCCCGCTTGGGAGGGGCGCTTCAACTTCCACCACGACTCGGGCGACCGGCAATTCGCATTTGCGCCCGGATTCCACACCGCCGTTACGCACGTTGGCGGCAAGACCGTCTCGTCCGACTTGTTCACGATGGACTGGCTGGTGAAACCTTTAGCGTTCTTCCAAGTGGATGGGGCATATTTCCACGGTACGAATGCGGCCGGTTTGGGCGGTTTGCGGCAGGGCTTTAGCGTACTTTCCAACGGGTCCATCGTGCCGGTGCACACCACGGGCGGTTGGACCCAGGCGACTTTCTTTGCCACGCCGAAGCTTTCCTTCCACGCTTTTGGCGGCGAGGAGGCCAACCGCGGTGCCGATCTGACCGGCAATTTGGTGCGTCGCAATTTGATCTACGCCGGCAACGCAATCTACAAACTGGCCCCGAACGTCCTCGCGGCCATTGAAATTTCCCAGAACCGCACCTCCTACACCGTCTCCGGTACACGGCTGAACAACCACTATGACTTGGCGATCGCTTACCTTTTCTAGTTGCGCGATCCTGCTGGCCGCTCTGCCGCTGGCTGCGGTGGACGTCTCCGGTACCGTGCAGATCCGCGATTCCGCGAAGGGCCAGACTGTGAAGCGGAAAGACTTCTCCGGTGCGGTTCTGTCTTTCCGTGCCGTCGGCAGCCCCGCCCCGGCCGCGCCCGCCAAGCACGCCGTGATGGAGCAGCGGCACAAAACCTTTGTTCCCCACGTTCTACCGGTGGTGGCCGGGACCGCCATCGATTTCCCGAACTTCGACCCGATCTTCCACAATGCTTTTTCCCGCTTCAGCGGCCAGATATTCGATGTTGGACTCTACGCGCCGGGAACGTCCCGCACCGTCAAGTTCGTCCGAACAGGTGCCGTGCGCGTATTCTGCAACATCCACTCGGATATGACAGCGGTCATCCTTGTCCTGAATACCCCGAATTTCGCGGTGACGGGAAAGGACGGCAGTTTTCACGTGGACCTGCCGCCGGGGTCCTACGACGTTTCGGTGTTCCACGAACGGGCTACGGATGAGACGCTCCAAGGTCTTTCGCAACGAATTCAGGTGGCCGATGGTCCGGTCAGGCTGGCACCCATAGGCATTTCCGAGGCAGGGTATCTGCTTGCCCCGCACAAGAACAAGTACGGACAGGATTACGGCCCTCCGTCCGATGACAAGGTCATTTATCCCGGAGTCAGGAACTAGGGGGCGACTCCCGAATGTCCAGGCTCACCCGACCGTCGCTCCTCTGGAAAATCGGGATTTCGACCTCGGTCGCGATCACTTTGCTGCTGGCCATCGCGGGCTATTTTGTGCAGGCCCGCACCCAGCAGCAGCTGTCGGAAAACCTCGAGACCCAGCTGCGGGGAAATTTCAAAGCCTATGAGTCTCTGTGGAGCGCGCGGGCGGACCTGCTGCGCTCGCTGAGTACGGTTCTCAGCGGCATGTCGGATGTCCGGGCCGCATTTCAGACCAATGACAAGGCGACGATTCAAGATACAGCCGGCGAGATTTGGAAGCGCGTCTCAGAATCGAGCGCGATCTTCCTTGTCACCGACCCTCGGGGCGAGGTGATTGCCTCCCTCGGCGGCAAGTTTGGGACGCCCCGCCGTTTGGATGTGGTCCGCGAGGCCATTCCGCGATTTCCGGGGCAGTCTGCTGGATTCGCCCTCCAGGACGACGGGCTATACGAGTTCGTTGTCACGCCCGTCTATGTCCAGGTACAGACCGGCCCCGAGTTGCTGAATGTACTGGTGACAGGCTTTCCGGTGGACCAGCAAGTGGCATTGGACTTGCGGGAACGCACAGGCGGGAGCGATTTTGTGTTTTTGTCGATGGGCAGGGTTGTTTCCTCGACGCTGAACCGGGACGAGACGACGCGCCTTGCCCACGAGTACCACCGCAGTGCGGATTTGCAGCGGATTGGCGTGGCCGGTCGGGAATTCGCCGTTCTTGGAACACCGTTGCAGGATATTTCCGGTGTGCCAGTCGGGGATCTGCTGATTGTCCACAACTTTGATGCGATCCGGCGTGACCTCGACTCCCTGCAGAACCAATTGATCTTGATCTGGGCGGCTGCCGTGATTGCTGGTATGGCGCTCAGCGTGTATCTGGCTGGTCGAATCCTGCAGCCGATTGGCCAACTGGACCGTGCCGCCACTCTGATAGGCATGCAGAAGTACGACACCCGCGTGCCGGACGGCGGCAACGACGAGCTTGGCCGATTGGCCCGAACGTTCAACGACATGTGCCGTTCGATCCAAGCCGCGCGGGAGGAATTGATCCGGCAGGAACGAATTGCCACGATCGGGCGGCTTTCGAGTTCCATCGTGCATGACCTCCGCAATCCGCTCGCATCGATCTACGGCGGTGCCGAGATGATGATGGACGGCGACCTGAACCAGAGCCAATTGAAGCGGATCGCCGGCAACATCTACCGGTCGTCGAGGGTGATCAAGGACATGCTGCAGCAGCTGGTGGATGTCGGGCGCGGACGTACGGAAGCCCCGGAATACTGCAACTTGGCGGAAGTGGTGGGCGCGGCGGTGGATTTGCAGACCCCGGCGGCGGAGACGCAGGGCGTGGATATTCTATGCACCGTGGATCCGGCCATTGAGATCCCACTGGAGCCCGGACGAATGGAACGCGTGTTCGTCAACCTGATTTCCAATGCCGTGGAGGCAATGCCGGACGGCGGGGAGATCCGGATTGCCTCCCAGCGCAGCGAAGGCTCGATTCTGATCACAGTGGATGACAACGGGCCGGGAATTCCGGCGTCCGTGCGGGAGCGGTTGTTCCAGCCGTTTGTGTCGTCGGGTAAGAATGGGCTGGGGTTGGGGCTCGCGCTTTCGCGGCAGACGGTTCTGGACCACGGGGGGGATCTGTGGATCGCGGATGACTCCACTCCGGGAGCGCATTTCCGGCTCCGCTTGCCTGCCTGACTTGGCGTTTCCGCTAAGATACAAAGAGTCCGCCCAGATGCCCACGCCTTCCAAGACCGCCTCCAAGCCGCGTTTGACAAAAGCCCAGACACAGGCGCGGGTTGACGAGATCCTTCGTCTTCTGAACGAGATGTATCCCGATGTTACGTGCGCCCTGAACCACACCAACGCCTGGGAACTTCTGGCGGCGACAATCCTCTCGGCGCAGTGCACGGACAAGCGGGTGAACGAGGTGACTCCGGGCCTTTTCGCCAAGTACCCGACCATTCGGGATTTTGCTGCAGCCCGGCCTGAGGCCGTGGCCGAGGACATCCGGTCCACCGGATTTTTCAACAACAAGGCCAAGTCGCTGGTTGGCGCTGCCCAAAGGTTGCTGAACGAGTTCGGCGGCGAGGTGCCGCACACGATCGAGGAACTGGTAACGGTGCCGGGTGCGGCGCGAAAAACGGCGAACGTGGTGCTTGGTACGTGTTTCGGGATTGCGTCGGGCGTGGTCGTGGACACCCATGTCCAGAGATTGTCGAACCGCTTGGAGCTCACGAAGGAGTCGGATCCGGTCAAGATCGAAAAAGACCTGATGAAGATCATCCCGCAGAACCGCTGGATTCTGTTTTCGCACCAGATGATCCACCATGGGCGAGGGCCGTGCGTGGCGCGCAAGCCCAAGTGTGCGGAGTGCCGGATGCTTTCGATCTGCAACGCCCCGGATAAAACTGCGTGAAAAAGGGCTTTTGGACCATCGCATTCCTGCTGGTTGTGGGTGGAGCGCTCTCGGGCTTTGTGGGTGCCATGTTCGGCCCCCAGCAGTACTCCGCCAGCGCCACGCTGGCATTCATCAATCAGGCCGATACCGAGCCGCTGCTGCATCCAGCGTGGCAGCGAACTTTGAGCCAGGAGTTCCTCCAGCCCCTGATCAGCAAGACGCTTTCGTTCCGGCTGATCATGGTCACGCCGGATGAAATGATGCAGCGGATTCGGGAAAACACGATTTTGAACGATGTGGCGCTGGAGGGTGGCGAAAAGGGCTTCTCGCTCGAGTTTACGGACGAGGATCAGGATACTGCCGTGGAAACTCTGCAAATGCTGGTGGCGGGTTTGGGAGAGAGTGCGGCGAGCCTGAAGGGCGTGCAAAACACCGCCAAGGTGACTAGGGTCGTCGATCCGCCACACGTATATCCGTCGGGCTCGACACGTGGGTATTTTACGGCGTTTGGGGCGTGCGTGGGTTTAGCCACCGCTTTGGTGATTCGTTTGGCGCTGGTATTGACTACGGCAAGGCCGGTGCGGCGGGAATCACATCGTTCCAGCCCGTTAGAATAGGGTCGTGATCGAGGCACTGAAGTCGGGCGATATTGAATTAGTACGGGGAGCATTCCGCCTGCTGCTGGAGCGGGGTGCCGAGGCGAACCGGGCGTTGGTGTCGGCCCTTTGGAACTCCAGCACCGAACTTGGGAAGATTGCGCTTGAGCACGGTGCCGATCCCGATTTTTCGATGGTGGACGAACAGCCGCTCCTGAACAACCTGATTCGGTGGGGCCAGTTCCAACAATCCTTCTGGTTGCTGGAACGCGGGGCGCGCCCGAACATCCGCGATGGTCGGGGGTGGACTTCTGCGCACCAAGCGGCATGACGCGGCAACGAAAAGCGGCGACGGAAAGATGATGCGCGCGGTGTTGGATGCCGGTGCCGATCTTCGGGTGCGGGGTGAACGCTGAACTCCGGTTGAGATTGGTGGAGATGATGGAATTGCGGGGTTAACGCTTTGACCACTGGCGCGGACATGTGGTCGGCCTTGTCCTGTGGTTGGTGACGACGACAATTCGTGCCACCAATGGAAAGGCGAGGTCTGGATCGACAAGCAGGAATTCCAGCCGGTCGGGATCCATACCGAGCTGGCCAAGGGAGTGCCTTGGGGTGTCCGGTTGTTCCTGGGAATCAACATCCGGCAACTGGGATTTTCCGTGACGTACCAGCGCGCGCGAAGGCGGGGGGCGCAGTCAGTTACGGCACGGAATTCCGCAAGACGGACGCGAGTTCGACGATTCAGTTTGACGGGCCGCCGGAATAGGTTAGTTCCGCAGAGGTTTGCCGGTTTGCAGCATGTGGGCGATGCGAGCCTGCGTTTCTTTCCGGCCGCAGAGGCTGAGGAAGGCCTCGCGTTCCAAATCCAGCAGGTACTGTTCGGAAACCATCGGAGTGCCGGTCAGTCGTCCGCCGCTCAGGACGTAGGCCAGTTTTTCCCCGACCACAGTGTCGTAGTCGGAAATGTAGCCGCCCTGGCGGGCCATCCAGACACCCATTTTCATCATGGCGAAGCCGTCCTCGCCGGAAACGGGTATATCTGTGCGAGGTGCGCCGGGGGTGTGCGCCGAAACCAGCGAAAGCGCCAGCCGTTTGGCGTCGTCGATCAGGCGCTCGCGGTTCATCGAGATCCCATCGCCTTCGCGGAGATAGCCGAACTGCCGTGCTTCCGCAGCGCTGGCCGAGGTCTTGGCAAAGGCGATCTGCTCGAACGTTTTCTTGATGTCGCGGGATCTCGCCAACATCTCCTTGCAGCCGCCGCCGCCCGGAATCAGGCCTACGCCGACTTCCACAAGGCCCATGTAGAGCTCCGCCGAAGCTTGGACCCGCGTACAATGCAGCGGCGTTTCGCAGCCTCCGCCCAGCGACATCCCGAACGGGGCCGCGACCACGGGCTTGGGAGCGTACTTGAGCGACATGTTCAGCTGCTGGTAGGCACGGATGGCCTCGTCCAGTTCATCCCAATCGCCGTCCTGCGCCGCCATCAGCACCATCATGAGGTTCGCGCCGACGGAGAAATTTTCGCCCTGATTTGCGATCACCATGGCGTCGAAGTTGGTTTCCAGTTCCGCCAACCCGGTGCGGATCATCCGTAGGTTGTCCTCGCCCAGCGAGTTCATTTTGGAGTGGAACTCGCAGCCGATTACGCCGTCGCCCAGGTCGATGAGGGAGGCTCCGGGATTCGTTTTGACCACGCCACGGGCCCGCTTAAGGTCGGAGAGCACGGTCACCCCCGGGCGCGGCTCCATCGTTTTGTAGCCGGTTCCGCTGGCCAGATCGAAGTATGCCGTGCCGGGATTCCTGTCCGCATCCGCTGCCTTATAGAAGGACTGGGCACCGGAAGACAGCATCTTCACGACATTTTCCGGCAGCGTGCGGCCTTCGGCCTCGATCCGGCGTGCGGTGGCCTCGAAGCCGAGCGCGTCCCAGAGTTCGAACGGCCCCGCGGAATTGGCGTAGCCCCACCGCATGGCCTGGTCGATTTCGACGATGCGGTCGGAAATTTCGGGGACCATGTGGGCTGCGTAGACGACGTGGCTGCTCAGCAATTCCCATAGGAATTGGCCGACTCTGTCGTTCAACGCCACCAGAGCCTTCAGCCGCGCGCCGAGAGGTTCAATCTTGTGGACAGCCTCCAAGGACGCGAACCGCACCTTGGCGGCCGGGTGGTATTCGAAGGTTTTCCAATCCAAGGCATGGATGGCGCGATCCTTGCCCACGCGCTTGTAGCAACCCTGGCCGGTCTTGTCGCCCAACCACTTGCGGTTGATCATTTCGTCCAGGAACGGCTGCATGGTGAACAGTTCGCGGAAGGGGTCGTTTGGGACTGCGGCGTAGAGATTCCGGGTGACGTGCGCCCAGACGTCCAAGCCCACGATGTCGAGCAGCCGGTAACTGGCGGATTTTGGCAGCCCGATGAGGGTTCCGGTGAGAAGATCCACCTCCTCCAAGGTCAAATCGTGGTCGACCGTCAATTTCTGCACCATGGAGCCGAAGAACGACCCGATGCGGTTGGCGATGAAATTCGGGGTGTCCTTGCACGGGACCACCCCCTTGCCGAGGTGTATTTCGCAGAACTGGCCCAAATGGGCGAGAATTTCGGGACGCGTGGCGGGTCCGGGAATGACTTCGGCCAAGTGCAGGTAGCGCGGCGGGTTGAAGAAGTGGGTGCCCAGGAAATGCTCGCGGACTTCGTCGGACCAGCCCTCGGCAATCTGGGCCAATGGTATGCCGCTGGTGTTGGTGGAGAGGATGGTTCCGGGAGTGCGGTGCGCAAGGACCTTGGCGTAGAGGCTCCGCTTGATTTCGAGGTTCTCGGCGACGGCCTCCACGACCCATCCGCAGGCGGCGATCCCTGCCATGTCGGTGTCGAAACCGCCCGTCGTGACGAGGCGGGCATTGTCCGGGAGCATGAAGGCGGCTGGGCGGCTCTTCAGTGCGGCGTCGAGGCCAGCCTTGGCCGCTGCGGGTGTCAAATCGAGCAGCAGGGAAGGCACCCCGGCGTTTGCAAGCTGTGCGGCAATGCGGGAACCCATGGTTCCGGCTCCAAGAACGGCGACGCGGCGAATTGGTTTCATCTGAGAAGTCCCGAATCGAAGTTTACCGCTTTGATGTTGGCGGTCCTCACTTCACCAAGTGGTATTCGGTCTGGCGCTTGAGAATCCAGGACATGCGGCCTTGTTCATCCAGCATGGCGTCCTCCTCTTGGGCGACTTCCAGCTTCTGGCCGCCCCATTCCGGGACCGGAGTGGTGGCTTGAAGCTCGATGGAGAACCATGTTCCGGGCACTAGTTTCACGTCGCCGCGCCCGGGGACGCCCTCCTGGAGGTCCCAGAGGCCGATGAGTGGACCGGCGGCATGGCCGTGGTCGCCGACAGGGTGGCTGTAGACGGTGCCGTCGATCTTTTCCTCGCGCATGGCGTGGAGGACCAGTGAGAGGACCTCGTTGCCCGAACGGCCGGGTTTCATTCGTTCCAATGTCAGATCCTGGAGGCGGTTGGTGTTTTGCAGCGCTTTTTTGATTCCGGCGGGCACATCGGTTTCGCCCGCGCGCAGGACGTAGCCCATGTGCTGCGTGTCTGTGTTCAGACGCATGGCGGTGATGCCGAAATCGGTGTGCAGGACGTCACCCCGTTCGATCACCGTGCCGGTGCTGCGGTTGAGCCGGTTGGAGGCGGTGAGTCCTTGGCGCTGGATTTCCACGGACGGCTGGAACCAAGTTCCCAGGCCAGCGTCGTTCACCTTTTGGCGTAGCCACCAGACCACGTCCTGGTCTGTGGTCTTGCCGGGGATGATGACTTCATTGGAGAAGGCCCGCGCGATCAGTGCGTGGACAATCGCCATCATGTCCCTGTAGACCGGGAGCATCTCCGGAATGCGCAACTCCTGGTATTCGAGGGCCAGTTCTTCGGAAGGGTGGATGCGGTCCTTGTAGTTGGGGCCGAGGGTGGCCATCAGTTTGTCGCGAAGGCCGGAACTGAGCCCGTCGGAGAAGGCGTGGGTGGCGGAGACGTTGATCGCGATGCTGGCGGGCTTGCGCTCATCCACCAGTGCTTTCAAGGTCGTCCATTGCGATTCGCCGTAGATTTCCTTGTTGGCCGAGGCTGGGTCACGGTAGACCGTGTAGAGTCCGCCGTTGGAGTCCCCGCCAAGGGCGAGACGTTCGACGCCCTTCTCCGGTCCCAAGTCATTGAAAACGTAGATGGTGGTGCGGCGCGCGGCAAATACGGTGGGCGACACGAGGGAGAAGAAGGCCGGATCCTCGGCGTATTCGCGGCAGGCGACGATCCACATCTGTGTCTTGTATTTCCGCATCAGGGCTGGGAGGTGGCGTTCGAGGCGGAGTTTGAGCCACTCCTGCTGGATTTCGGCCTGTTTGCGCAGCGGCGGGAGCGAGGGGGTTTGGGCACCGAGTCCCGATGCCAGAACGACGGAGGCCAAAACGAGCGCGGTTGCGGGGCGGAACATATCTGTCATGATAGCCGGGAATTGGTAGAATCAGGCAGGGATTGAACATGGCTGCAGCAACGGCTGGTCTCGTCACATTCGCGCAGTTGGAGCAGTTGCCGGATCCACCCGGTGGGCGCTACGAACTCCACCATGGGGAATTGATTCATGTGGCACCACCCAAACAACGTCACAACCGCATTCAACACAGACTGTTACGAATTTTCTGGGCGCTGAACACCCCTCGGTTTGAAGTGGCCATGGAGTTGGGGTTCCGTTCCGACCCGGAACACGACTATCGTATTGCCGATGTCGCCTTGATCTCCCGCCAGCGGTTCGACCGGATCGAGCTGGACGACAACCTCCACGGCGCGGTCGAGGTGGATGCGGTATTCGGGGACGTCGAATAGGTGCCCGGCAACCGGAATGCCCGCCGCGAGTTCCTTCGCTTCCTGGCAGGGAGTCCCCTGTTTGGGGCGATGGCCTCGGGCCAGGACCAGTCCTTGGCATCCGCAGCCGAAGCCATAAACGTAATGGATTTCGAGGCCGTCGCCCGCCGACTGCTGCCTCCCGCGCACTGGGGCTATCTGGCAACCGGCGTGGATGACGACCTGACCCTGCAAGCGAATATGGCCGCGTTCCGGCACATCGGACTTGTCCCACGCCGCTTGGTGGACGTTTCGAAGGCCAACTTGAAGACCCAAATTTTCGGGGAGACGTGGGATAGCCCGCTTTTCCTGTGTCCGGTCGGAGCCCAGAAGGCCTTCCATCCTGAGGGCGAGGCGGCTGTGGCGCGTGCCGTGAAGTTGAAGGGCGCGACGCAGATTCTTTCTACGGTGACATCGGTGTCGGTTGAAAATGTGGCGAAGTCCCTGGGCCGCGCACCTTGGATGCAGCTGTACATCCCGTCCGAATGGGACAAAACCGAACGGCTGGTGCGTCGGGCTGAAGCAACAGGTTGTCCGGTACTGGTCTGGACGATTGACCTCTTCGGCGGCCGAAATACGGAAACGCTTGCGCGGATGATGCGCCGGGATACGCGGCAGTGCAATTCGTGCCACCCGTCTGGCGGCCCTGCCTTGGTGGTGGCCGGATTGCCTCCGGCGCGCGAAACGCCCATGCTGGATGGAATAGGCTCGTCCATCAACCCTCCCTTTGCCGATTGGAGCTGGGTGGAACGCCTGAAGAAGATGACCAAGATGAAGTTGGTCTTGAAGGGAATCGACAATGCTGCCGACGCGCGTTTGGCGCGCGAACATGGTGCCGATGGCATTCTGGTCTCCAACCACGGTGGTCGCGCGACCGAGACCTTGCGGGCGACCATCGATTGCCTCCCGGAGGTAGTCTCGGAAGCCGGGAGCCTCCCGGTTTTTGTGGACGGCGGGTTCCGGCGCGGGACCGATATTTACAAGGCTTTGGCCTTGGGTGCGAAGGCGGTCGGTGTTGGTCGGCCCTATATTTGGGGTCTTTCCGCGTTCGGCCAAGCGGGCGTGGAGCGCGTGATCGACATTCTGCGGGCGGAGCTGTTGCTGGCGATGCGGGAATGCGGGACTCCGACGGTCGCGGAAATCGGTCGCGGCGCGGTTAGAGCGATCTGAAAATGGAAAGTCCCAACCGAGCTTACCTCCCGGCCGTTGACCACCTGCGTGCATTTGCTGCCCTGCTGATTCTCCTATACCATTCCGTCCATCTGCTCTATCCGCGATTGGCGTTTCATCGTGCGTGGCAGCCGGACGACTGGCCCCACACAGGCAATCCTCTGCTGGCTGCGCTGCTGGAGGGGCATTCCGCCGTCGCCCTATTTCTAGTCATCAGCGGCTTTATCCTGACCTACGGATCCCTTGGCCGCAATATCCGTTGGCCGGAATTCTATCGAAACCGCCTGCTGCGCATTTTTCCGTTGTATCTTTTTGTGCTGTTCACAGGGGCCAACTCATTTCCGCAGAAGTTCAAGTTTCCCGAATTTCTCTCCAGTCTCTTCCAGTTCGGGTATCTTGCTGGCGGGTTGTCCTTTGGCGAATGGACGGGAGTTACTTGGAGTATCGCAGTCGAGGCACATCTCTACCTTCTGTTCCCCGCCGTACTTCATTATTTGAATGCCGGCAGGCTGTGGGCGCTCCTACGGTTGGCGGTCTTGGTGTGGCTGGTGCGGTTCGCAGCTGTAAGCATGGGTGCCGGGATGCTGGATGTGACCTACTGGACGGTGCTGGGTAGGACAGACCAGTTTTTGGGAGGCGCAATACTGGCTTGGCTGGTACACCGTTACGGGATGCCGCGCAGCCTCCGGTGGTTCTTTCCCGTCGCCGCTGCCGGTGTTGTCGGGGTTCTATGGGGCTTTCATGAAAGTGGTGGCTGGCCCGGACATCAGGAGTGGCGAATTCTCTGGCCAATTGCGGAGGCATCCATTTGGACGGCGTTCGTGGCTGGCTACCTCGCCGTCGCGCCGTTGTTACCCCGTTTTGCTGACTCGGCACTCCGGTACTTGGGAAAGGTCAGTTACTCGGTCTATCTCATCCATGTCCCGGTAATTACCATTCTGGCCACCAAGAGCTGGTTCCTGAATATTTCAGGTGCCAGTGCGTTCGGAAACACGCTGCTAACCGCGATTTTCGAGGTGCTGCCCGTTTCCGTGGCCTTTGCCTCGCTCACTTGGAGCGTGATCGAGGAGCCATTCCTGGCCATGAGACGCCGCTACGGGCAGTCGCAGCCGACAACCGCCAATCAATAGACCTTGTCGATGTCCCGATGGGTGGCCTTGGCCTGATATCCGCCTTTGACCAGGTTTTTCTGCACTTGGTCGGCCATCATCACGGACCGGTGGTGTCCCCCTGTGCAGCCGAAACCCACGGTCAAATAACTTTTGCCCTCGCGGATATAGTGCGGCAGAAGATACAGCAGCAAATGGGTGATCTGGTCCAGGAATTCGCCGGTCTGGGGGAAGGACCGGACATAATGCGCCACTGCCGGGTCCAAGCCGTTCTGGGGCCTGAGTTCGGGGATGTAGTGCGGATTCGGCAGGAAGCGCACGTCGAAAACGAGGTCGCAATCCGGCGGGAGCCCGTGGCGGAAGCCGAAGCTGGTGACGTACACCAAAATTCGGGTCTGCTCCCCTTCGGTGCCGAATTTTTGTTTGATGAAGTCGCGGAGTTCGTGGACATTGAACTTCGAGGTGTCCACGACCAGGTCGGCCAGCTCGCGGACCGGTGCCAGTGCCTCCCGCTCCCTGCGGATGCTTTCGCTAACCGGTTGCTCTCCATCGGAAAGGGGGTGCGGGCGGCGGGTTTCGCTGAAGCGGCGGACGATGGTCTCGTCGCCTGCTTCCATGAACAGCAGACGGACGTTGCGGACGCCCCGCAAGGCCCCAAAGATGGCGGGAAACTTCTTGAGACCCTCACCCTCGCGGACGTCAATTACCAGCGCGGCCCGCTTGCCGGACGCGGAATCGCTGATCAGGTCCGCAAATGTGGGGATCAATTCGACCGGCAGGTTGTCGACAGCGTAGTAGCCGACATCCTCCAAGGCCCGCAGCACCGAGCCCTTACCCGACCCGCTCATGCCGGTGATGATCACCAATTCAGCCGGAGTGGCCGCTGGAGGGTTGTTTGACGGAGCTTTCGCTGTCGGAGTCGTCTCCGCCACCTTTTTCCTTGGAGCTTTCTTGCCTTCCGTCAAAACAACCCTCCCGTGTGCCTACTTATTCGGCCTGTAGTAGCCCGTCGTCACCTACACGACGGGAATCGCGGTACTTCTCCTTGACCTTCAGCGCCTGGGCCTCCAGCTTTCCCACGGCGGCGTGCAATGCCGTGAAAAGGTCGGCGTCGTGGGCCTTCCCCACCAGGTCATGGTGGTGGTAGGGCACGGTCACTTCGGCGAAGTGCGAGTGGTGGTGCTCCACGCGTTCATGGGCGAGAACCACATGCGCGTGCGCCTCGCCTCTTCCATTGTCCAGTATCCTGCCCAGTTTCTGAAATTCCAGCTCGATCTTGTGGGCGTTTTCGGTTGAAAGATCGATCTGCCGTCCGGTGTACGTTACCTTCACGGTTACCTGTCTCCTGTTCGTGGATCTCAGTCGCGGACGCGACGCTGGTGGGTGGACGGGATCCTCAAATCCTCGCGGTACTTCGCGACGGTTCGGCGGGTCACGTCGATACCCTCCGATTGCAGACGGGCGGTGATCTGGTCGTCTGTCATGGGGTGCCGCCGGTCCTCTTCCTCGATCATTTTTTTGACCCTGCGTTTCAGCAGGAGAAGCGGGGTGTCGCCCCCTGAACGGCCTTGAACCGCCTCTGAAAAGAAGTATCGCAGTTCGTACACGCCGTGCGGGGTATGGGCGTATTTGCCCGCCACCGCGCGGCTCACAGTGGAGGGGTGGACGCCGATTTCCTCGGCCACATCCTTGATCATCATGGGGCGCAAACCGTCGAGTCCCATGTTCAGGAATTCGTCCTGGCGGCGCTTGATGATTTCACAGACACGCAGGATGGTCTGCTTGCGCTGCTCGATGTTCTTCATCAGCTGGATGGCCGAGGTGTAGCGTTCTCGGACGTATTCCCGGACCTCGCGGGCGGCGTCGACCTTGGCCTGGTCGTTCTTGTTGGCCGCCGGGTCGCGCTCCAGCATGCGCTTGTACTGGGAGTTGAGTCGGAGCTGGGGCAGGTCGTCGTCGTTCATCTGGATGATGAAGTCCTCGCCGTCGCGGATGTAGTAGACATCGGGCTCCACCGTGCGGTTGTTGCTGCCCGAGTACTTGACGCCGGGACGCGGGTTGAGCCTCCGGATCGCGGCCACCGCGATGTCGATGTGCTCCTGCGGGCGCCCCATCAGCTTGCCGAGTTCCTTGAATTGCCGGGCCTCCAGCATCTTCATGTGGTCGGAAACGATCTGCCAGGCCACGCCGCCGCGCCAATTCCTGCTTTCGATCTGCAGCAACAGGCATTCGCGCAGGTCGCGCGCACCCACTCCCGCCGGCTCCAGCCCTTGGACTGCCTTAAGCGCAGTCTCCATGATTGCCACTGAGAACTGGCCCTGTTCCGCCATTTCCTGCATGGTTGCCAGCAGGTAGCCGTCCTCGTCCAAATTGCCGATGATAGTTTCCGCGGCATCCCGCTCCTCGTCGTCCAGCAGACTGACGCTCAATTGGGAACGGAGGTGGTCCGGCAACGTCTGGGGTGCCGTTAGGAAGGTCTCGAAAGACGGCTTCTCCACTTGTTCCGAGGCCGGGCTCTTGTAGCCGGGATCAAGGTAGTCGTCAAAAAAACTGCCGAAGTCGATCTCGTCGAACGGATCGGCCGATGTGGTGTCGGAAGTTTCGGAGGTTTCCGGCCCATCGCCGGCAGCCTCAGTTTCCGCGAAGGCCCGCTCGCCTTCCAGAACCTGGGATGGCTCTGACTGGATTTCGATGTGGGCGGCTTCGAGCAGATCCTTGTCCGCGCGGTCTGACGAACGTTCGGCCTCCAGTAGAGGCTGCAGCTCCTCGGGGGAGATTTCCTCCGTGCCGTCGAGGCTTTCCTCCAACACCGGATTGTTCACCATTTCCTGGGTGATCATTTCCTTCAACTCAAGCCGGTTGAGTTGGAGGATGGTGACCATTTGGACCAGCCCCGGGGTCAGGATTTGTTTCTGCGCGACTTTCAGTTGCAGTCTAGGGGACAGCATGCTCACGAAACTATTATACGGCGGAATCGGGAAGACGGGTACGGTTTGGAAGTGAAATTGCAGGGCGGTTGCGCCGTGGCCTTATGTCTGGCGGGTAGGAAATACGCTGGAAACGGCTACGAGGGCGTTCGGGTGGGCGAGAGGGGCCACTTGTTCCCCTTCACTGTACGCGATGACGCTTGAGTATGCGCCTTTGCTCGGGTCGCGGTGGACGATGATCCGGCGGGCTTGGATATCGAAGACCCAGTAGTCTGCGATTCCGGCGCGGGCATAGAGGCGGGCTTTGGGCCCGAGGTCGAAGGCGAGGGTGGAATCGGAGATTTCGACTAGGAGGCGGACGTCTGCGGCAGGCGGAAACGTCTTGGGATATTCATTCCCATCCTTACTCAGGACTGCGATGTCTGGTTCCGGCTCGCTCGAAGGATTGTCCTCCGGAGCCACGTCCACCGGTGACTCCAGATTCAAGTGGTATGGGCCGAAGACGCCGCGCAACCACTCGGCGACGAGCATCAGAACAATGGAGTGCGGGCGGTTCTTGGACATCTTGGCGATCAATTCCCCGTCAATGAGTTCAAACTTGTCCCGGTTCCATAGGCCGGTGGATTCCAAGCTCTGGCATTCGTCGCGCGTCCACCGCTTGCGCGGCGGGTATATTGCCGGGGCTCCGGCAGGGATTGGGTTTTCGATGTCCGGTACAAGGGTGGCGGGCATGGTGGATCTGCTCCGATTCTAGCTCATTCTGGAACCGGCGGCCTTCGCGTCGTAGCCGCCCAAGCCTTCCAGTTCGCGGCGGAAACTGGATTTCCCCAGGGTGTCCAACAGGGCTTGGATGCCGGGTAGATCGAGGAATTCGCGCCGGATCGCCAAGTCGTAGCGCTCGACCACCAGTGGGATGAAGCCGAGCCCAAGGACGCGGGCGGCGGCTCGGGTGGCGATGCAGCAGTCGGCGGTTCCGATCTTGACCTGCCAGGCGGCGGGGAGGTGTCCGGGAGCGGTGCGCTCGTAGCCCTGCACCTGTGTCGTCGGGATACCCAATCTCGCCAAGCCGTCATCCAGCAGCCGACGGGTACCCGCGCCTGGTTCCCGGTTCATGATTGCAATGTCCGGACGGGCGAGGTCCTCAGTCCCCCGGATGCCCTTCGGGTTTCCCAGTGCGGTCAAGATGCCCTCCTCCCAGATTGCGAAGGCGATGACCGCCACCGTGTCCTTCTTGAAGTGCTGATCCACACCATTGCGCAGGTGCGTGCCGGCCACGTGGATCGCGCCTGCCTTCAGCAGCTCCAATGACTCGGAGCTATTGCGATGGGCGAGGACGAGGCCGGTTCCCGCAGCCTGCACGTGTTTCGAAAGCACGGAAATGCCGGGGTCGCAGCCTGCCACCAAGATCCGGTTCCGTGCGTCCGCATTTGTGTTGAACAGGCGGACGAGGGTGTCGCCGCCGGGTGCCGAGGCTTCCACAACGCCATCGCTGGCCGGGAAGTACCAGGCCTGCGGGGCTGGAGGACAGGCCATGAGTTTCCCCCCCACGTCGCAGAGTTCCACCATTTGGCCGGGAACGGGGGAATCCGAGCCGTCCAGAAGCGTGGCGGATTCCGATTGCAGATCCACCTCCCCGCCGTCGTCGAGTTGGAAAAGCGCTTCGACGGTGCAGTCGAGCGCCCTTGCGAGCCGGATGGCCACGACCGTGTTGGGGACGTAGGTGCCGGCCTCGATAGCGTAAACCGTTTGGCGGCTGATGCCCACCATCTTGGCCAATGATATCGCCGAGAGACCGCGTTTCTGGCGCAGTTGTGAGAGCGTGTTGGAAATCTCGGTCGACATTTACGGTCTGCGCTCCACGATGGTGAGGCGGCGGTCGACTGTGGCTGGAGTTTCGGTCTGGCGTGCGCCGCCAGGCCATTCGATTTCCAGTTTGTCGATTTTGGTGGCGCTGCCGAGGCCGAAATGGAGCCGCAGATCATTCTGGGACAGGTAGCTGCCGCCGCTGCGGACCTCCGCATACTGGGAAATTCCGCCAGCGGTTAGCCGTACCTTGGCACCGATCGCCGAACGATTTGCCCGCGTGCCCTCCAGCCTCAGCGAAATCCAGTGGTTCTTTCCGGGCGTCGTTTTCAGTAGCGATGGCGGCTCATTTTGGTTGCCGACCAGCACCTCCACGCTTCCATCGTTGTCGAAATCGGCGAAAGCGGCTCCGCGCGAGGAATGTCCGGTGGTGATTCCGGGCCCGGAGGTTTCCGAAATATCCACAAAGTGGCCCCTGTCGTTGCGGTAAAGGATCGGCCTTTGGTGGTACTTGATGTCGATGTTCAGCCGGTCCACCTCGGGGAACGCGTGTCCGTTCACTAGGAGTAGATCGGGCCAACCGTCGTTGTCGAAATCGAAGAAGCCGCAGCCCCAGCCGACGAAGCGGGTGTTTTGGCCGAGGCCGGATTCCACGCTGGCGTCCTCGAACTCGCCTTTGCCCCGGTTGCGGTAGAGGGTTTCGAGTTCATCGGAGAAGTTGGTGCGGAAAATCGATAGTTCGCCCGTGTGGAGGTAGTCCGCCGCTGCCGCCCCCATGCCGGACATCGCGCGCCCGTTTTCATCGAGCGCGGCTCCGCGTAGCAGTGCCTCGTCCTCGAATTTTCCGTTGCCCTGGTTGATGTAGAGGATGGACGGGGTCTGGTCGCAAGCGACGAAGATGTCTGTTAGGCCGTCACCGTTGAAATCGCCGGTGAGAACGCCAAGCGCGTAATTGCCGGACGGGGCCTCGATTCCCGATTCCTTCGACACATCCCGGAACTTGCCGTTTTCGGCGTGGTAGAGCAGGTTGCGATCGAAGGGCAGGCCGCGCGGGCCGCAGTTGACGGCGATGCCCCGATAGAAGCAGTAGGGATTGGCACCGGGCGGAGGCGTGGTGGCGAAGTCGAATTTGAGGTAGTTGGCGACGAAGAGGTCGAGGTGGCCGTCGTTGTCGTAGTCGAGAAAGGCGCAGCCGGTGTTGTAGCGGGTGCGGTCCTGGGTGAGGCCCATTTTGGCGGTCACGTCCTCGAAACGCTTGCCGCCGACGTTGCGGAGCAGCGAGTTCTGGCCCCAATAAGTGACGAAGAGGTCGGTGAAGCCGTCGTTGTCGAAGTCGCCTGCGCAAACTCCTTGGCCCCAGCCCTTGCGGTCGAGGCCGAGTTGGTCGGTGGCGTCGCGGAATTTGCCCTGGCCTTCGTTGTGGTACATGCGCGAGGTGGATTCGGGGCCGGAAACCACGAAGGCATCGGGGAGTCCGTCGTTATCGTAATCGATCCAAGCGACTCCGCTGCCGGTGGTTTCAATGATGTATTTCTTGGTGACGGTGCCGCCGTTCGGGATGGTGCGGGTGAGTCCGGCTGCGGGGGCTATGTCCCTGAAGACCGGGTTTTGCGCCAGCAGCAGGACCAGCAGGGGAATCACTTGTTACCCAACCGCTTTAGGAAGTCTGTGAATTCGCCGTCGGGCGGCTTCTGGATTTTGTCGAGTTCCGCCTTTTCCCGCTGCGCGTCGGCTGCTCGGCCCGCATTCCGGTAGGCCAGCATCAGGTTGTAGTGGGCGATTTCGCTCCGGGGCTGGACTTGGACTGCCCGCTCCAGCAAGCTGATGGCGTCGGAATAGCGCTTGGCATCGGACCTCAGCTTGGCCACGGCAATCAGCGCTTCCGGGAAGTCGGCGCGGAGCTGGGCGGCCTTTTCGTGGTGTGCGGCGGCGTCGGCCTTCTTGCCCTGGGCTAGCAGAATTTGAGCCACTTGGTATTCGGCGACGGCATCCGACGGGTTCAAATCCAGTTCGGCAACGAATTCCTTGCGGGCGGCTTCGAGCGCGGCGGGCTCGTGCGATTGCTGCAGCAGTACGCGCGCGAGGCGGTAGTGGAGGTTGATGGCCTTCGGGTTCTTGGCGATGGCCTTGCGGTATTCCACGATGGCCTCGTCGAGTTTTCCCTGCGTTTCAAAGACTTCGGCGGAGAGCTGGTCCACACGGTAGGACGCCGGAGCCTTCTGGTACATCCGGTAAATGGCGTCGTTCCACGCCTTTTGGTGGTAGTTGGCGGCGACGTAGAGGACGTCGGGGTCTGCGGGGAATTCCTTTTCCATCTGCGCGACCACTGGACCGGCGGTGTCGAAATGCTTCGCTCCGATTCGGCATTGGGCCAACGCCAGTCCTGCGAGGCGTGCTGATTGCCGGTCGCGGTTGGAGAGCTGCAGCTGCAGGGGTGCATCGACGGCGTCACATTCCCCGGCTGCGGCGCGGCTTATCAGGGTGCCGGCATCCGTTTGGGCCAGGATGGCGATCAGGAATAGGCTAGTGGCCGGCATCGTCTGTCATGAGTCCCAAGTTGCCGAAACGACCTCGGTCGCTCGCGTCGAAATAGCGGAAGCTGAGGAGCGGTGGCGCGCCGGGGGCGAGTTCGGTGGGCGGATTGAGGCGGTCGGAAGGACTGACGCCGAGTTCCACGGCGCGGCCGGTCAGGGCGATTTCGTCCAAAGGCGTGGCGAGGAGCAACCCTGCCGCCAGCAGCATTGTGGACCCGATTACCAATCTTCGAAAGCCATGGGGCATTGGGTCCAGTCTATCGCAGGAAACGAATTGCCGCGGTGCCCCACGCCCGATACAATTGCCTACAATGCGCCCCTCCCTCCGACTTCCCGCCGCGTTGGTTCTGCCTGTTCTGGTCGCAGCCCAGGGCGTGCCCCCGGGTGTCCCTAAGGGTCTCCCCCGGGTGGTAAGCCTGACTGTTGCGGCAACCGACTCGAAAGGCGCTCCGGCATCGGGCCTAACCGAGGCCGATTTCCAGATCACCGACGCTGGAAAGCCGCGCAGCCTATCCTTCGTCCGACCGGTCCCGGAACCACTCGCCCTTGCGGTTGCGCCGGGCCAATCTACCAACCGCACCACCAACTCAACCCGACCCGTCACCGTCCTGCTGCTCGACCAGCTCAACGCAGCGGTCAGCGAGCGTACGGCGAACGCGAACCACGCGCTGCGCGAACTTTCGAAGGTGCCCGGGAACGGGCAGGTTTTCGCGTTCATTCTCTCGTCGGAAGGGCGTCTCGTGCCCATCCGTGGCCTTCCCGGCACGGTGCCGGGCAAGTCTGAAACTGATGGCGACGACGCTTGGACGGCCCAGGGTGCAGCCATGCTCGAAAAGGGCATGCGTGATTCCGCCAGGATTCGCACGGCCTCGCTCGATATGAGTATGCGGATCCAGTGGACTCTCAACGCGCTGGAGAGTCTTGCCAACCAAATGGCAGTCTTTCCCGGGCGCAAGGGGTTGGTGTGGTTTTCCGCTGGCATGCCTCTCTCGATCGCCCCGCAGGTCACTTCGACGGGTGCCACTCTCGATTTCACGCCCCAGTTGCGGCATCTCGTGAACACCTTCGACCGGGCCGCCACTTCTGTCTACCCGGTGCGGCTTGGGGCGACCGGCGAGGAGGACGCGCTGGAAGTCGTGGCCCAACTGACGGGTGGTGTACCTCCTGGCGACCGCGATATCGCGCCGACCTTACGCCAAGCGATTTCGGATGCCCGCGGCAGCTACCAATTGGCTTTCCTGCCGCCCGACGACAACTGGGATGGTGGATTCCACAAGCTGCGCGTGGCGAGCGCACGCAAGGGGGTTCGTGTCCGGACGAAGGCGGGCTATTACGCCTTTCCGGACGCAGGAGAGGCTGAGGTTGCAGAATCGATGCGGGTGATGCTGGCGAACCCTTCGGACCACCCGGGCATCCGTCTGCGGGGGGAAATTGTCGCGGGTCCCAAGCCGCGCCTTTCGGTGCGGATCGGCACTGCCGATATTGCGCTTGCGAGGCAGGGTGCCCGACAAGCGGCGCAACTGCGGCTGGTGTTGTCCATTACGATGTCCGACGGCCGGGTAGTGCTTTCGCCCGTGCTGCGGATCGAGCCCGAGTGGGGGGAGGAACAGGCGGCTGCCGTGCTGAAGGACGGAATCCCGTTCGACCAGGAGATTGCCACGGTGGGGATAGATAAAATCCGCGTGGCGGTTTATGACAGGGGTTCGGGAGTTGGGGGATCGTTGACCGTTCCGCTACCAAGTCAGCCGTAGATTTCGGGACCATCCCCTCATTGCCCGGTGCATCGGAAACCGGGAGTGCCCCCTATAGCCCGATTTGCCGTTGATCTGCGAGGTCACTTATGACTTGCGGCTGGTCCGGCTTGGGTCGCACAGCGAATTGGTCGGGTACCCCCACGTCAACGCCCTTCCAGCTCCCGCAACGCCCTCGCCGCCAGCGCATTCCCCGGCTTCCGCTCCATCAATTGCCGCAACACCGCGCCCGCCTGGTCCCTCTGGCCGGTCGTGACGTAGATCCGCGCCAAGTTCATGTACAGTTGTTCGTCGTCGGGGTCCACTGAGATCCCGTACCGGAACGCGGCGATCGAATCATTCGCTTGGCCGAGCTTCGCGAACAGCACCCCAAGGTTGTTGATCGCCCCGGTATGATCGCGCCGCGCCGCGATCGCCTTTTCGAAACTTTGCCGGGCCGAGCCCAAGTCGTTTTCCTCCCCAGCCAGGATACCGAGCTGGTTCCATGCATCGGCGTACTGCGGGTCCACCGACACAGCACGCTCGAACGCGGATTTTGCTCCCGCCCGGTCCCCCAGTTTTAGCAGGGATTCGCCCGCACCCTCAATCGCCGGTGCGTAGCCGGGACGGACGCCGAGGACGCGGTTGAATGTAGTGACCGCATCCTTGTGCCGGCCAAGTTCCTGTTCGATCCGCGCGGCGGCGATCAGCGCCTTCCAGTTCTCGGGGCGAGCACGGACGGCTTCCTCCAGATACGGCAGCGCTCGTTCGGGGTATCCCGCCCAGTAGTAGGCTGCACCGAATTTGAAGTAGCTGCGGCGCGGCTCGGAGTAGTATTTGCCGGGGAAGGGAAGGGCCAGGTCGCGGTTGCGGTCCATCTGGCGAAGGTCGGCACGTCTCGTGGCGTCCGTGGGGATACCCGCGTAGATCTTGCGGGCGCGGCTTTCGGCGTCAATGAGCACGGTCATCGGCGGCGAAAGCGGGGCGCGGTATTCGAAGAGGTATCGGCGGAACAGCGTCCAGATGGCCGGGGCGTCCTCTCCCGCCTTGGTGAGGTCGATCCCGTCCGCCGCTTGCCCGGTATGGAGCACCAGAAATGCCGGTCCGCGGTGCCGCTCCGGCGTGGGAACCGGTTCGCGAAGCCAGACGTCGGCCGATTCCGGCAGGTTCTTACCGACTACAGGAGTAACCGTCCATGCGGCCCGAGTAGCGAATGGCCTGAACGCCGTTTCGGGTGAGCCCTCAGTGAGCGTGTTGACCCCGTCGACCCGCAGCGGAAACTCCTCCTTCAGCCCCGAAGGCCAAACCACTGAGATAGTCGCAGCCCCCTGCCGGACCCCGAAATATAGCGTCTTTCCGTGCTGCGACAGGAAGCCCGAGCCAGCCTGCACCCATTGCGCCGCGCCGCCGATTTCGACGCGCGCCCCGATGGCGTCACGATTCGATTTCACGCCCCGCAGTCGGACCCCGACCCGGGACTTCGTCTGGGCGACATTGTTCCGCATCGCCCGGATCTGGGGGCCGAGGCGGTTCTTCATGATGATGTCCGGGCAGCCGTCGCCATCGAAATCTGTTACGGCGAAGGCGCGTGTGTCGTCGGCGAAGTCGAGGCCGCTGACGCCCGAGGCATCCTGGTAGCGGTCTCCGACCCGTCCATAGTAAACGTTCGGCTGGTGTCCGCTCCAGGACGCCTCCTCGCGGATCATTTGGTTCAAGGCGTTCCAGCCGTTTTCGTAGGCCGGGGCCTCGCCCGCTGCGGCTGGAGTCTTCGAGACCACTTGACGCCAGAAGAAGCTTTCCAAATCCGGGCCGTTGCCATTGGTGACCATGCCGGTGGCGACGAGGATGTCCGGGTGCCCGTTCAGCCGGAAGTCGAACCCGCCCGAACCCCAAGCCCAGCGACCCATTTCGACATTCTGCGCTGCCCCGACGTCCTCGAACGTCCCGTCGCCTTTGTTGCGGAAGAGGGAGTTGCCTTTGGCGTGGTTCCGCCATGCATCTGGATCTCGGGCCAGCGGGAAGAACGCGGGATCGGCCATCACCCGCTGGCCGGCGGCGGTCCACATATTGGACACGTAGAGATCGGGACGTCCATCGCCGTCGTAGTCGAACCAGGCCGAACTCATGCCGGGGCCGGAATCATCGACTCCGGCTGCTGCTGCGTCGTCGTGGAATTTGCCGTTGCGGTTGCGATAGAGGTTGTCGCGCCCGAAGTCGTTGACCACGTGCAGATCGGGCCAGCCGTCGCCGTCAACATCAATCCACGTTGTCGCAAACGAGAACCGATCGTTGTTCTCGTCCAAGCCGACCTCGGCGGTGACGTCCTCAAAAACACCGCCCGCCTCAGTCAGCATATTGCGGAAGAGGAAGTTCGGCGGGCCGTTGCGCGCGTCCTGGTAGGGGGCCGGGTATTGGTACTGGTCCTCGCTCTGGAAGTAGACGTAACAGCAGAGGTAGAGGTCGACTTTGCCGTCGCGGTCGAAATCGGCGGCTGCCATGCCCGTGAACGAGCCCTGGGGCGCAGTGCGGAATCGGAAGGCATCGGGGCGCTCCTTGAACGTTCCGTCGCCCTGGTTCAGGAACAGCAGGGGGCCGCTGCCGCGCAGCACCACCAAGTCCTGGTGTCCGGAATTGCGGAAATCGACGAAAAGGGCGGATGTGGATTCGTCCAGGATTGCTAGGCCGGCGCGTTCGGTGATGTCCTCGGCGGTACCGTCGGGGCGGAACTTGTATAGCCGGTTGGGGAGTCCTCCGGGCTGGCAGACGTAGATTTCGTCGACACCGTCGTTATCTACGTCCCCCGCCGCAATGCCCTGGTTGCCGAATACGTCGATACCGACAGCTGAATCGAGGCGCGCCCGCCAGTAGTTGTTGCCTCCCAGCATCTGCTGCTGGAACGATGGCACCGAGCCGAAGACGTGGCTGGTGGCGTCGATGAAATAGAGTTGCTCGGAAACGGCGGTGGTATGGGAGAGTTCACGGAAGTCGGGCATTTTCCAAGTGCCGACGTGGTGTTCGGCACGGACCGTGATCTCGAACCGGACCACGTCATTGGGCAGTGCGAAGAAGCGGAACCGGGGATTCGGGTCCTTCCGCACCTTTGCGACGAACGTTTGCAGCACGTCCGGGGCCGCCTCCTTTCCTTGGAAGATGCGGGCGAGGCGTGCTTCCAACTCAGCCGCCACCTTTTCGCCAGCGAATTCGTCGGTCCCGGGTGCGGCAAGTTTCAGCAGCGGATCGAACGGATTCGGCCGCCGGAAATGCACTTCGAACGGGGCCGCATGGACGGGTTTCGAGGTTGCCAAGCCCGCCGCCGCAATGACCGCTGCGAATTCGCGCCTGGTCATCGTTTCGCATCCTGGGTGCTAGTGAGTTTTTCGTGGGCTGCGCGGGCGCGTTGCGCGTCGGCCTCGCGACCCAGACGGCTTAATACGCGGGCCAGTCGGTACTGTGTTGGGGCGTCCGAGGGGTCCATCGCAGCCGCAGCCTCGTAAGCCTTCGCGGCGTCGTCGTAACGGCGCAACTGGTCGAGTACGGTACCCAGTTCGAACTGCGTCGCTGCGTCCTTGGAATTCAGCGACAACGCTTTCTCCAGCAGCTTCAAGGACATAGCGGTGTCCCCGGAGCCCGCGTTCAGCGCCTTGGCATGTAGGAAGTACCCGAGGTAGTTCCCCGGATTGGCCTTTTCATATGCCGCAAATTTTCGTGTGATCTCCGGCAACCGCGATGCCACCTGATCAGGAAAGCGTCCGAGGAAGACGTAGGGCTGTTCGATGGCGGGGTCGATGTCGATGGTGCGAAGGAATGCCGCAGCGGCGTCGTCGAAGCGACGGAGTCCGTAGCATGCAACCCCGAGCGCCAGTTCCAGTTGGGCGTCACCGGGCACGCGTCTCCGTGCGGTATCCAGCAGCTTGGCGGCTTCGGCGAAATGTTCGGTCTGCAGAAGCGGTTTGGCGGCCTCGAAGTAGTAGGCCCCGAGTGCTGCCAGGATCGGCTTGTTGCCCGCCGCATTTTTCGCGGCAAGGGAGGCAGCTGATTCGGCACCGGCCTCGTCGCCCAAGCGTCGCCGGACCTGCGCCAGAGCCACCCAAACGCGACCGTCGGACGGTGCCAGTTTCGCCGCTTGGGCCAACCCGGATTCGGCTCCCTTCAGATCCCCGCGATGGAGCGCCAGCAGTCCGGAGCGGAAGGCTTCGTCGAATCCTGGGATGGCGGCGAGAATGAGGAGAACAGCGGCCAGCATCTGCATGGTCTGACGTCATTCTATCGTTGCTACATTCATTGGAGAATGCGGTTCCTGCCATCCCTGCTTGCGTTCATGGGCGTCCACCTGCTTGCCGTGGCGAGCCCTGGTCCGGCGTTCGTTGCCACGGTGCAGCTGTCGGTGCAGCATTCGCGGCGGGTTGGCCTCCTCCATGCGCTTGGCTTGGGGGTTGCGGCCACGATTTGGGCCATCGCGGCATTGGTCGGATTGCAGGCGCTGATGGACCGGATCGTCTGGTTGTACCGCAGCCTCCAAGTGGTTGGCGGCCTGTACCTCTTGTACATCGGAGTACAGTCTTGTCGGCACGCGAAAGATCCCGCGCCAGAAACCGGCGGTTCGACCAAAGCACTCACCAATGCCCAGGCCTTCCTCCGAGGCCTGACCCTCAATATCTCCAATCCAAAGGTGATGGTCTTTTTCGCCAGCATATTTGCGGCGGTGTTGGACCCGGCTTGGCCCGCCTGGGTTCGGCTCGCCGTTCCGGCCGTCATTTTAGTGGACGAAACGCTTTGGTACGCGATGCTGACCCTGCTCTTGTCAACGCCCCGTTCGCAATCCACCTACCGGCGGGCGAAGCGTTGGATCGACAGGTTCGCCGGCTGCTTTCTCTTGTTGTTTGGGGAAAAGCTGGTCTGGAGCGGCGTGAAGTAGCGCGCGCACATGCTATCCTCACGCAAAATGCGCTGCGCAATCCTCTTCATGACCCTCGCCGTCGGCCTGCTCCCGGCCCAGGGCAATCCCGCCTCCCAGGCAGCACGAAAGTGGCGCGAATCCCACGAACGCGCCATTGTTGGCGAGTTCTTCGACCTGCTCTCCATCCCCAATATTGCCCGCGACCGGTCCAACATCCGCCGCAACGCGGACTTGATTGCGAAGATGCTGGAAAAACGCGGGGTGAAGGCCCAGTTGGTGGAGCACGGACCGGCCAACCCGGTTGTTCGGGGCGAAATCCTGACGCCCGGTGCCACCCGCACCATCGTTTTCTACGCCCACTACGACGGCCAACCGCTTGACCCCAAGGAATGGGCAACGCTTCCGTTCGAACCGGTTCTGCGCGATCGGTCGCTGGAAAAAGACGGTCGGGTTGTCGCGCTACCGCCTGCGGGGACCCCATTTGATCCCGAATCTCGCATTTACGCCCGCTCGGCGTCGGACGACAAGGCCCCGATCATCGCCATCGTGACCGCTCTGGATGCCATCAAGGCCGCCGGGTTGAAAACCAAGTCCAACATCCGATTCGTATTTGAAGGGGAGGAGGAGGCCGGGTCCATCAACTTGGAGGCACTTCTCGCTGCTCACAAGGATCTCTTTACCGGCGACATCTGGCTGATCTGCGACGGTCCGGTGCACCAGACTCGCCGCCAGTTGGTGGCGTTCGGGGCACGGGGAGTTGTCGGTTTCGACATCACCCTCTATGGGCCACGCCGCGAACTGCACAGCGGCCACTACGGCAACTGGGCCCCGAATCCAGCGATGGAGCTGGTCCGGCTCTTGGCTTCGATGAAGGACGACACGGGCCATGTTCTGGTGGACGGGTTCTACGAGGGCATTGAGCCGCTGAGTGAGACCGAAAAGCGCGCCGTCGCCGAGGCTCCCCCCGCGGACGCCGACCTGATCCGCGAACTTTGGCTTGGCTCGACCGAGGGAGCGCCGAAGAAGCTGGTCGAACTGCTCCAATCCCCGTCCTTCAACATCCGGGGAATGGCCAGTTCGCGCATCGGCGACCAGGCTTCGAACGTGATCCCGTCGACGGCTTCGGCCTCGATCGACATGCGCCTGGTGAAGGGAATGGACCATGCCCGTACGATTGACCGCGTGGTGGAACACATCCGGAAACAGGGCTATTTCATCGTGGATGCCGATCCCTCCGCCGAGGTCCGGATGGCCCACCCGAAGATCGCAAAGATCACCGGACGCGAGGGTTACAACGCAGCCCGCACCTCGATGGACCTGCCCATTTCGCAGGAGGTGGTCCGTGTGGTGGAATCCGCTCGCGGGCCATCGGTGAAGCTGCCGACGATGGGCGGGAGCGTGCCGTTGGTGGCCATCGAGCGAGCGGTCGGCACCCGGACGATTACGATTCCAATTGCTAACCACGACAACAACCAGCACAGTTCCAATGAGAATCTGCGCTTGCAGAACCTCTGGGACGGGATCGAACTGATGGCGGCCCTGCTGACGATGTAGTTCTACTGGTACCATGCGGGCATGGTTTTGTTTCGGAGGTTGCTTGGCATTCTTGCGTTGGCATCGGCCGTATTTGCCCAGTCGGGGCCGGTTGCGATCATCAATGTCCATGTAGTGGATGTGGTCAAGGGGCAAGTTGTCCCAGGGCAGACGGTCGTTTTAGCGGGCGGAAAGATTGCCGCGTTAGGACCTGTTGCCTCCACCCCGATTCCGGCGGGGGCGCAACGGGTGCCCGGGGACGGGCGGTACCTGATTCCCGGCCTCTGGGACATGCACGTCCACTTGCGCAGCGACCAGGCAAAACCGAATACCCGTATCGCGGACGAGAACGCCGCCACCCTGGATCTGTTTCTGCCCAACGGTATCACCGGAATCCGCGAAATGGGTGGCGATCTTGCGGATCAGATCTTTCAGTGGCGGGAGGAGATTCGGACGGGCAAGCGATCCGGTCCCCGTATTCTGACCGCCGGACGAAAACTCGACAACGATCCGCCAGCTTGGGCCGGTTCCATCGGCGTCAAGACTCCAGCCGATGCTCGTGAAGGCGTCCGCCAGATGAAGCAGGCCGGGGCCGATTTCATCAAGATCTACTTCCGCCAGACCCCGGTTCAAGTCGTCCGCGCGGTGGTGGAGGAGGCGCACCGGAACAATCTGAAGGTGACCGGGCACAAGCCGTCGAATCTGTCCATCCAGGAATTTCTGGAGACCGGGATTGACGGCATGGAGCATGCACAGTACTTGGTAGCGACCGACCGGGCAGACTATGACCGGATGAATGCAGAGTTTGATCGCCGCCGTGGCAAGGATTGGGCTGCCGATGCACTGGAGCAGCAGGCCCGCCTTCTTGCGATGCAGGATGACGCCGAGGGCACGAAGGTTTGGAAGGCGATGGCAGGGAAGCAGTTCTGGGTGACGCCAACCATCCACGTTTCCAGCCAGGTGATGCAGGATGGCACCCGCAACTATGATTCGGATGATCGGCGGCGCTACATTCCGCCATCGATTTGGGCATCGTGGGACCCCAAGGGCTTTCGCAAGCCCATCGAGGGTCGGGCGTTGACGCTGCGGAAGGCCTCCCAGAAACGCTGGGATGATGTGACGGTGGCGGCGAACAAGGCTGGGGTTCCGATGATTGTTGGGACCGACTGCGGGTCGAACAACAACTACACCATGCCGGGTTGGTCGATGGTGGAGGAAATGGAGGCGCTGGTGAAGGTTGGACTGCCGCCCGCCGAAGTCCTGCGGATGGCCACCGTCAATCCGGCAAAGTGGAGGGGGGAGTTGGAGCGCGAAGGTACTGTTGATCCGGGCAAGGTTGCGGATCTGGTGCTGCTGCGGTCGAATCCGTTGGAATCGATCACGCACACGAAGGAGATCGAGGCGGTGTTCCAATCGGGTCGGTATTACCCGCGGTCGGAGCTGGACGGGATGCTCCAGCGGGCCGAGTCAAAACGGAATTTTTGACTTGAGGGGAACTCCGCTATAATTTCGGAGTGTCATCCAAACAAGAGCCGGAAGCGGCGAACGGAATCCATAAAGTGGTGCTGGTTGCCGTGGCCATAAGCTTCATGATGTGGCTGGGAAGCAGCTATGCAGTGTCCAACACAGTGAAGGCCATCGCCAAACTGGCCCACTTGGGAGGGCGCTAACCAGTGAACACCGCCATCGTGGCCTCTTTCGTTGCCGCGACCGCTGCTGCCAGCGCGCTGCTGGTAAGACGTTTTCTGCCCGGAAATACACTGATCTCCGCAATTGGCTTTGTTTTGTTCTGGACGTGCGGGGCGCTGCTCTCGGTCCAGCTCATCGGTTTTCTCAACATTAGCGGCTTGGTTCCGTTTCTTCGTCCGTCCCACCTCTTGCTCGTCTCGGCCATGGGCTTGGCGTGCTCGTTTGTCGTCTCCGGTAGATCTCCCGGCGCGGTCGGCTCACGGGACTCAAGCGCGCCGATTCCCCGTCACGTTGTCCTGGGCTTGGTGTGCGCGGCGGGCATTTACGGCCTCTTGGTTCTTCGCATTCTGATCGCATATCCAGACGCGTGGGACGCGGTCGCATACCACTATCCTGTCGCCCTCCGCTGGCTTCAGGACGGCACGATGAAGATCACAACCGATACCAATTGGCATGCAAGCTTGCCGGGAAATGTGGAAATTCTGGAGGCGTTGGTGTTGCTGTCGGGGCTGCCGCACTTGCTCGGTGCCGTCGAGTGGCCAGCTGCCGCTCTGCTCCTTCTGGCGAGCATGGCGATTAGCCGCCGGTTCTCGAGTTCGAAGGTCCCGTCGTATGCAGTGGCCACCACCGTCGCGCTGATCCCGATGGTCGCGAAACAGACGTTTTCGGGCTATGTGGATCTGTTCGGCGTTCCTGGATTGTTTGCCTCCTTGGCGCTGGTCTTGGAATTTCATGAGCGGTCGCGAGATTTCACGAATCGGGCCATGCTGGTGGCCGCCGGTATTGGTTGCGGCATTGCCGTTGGTGTGAAGCCCGTTTTCTGGTTCTACGCGCTCTTGCTCACGGTGAACGTGGCGGCGATTCTTCGGAACCGTTGGCGCGATCTCGGTTTTTACGTGGCGGGCGCTGTGCTCCCGTGTTGGTTCTGGTTCGTGAGGGCCGCAATTGCCACGGGCAATCCGCTTTATCCAATCTCGCTCCACATCGGACCGGTGATCCTGGCAGGGTTCCCCCTTTCGGCCATGGCGAACGACCAAGCCTATTTGACGTCCGTCCGGCACGCTGCGGAGTGGTTTGTGTACCCATGGCTGGAATGGAAGCGCGCCATTGTCTTTCCGCCGGAAAACTACACGACTGGCGACGGGCTGGGTGCGGCTTTTGCCACTTTCGTCATGCCGGGCCTCGGGTTTGCGGCTTGGCTATCTTGGAAGCGGCGGCCGGAGTTGCGCCCATGGCTTTTCAACTTGGCTATAGTTGCCATCGCATGGTGGTTTCTGATGCGCAAGTTTGGGCGCTACGGCATTGCCATGTTTGTTTTGGCCGCCATCTTGGCCACACCTCTATTCGAACTTCTGGAAAAACACCGGAGCGGACTCTATCGTTCCATTTACGTCGTAGCCTTTGCCATGACCTCGCTGCTTCTGGCGGTGGAACCGCTCTCTAGCGTCGGGCAGACCTTGCGGCACCATTGGGATCGCGCCGACTACTTCGGCTATCCAGCCAAACTGGATTCGTTGCCGGCCGGGAGCCGAATCTTGAACATCGCCGAGGAAACCTTTAACTTCTCACTTTCCGGCAAGGGCCTAACAAACGTTGTGATTCCGAGTTGGGAGAAACCTGCCTTGCTGACTGCGGACTACTTGCGCGGCCAGAAAATCGACTACATCGTGGAGCGTGTGGGCACCGTCGATGCGCTGCCACCCGCGCCGGGGCTGGAATTGATGCTGCAGGATGCCAAGTTGGATCCAGCCCACATCTGGCGGATTTGGCGTACGGCCAAGTAGATCGACCGGCTTATTCCAGCTCCCGCAGTGCCGCCCTCGCCATGGTGCTTTGTGGATTCCGAGCCAACAATGCTTGGACCGTGAGTCGGGCGGCATCCCTGTCGCCCAGTGCCACTTGAAGGCTGGCTAGATTCAGGTAGGCCGCTTCATCGTCAGGAGCCGCTTGAATGCCATGACGGAATGCGGCGATAGCGTCGCCGGTTTGGCCGGTGCGGCGGTACAAGGCCCCCAAGTTGTTGATGGCGGGTGCGTAGTCGCGGCGGGCCGCGATCGCGCGTTGGAACCAAGGCTTGGCTTCGGCGTCGCGTCCTTTCGACGCATAAAGTTCCCCCAACTGATTGGCTGCAGCGACGCTGTCG
>CAIYDY010000245.1 GCA_903925015.1 uncultured Acidobacteriia bacterium
ATCAGCCGGAATCGACCACCGAGAACTTCCAGCGCAAGCGACGGGCCTCGCTCCGACAGCATGCGGAACCGGCCACCCTCCCACCGTGTGCGCTGGGTCTTGACTCCCTTGCCCGAAACCGGCATGTCGCCGTAGACGGCGGCTGAGTTCGCAAACTGCACCCGGCGTCCGGCGCGAACCAGATCCAAGTGGTATTCCAAGTCCTCCACAATCGAGGCCGCACCGTAGGGAACGGATTTCAACGTGTCGGCGCTCAAGGCAAAACCATTGCCGTTGATCCCGGCCGAGAGCCCCCAGCGGTCGCGCCCCCTAGGACGGAGCACGTTGAAAGCCATCAGAGCTACGTTCATCAGCCGGGTGCGAACAGACTCCGCCGGATTTCTCACCAGATACCGGCACTGCACCGCATCGGCCCCTGTGCGCAAAAATGACACCAGTTCGGTCAAAGTATTAGCACCGATTTCGCTATCGGCATCGATCACCAGATAACCATCGTAACCTTCCGGCTGAAGAATCTGGAATGCATGGTCCAAGGCATAGCCTTTTCCACGCAGTTTCTCGTTGAATCGGACCAAAACCCGGGCACCGGCGGACTCGGCGTGGGCTGCCGTGTCATCGCTGCAGTTATCCGCAACCACGACCGTTTCCACTCGGATGCCAACCTTTTCGGCCTTGGCGATGCTTCCAACCGGGATCCGGACCTGCTGAGACTCATTGTGGGCCGGAATCACGATAGCCAATCGAAAAATGCCTCCAACAGGCGGATTCGACCTGCGGCGCACAGGCAGAGCGGCCCCCACGGTCAAA
This sequence comes from uncultured Acidobacteriia bacterium, assembly GCA_903925015.1. Classification (GTDB taxonomy): domain Bacteria; phylum Acidobacteriota; class Terriglobia; order Bryobacterales; family Bryobacteraceae; genus BOG-234. Next base: position 808 of record CAIYDY010000245.1, read on the forward strand.
AACAGCAATTCGAACGTACCAGGCAAGCTGGCAACGGCGGCCAGTGCTGCTACGACTCCGATGCAGGCGATCAGAAAACCGGTCATTGTTCTCCCTCGTCAGTCACCAAAACTACCAGTCCAAACGGCGGTACCGTAATGGTCGCGTCTTGAATCGCGGACGGCACGACCCGCCCGGATTGGCGAACGGGTCCCGTTTGTATGGTAACGTGTTGTCCATCCTCATTGGTGGCCCCCAATGAATCGCCCTCCAAAACCAGTTGAGTGGACGGAAAATTGGCCCCGGCTGGAAAGCGAATTTGGACCTCCCGATGCTCCGGTGACGAAGAGGCAATTACCGCGGACCATTTCACACCGTCCCGAAAGGCCCAAAAGCTGATCCGGGTGTCGTCCGATTCGGACCGGACCAGCGATCCCCGCAAGGCCCTGTTGACCATCTTCAACGCGAGGCCGGTGGGGCGGAGATGGTCGTCCGACGCCAAATCGCGCACAATTCCCCACAGACGCACGTAGGACTTGCCATCCCTGCTGCGGTTGTCGAAACCCGCAAGACTATAGACGCACTGGCGCCTGACACCGAGGGCCAACGCGTCCAGCATGGTTTTAGCGAGCGCGGAGCCGGAGGCAAGCCCGGACGTCACCGATTCACGATCCTGCGCCGACGCGCTGCCGTCGTCCGTATGGAGGTTGACTTCGTACACCGCGGGCTCCATGTTGGATCTCCGTGCCTCGGTTACGATTTGCGACAGTTTTCCCCCGTCGCCCGAAAACAACATCGATTCGCCTTTGAGAAAACCGGTGCCCGCGTCGAGTTTGTGAAGAAAGTACGGTGCCACCGCCAGCATGTCGGAGCCGTGGACGGTACTTGCGAAGCGCATCACACCCTTGGGATTGTCGTGCTGGGCGTTGACCGCCGTGTGGATTCGCAGCGTGCCAGACCCTGCGCGCAACGCGGCAAAGCAGCGGTCGGCGGCCTCCCCGTGAGGAGCCGCCTCGGGAATGCCCGCTGGACGGAACAGCGGGTTCCAGTTCTCGTTGCCGAATTCGACAGTGATATCCGCAAACTGGTCGCGATCCTTGCGCCCCCTCAAGAACTGGCCCAACCGCCCGCATTCCGCCTCTGTAAAAGGTGGCGGAATCACGATCCACGGGGACGCGCCAACCTCACGGGCCAGCTCCAGAAACTCCGGAAGACCGTAGTGGTAATCGCTCTGCTCAATGCCACCTGGCCGGTATCGGCTCACGCGGCGGCCCTCCGCCCCTGCCAGACGATTATCCAGCGTGTCGCCGAGTTGTCCCTGCCAGTCCCGCAAGTAGCCCGGATGCAGGGACTTGAGGACCGACACAGCCTCCCGCCGGAAGGCGGAGCGCGAGTCGCCCAACCGGCGGAAATCCACATCGTCGAACAAGACTTCACCGTTGGGGGCCCCGGTCACGTAGAAACGCAGGGACGCGATCCACGGAGGACCGGAATCTCGGCCATCAAAAACAATCTCCGTGCGCTTCCATTCGCGCGACAAGGGAACATCCTCGACCATCGCCGGAACAGCCCCCTCGCGCCGGACCATGACACGCAAACTTGCGGCACCCTTGTCCAAGCGGCTCCAAAACGACACCCGCCATTTCCCCTCCAACGGCAGCAACTTCCCCGCCCTGTCCCCGATTGCATCCAAGTAGGAGGCGAATTCCGCAGGCTCGTTGTTGGTCGCACCGACCCGGAGGGAACGCACGCCCTGGCTACCGGGCCGAGATTGCTTCGTTTCAGGACCGTAGCGCGCGCCTCCACGGTCGGAAAACCACCATTGCGACGGTATGCCGGTGTCGTCGGTCCTGGTAAGGGAAACAACGTCGCTCGGATCCAGCTCCAAGTTCCGGTCAGCGGTTGTGAACGACGGCAAGCCGAAGTTGTCCTTCTGTCGGGACCGGATGATCTCGCCCCTGGCACCGGCGTTGCGGCCTGTTCGGACTTCGTATGTGGCATGTTCCCAGAAACCGTCCTGGCGGGCAAGCCAGAAGCCCTCATCCGAAAATTTACCCGGCAGCGGATTCCGGACGGAGACAATGGCCCGGTCGATGATCCCTTCGAAGCCTGGATTCATGATCACGTTCGAGGAGAGTTGCTCCGCGCCCCAGGAAGTCCAAGTCCCCAGATTTACCCCGAAGCGCTGGACATCGGCCACTTGAACATCAGTGGTGGCGCTGACCGTGGCCAACGCCCCGCTGGAAACCTTGGACGCGGCCCGACTGCACCCCGTGGGTGCGAAAATAGCAAACGCCGCAACCAGGCACAAAAGACCGTTGCGTTTAGGAAAGATGCTCACGGAATACCCCGGCCAAGTGTTCCACGCTCTTGCCCAGATTGTATTCCTCCACCACCTTGCGCCGTCCCTGTTTCCCCAAGGAGGCACACAATTCCGGATTGTCCATCAGTTGCGCAATCGCCCCGGCAAGGCCCTTGTCGTCGGAGGGAGCCACCAGAAGACCGTCCACGCCGCTGCGGATGAGCTCGGGAATCCCGGTAATCCATGTCGTGACAACCGGAATCTCCATCGCCATTGCCTCCATCAGCACCACCGGAATACCTTCCGCGAAGCTGGGCAGGGCAAACACATCGGCGGACTGGTAAAAGCCCCGGATTCGGTCCTGGTTCACAGCGCCCTCGAAAATCACCGAGCTACCCAGGCCCAATTCCTTCGCCCGGGCTTCCAAGGCCGCGCGGTCGGGACCATCCCCGACGTGGCGCAAACAAACGGAACGGCCCTCAGCACTTAGCCAAACCATCGCGTCCAACAAGATTTGCTGGCCTTTTGCAGCCACCAGCCGACCAACGCACAGGACTTCGAACACCGGATTCGGCGGCCGCGCATCCCGGGGAGAGAAAACGTCGGGATCGACCCCCAGCCGTGTGATCACGACCTTGCCCCACTGGCTGGCCGGCACGATGCGGATCAGCTGGCTCCGGGCGTAGTTGCTGATCGCGCACAGTAGCTTCGATGCCTCGATCTTCTGCGGCAGATAATACCCCGGAACATCGTAGAATTCGTCGGGACCGTGCACCGTGATCGACATCGTGTACGGGTACATCTTGGTGACGATCATGCCGACGGTCGCCGCCGGTGTCGCAAAATGCACATGGAGGTGGGTGACGCCTTTTTCGCGCATCCACTCGCCCACCATGCCGGCTTCCACAAAGTAAAGAAGCCCGTAGACGATCCGGCGCAAATCGGCCCCGCCCAAACCCAGCGAGAACCCGAGCGCACGGAAGTAGGACGCCGGCTGCCGCGTAAGCGCGGCCAAGTGCGCTGGCAGGGCACCGCCAAGACCGGCGGCCTTCACGAAGAATGTCCGCGCCGCTTCCGCCTTTTCGTCGGCGGTCAGCTTCTCGGTCGGCCGGTCCGGCGAATTGATCGAGGCAACCTCGATTTCGATGCCGAGCTTTCGCAGCCCCAGAACTTCCCTCAGAATGAAGGTGTGGGAAATAGCCGGATACCGGCTCACCAGATAGGCCAGACGTTGCTTGCTCATGCCACTACCCTCCTAAATCGAAATGGCCCCGTGGAAACCGGCGCGACTTTCGGCGCTCCCGCCTGAGTGCCGATGGAATCATTGTCCGCCAACAGGTACCCCTCGCCCCAACCGGTCATCAACGCGAAGATCGGAACCACCTGCCCTCCCATGAAAACGGTGGCAATCGTGATGAAAATCACTACGTGGATCCCCGCCAGCGTAAACGCGAGGGACCCGCCCCGCATCGCCGGCGGCGGACGCATCATCCCGCGCAGAGTGAGCCGGACAATCATCGACACCAGAATCGCAAAAAGGAAGAACAGCGAAACCGTGCCATGCATCAAAGCCAGAAGCAGGTAATAGTTGTCTATGGACGGCATCCCATCCACCTTCGGCCAACTGTTCGTACCCCAACCCCAGACGCTCTTTTCCGCGGCTATCGCGATGTATTTGTCCAGCAGCTCCTTCCGGTATGCCGCCGTTTCCTGGGAATCGCTCTTGGCGTTGGCGCGCCCCACTGAAGCGTACTGGTAGAAGACCACGGCAATCGGCACGCCGACGCACAGCATCGAACCCAGAACCACCAGACAGCCCATCTTGCGGTTCTTGGCCCGGCCGACCCACGTGAGGAGCGCCCCCATGAAGCCGCCCGTCCAGGGTCCCCGGACCATGGTCATGATGACGCCCCCAAGTAGCGCGATTGTCAACGTCCGCGCTTTGCTCCACGGCAGGTTGGGGAACCGTTTCGACTTCGCCTCCCACAAGTTGCTCCATTCCAGCCAACGATTGACCCGGAATCCGACGATCAGAATCAGTCCTGCCAGAATGGCGTGCCCGTAGGGACCGGCCACCCTCGCAAAACCCCACCGGAATGTCGTGACCCACCCATCCCCCTGGCCGGGAAAGAAGCCGCCCATGAACATCTGCCACGGGGTTTTGCCGAAGCGGAACTCGTAAATCGAGACGACGCAAATCCAGAACAGCATCATCACGAATTTCTTGGCGAATTCCACCCGCAAGCCCTTGGGCTCGATCAGGCCCTTCGCAAGCATATAGGGAAACGCAAATTCCCCCAGCAGGTCGAAAAGCAGGTTTTGCGCGTCACCAAAATTGGCATTGATGAACTCCGAATAAACCATTGACGCCACAAAACCGAAGACAAGGAAATCAGCGAACGAAAATCGCCAGTCCTTGCCGTACCGGGAGATGAACATGACCGCCAAGGGCACGATCGCGGCCTCCCCAAAAGTAGGATCGGGCAGGGCGGGCAGGACCCAGCGATAGTAGTCCGGCAGCAGAAGCATCACCGGGAGATAGACATTCAAAAAGGCGAAAGGAATGCCGCGCGAGGATGCAATTATGAATGCAATCACTCCGGGAATCGCGACAATGAAGCCCATGTTGGAGGGGGTTGCGGTACTTGTTATCCACTATACAATGCGGAGGGGTTTCGGGTGTCATGGGTACCAGGAACTATGGAACCCACCGTGCGCCGCAGGAATTTCACCGCACCTGCTCCAGTTCCAGCAGTGGTCTTTTGGTAGCGGCGGGTTTCGCGGAATCCGGTGGCGGTGCCGGCGTCGGCTCCCGGCCTTGGAGTGGCTCCAACTCGAACACCTCCAGGCTTGGCGGGCGGGAATCAGGTTCCAGCAGGAAGACCTTGCGATCAGGATAGAGTTCCATCAACCTGCGGTTGTCGGCACCCAGATCACGGGCCCAAATCACGCGGGACCGGCCAATATCGGCCTCGTTGTAGACCCATTCATCCTGAAACGCGTGGCCGGGCCAGTACCGGACGAACACGATCAGCTGTCCCGGAATCGCCGCGATCCGCTTTGCCACGTCGATCCGGCGCTCGGGGTTTGCATGGTTGATCGAATCCCAAAGGTCCCAGGAGCGCGCGGCGATGGCGGAGGACTCGCGGTCGGCCAAGTGCGTGCCGTACCAGAAGAGGAACTGGGCTGCGCATAGCAGGATCAGGAACCGGGCACCTTCCATGCCGCCTTGCCTTAACCGCGAGAGCCGCTCCAAGCCCTTGACCGACATCAGTAGAAACAAGCACACAACAGCAGCGACATAGTGGAATTGGAATGCCGGGAAGAGGTTGACCCCCAGCGCAAATACCAGGCAGACTCCCGGAACATATGCCCATCGCCAAGAGCGGACCGAGAACAGGAAGGCCGCCAAAGCCAGATACAACGGCGGAAAAAAGTAAAAACGGTAGTATCGAACCCGGAACACAAGGCGATCCAGATAGCTGCCGAGGGTATCGCGGCCGGGATGGAAGCCGCGTTGCATCCGGTAGTCAAGCTCCTGCTGCGGCGTCATCGGCCCTGTCGGTACAGGAGTTGACTGGATGGTAAGCACCGCCGGCACCCCGTATTGCTGCTGGCTCAGAACGTATGGGAGCTTCGTCCATTCGCCGCTTACGGCCTTGTCTTGCAGCAGCGTGATCCCCACCGCCGCGAGGCACGGGAGAGTGGCCCACCAAAGGGCACGGGGCGGGCGCAGCCTCAGCAGTTCGGGAAGAAAGTAGACAAACACCGCCAGCAGCAAAAATATGGACTCGTACGGTCGGCTCAAGAGGTGCAAGCCAAGCCCCGTGCCCAGCAGAACCCCGTCGCGTCGACGGTTTTGGTTGCGTATCCGAGGCATCGCGCCAAACACCAAACAGCCCGCAGCCGCCGAAAACGCCCCGCCCCAATAATTATTGGTCCATTGATTGAGAGGCCCGAACTGGAAGACTGCCAGAAGGCCGCCGAACAGCGCCCAACCAGGCGTTATCCAAGCCCGCAGCATCCAATACGCCAGCGCGCAGAACGCTGCAACGCCGAGGAGCACCCCGGCCCAGGGAAGCCCGAACACAAACCACCCAAGGGCCATCGCCAGTCCATTGCCGACCGGGTATATGGAGGCATAGGCCGGATTCTGAAGCACAAAATGCGTCTCGAAAAACTGCGAAAGCGGGTGCGGAGGATTCGCCAGACGCAGCTGCATAAGCGTCCGGGCGACCAGCAGATGCCCAAATTCGTCGTAGAGGTCGGGCGTTGGAACGGGGTGGTTCGGCATCAGGATGAGCCGAAGAGCCACAGGCAGAACCGCCAGTCCCAGCATGCAAATTCCCGTACGTGGGGCCAACCGCGCGGCAAAGGGTGCGACCCAAGGCCTCCATAAGACAGTCGGAAACACCAGCAGCAGCGCGACGGCCAACAACAAGGCGTCCACAGGGCCAAAGCCCATCGGATTGTGCAGTGGAACGAATTCAAGTGCCACGAAGCAGCTCATGGACAGGGTCTGACAGTCACCCTTTCAGCCACTTGTCGAACCACCCGAACGCGTCAGCCTGCATGTCGCGATCGAACTTGTGGAGACCGGGGTAAAACTTCGCCTGGTACCGGTCCGCCGCGCCAGCCTTGCGGTAGACATCCTTCAGTATGGCGTCGGCCCGCTCCATTTCCGATACCGTGAACAGCTGGTCCTCGTGGTTGTTCAGGACCATCACCGGATTCGGCATCCCGAGCGAAATGATCTCCGGATAATCGAGGTCCACCGGCAGTCCCGGCACGTACACCATCCAAGTGTGGGTGTGGCACTTGTTGAGCAGGAAGTCCCGCCAAGTTGTCATCATGCCTGCCGCCGCCGAACATCGGATACGCGGATCGGCACCGGTTAGATAGACAGTGCGCAGCCCGCCGCCAGAGAGACCACCGCACCCTACACGTTGGGGATCCACGTCGGGACGGGCGCACAGGTAGTCCAGTGCGCGCTGGTCCTCCGCAATAAACACGCCGGGCCAACTGGTACCCGCCGAAAATAGGCTCTTCGACAGAATGTGCTCGTGCTCGCCCGCCCATGAGTTGTACTTCTGGATTTCCTCCGGCGATTCCGGATTCTGTTCCGTCAGGCCGCGCCTGACAACCTCGGCAAGGCCCTCGACCCGGATTCGGCGGCTGCCAAAAGCAAACGCATCGGCGATCAAGACCACGTAGCCCCGCTTGGCCAGCGCGTTGGCCCATGCGACACCGCCGTAGTAGCGGTCCTGGTGCGCCCCCATCAGCGGATGCGGGTCCTTGGTGATGCGGCTGATCTTGCGCGTGCCGAAGTACTTGTTGCCGCCATGATCGTGGAGCGCAAGCACGGCGGGCAGACGACCAACGGCGTTGGCCGGCTTCAGCACCAAAGCCTCGGTTGGCGGTCCGTACGGGAGCTGCCAAGTGAGCTGCTCTATCGCGAGGCCATCGAATTCGAACCGGTGCTGGACCATGGCTTTCGGTGTCCCGCCGCTGGCCGGTTGCCCCAGCGCCTGCAGAAAGCGTCCCCGCGCCTGCTGCCGCCACGACTCTACCGACGCCCATCCGGGCTGTCGGAACGACATCCGGGCCGGGTCGGGTGCGATGCCCGCAGCCCATTCCCCGTAAATTCCAATCATGTTCGGCGTGGTCGGCATCGTCGGATTCGGGCCGTCCGAACGGCCTGGGGATTATGATATCGCAATGCGCCCCGGAGAATTATTGTTGATTGCCGACGACTTGACCGGGGCCTGCGACGCGGCTGTACATTTCGCGGTCCGGGGAGTGAAAACGGTAGTGCCGCTGCTTGGCTTGCCGTTCCCAATGGAGGCCTGCGTCACGGCCTTTTCGACCGACAGCCGCGATTTGACAGAATCCGAAACCGCCACGCGAATCCACGAGCTCTCCAGCCAAACCCCGAGGTTCGTCTTCAAGAAAATCGATTCCGTACTCCGTGGCAAGCCGGGTTTCGACATCGCAGCCACGATGGCGGCGTTTGAACTCGCGCGGTCGGTCGTGACCCCCGCCTTTCCCGCCCTGGGGCGCCGCGTGATCAATGGCCGCCTGCATGTGGACGGACAAACCGATACCATCGACATTGCAGCACGATTGCGGGAGGGCGGATTGGTCGCCGACGTCGCCGATGCCGCCTCGGATGCCGAATTGGACGGCATCGTCGCCGCAGCGCTCGACCTTTCTACTCCGCTATTATGGGCTGGATCCGGTGGTTTGGCTGCGGCATTGGCGCGCATTCTCTGCGGAGCTGTCCTGCCAGCCGAACGACCGGAGCCCACGTCAGTTTTGTTCGGAATCGGGACCGACCACCCGGCCACAACGGCCCAGGTTGCCGAGCTGGCAAGACGTCGCCCCAACGCCCAAGTCCACCAGATCCAGCGTGGCTTGCCGCCCAACCTGCCAATGGGGAGGAATCTGGCTTTGTTTTGTTCCGGCGGCGATACTGCGTCCGCGGTTCTGGCGGAATTGGCGGCAGAAGCGATTGACCTGCGGGGTGAGATCCTGCCGGGTGTACCTTGGGGATATCTAAGGGGTGGGAGCATGGATGGCCAGCCGGTGGCGACCAAGTCGGGGGGATTCGGCCACCCGGACACGCTAGTCCAAGTCTGGGACTGGTTCCAGATGCCGGGCTAGTGGAATAAATCCTCGACGCAAGTGGCTTCGAAGGTGAGGCCCAACCAATCCTCCAACTGTTGGACCGATTTGTTCCGCAGTCGATCTTCGAGCCACAGTGGTATCGAGCCAAACCTCATTTCCAACGCCCGTCTCACCATCGTGGTTGCTTGATTCCGCATACCCTCCTGGCGTCCCTCCTGGCGGCCTTCCTGCCTACCTTCCTGCCGCCCGATCAGGACACCTTCCTCCACGCCCTTGCGAATCAGCGGGCCAAAAAGTTCGTGTTCCAGAATGCTTTCGGTAATCGGCATCTTCTTTCCCTCCTCCTCCACAAGTCCCGAGAGTTTACGCAGACCGGCCAACGTCGCCAAGTGCTCCATCGACGCGACCCGCCCCGACTCCGATTCGGCAATCCGGTGAACAATCTACCGAACAGCCGCCCGACGTCGAATCGTCCCAGCCCGCGCATACCAAGTCGGCCCGCAGTGCCGGTGCATGGGGCAGATCAGTGTTGAGCCATTTCTTCATCTTGTGGCCGGTCAGGTACTCCATCGCATGCCCTTGGGCATCGCGCAGCAACAACTTGAGCGCCGAATCGTAGTCCTGCATTCTCAGTTTTCCTCTGGCGTCTGCCGCACGCTGTCCAGCACCAGAACCGGGAGCGGGCCTTTTCGGGATTCCAGACGGAGACCAAGTTGCTCGGCCAATGCCGTCACCAGCGAAGGCCCGGGACCGGGCTCACCACCACCGGCAAGGTCCGTATCCGGCGACCATTCCAGCTTCAGTTCATATTCGCCCGTCAGCCCGGTCTGATCGACTACCGTCTGGCGCTCGAAACGGGACAGCAGCCGGGCCAGTGCCGTCATCGTGATTCGGGTGCTTTCAATTCGCCCCCTCGACGCCGGTCCACCGCCTATCGATGTCGAGGCCTTCAATTTCGGGCCAGCCTTCCCAACCGTCAGCGCCGTGTACGAGAGCTGTTTCTCCTCGAAATGCGAGACGATCATGAAACGCTCCGTCAACAGTGCCTGAAGCATCGCCGGAATCCGGTCTGCAGGGGTTCCGGCTGGAGCCTTGGCCACGACATCGAAAAGCACAGCCTTGGATTTGACCCAGTCGGGGACGCGTAGTTGCTCGTCGGAAACCATGCTATAGGCATATTTCAGGCAATCCGATAGGCTGGCATTCCCGAAGGTGATGGTTCCGTTGGCAACCCGGCCAAGGTTGATATTGATGAGGTCACCCGTCGGCGGCGGAGACGGCTTCACCGTTGCCACCTCGAACTGGGGGAGTTGCGCGGCGCAAGCTACGCAACCCACAAGCAACCCGTGCAGAATTCCGACAGACCTGGACATACGAATAAATTAGTATTATTCGGTCCGACGGTCAAGCGCCCTAAAGATGGGCCGGATTCACACCCAGCGGCTTCAGGTACTTGAACACATCGTACGATTTCCGCAGCGCTTCCGACAGCTTCATCGTCCGGTATTGCAATCCATTTGCAGCGCAATACTCGGCCACGAGGGGAGACATCAGCGGGTAATAAATGTGGCTCATCTCGGGAAACAAATGGTGCTCGATTTGGTAGTCCATCCCGGCCGCCATCGCATGGATGAACCAGCCGCCGTTGTAGTTGACCGTCACCGTCGTCTGGAGCGCGCAGTGGCCCATGGAAAGAGCCTCCGCCTTTTCCATGACGGGCGTTTCCATCGGGAAGTGGGGCGGAACCAACAGGACAAAAACGCCAAGACTCACCATCGCCATCCGCGCAAAATAGAAAACCAGCACGTGGGAAATCGGAAAGAACAAACACGGGACCCCGATCAGCAAGCCGTAATGGCAGATCAAGGCAGTAAAATCCAGCCAGTCCTGCCGACGCCGCTTTGCCGGATTCCGCAGCACCGCAACCAAATCCTGCCAACCGCAGCGCTGCAGATTCGCACCCATCAGAACCAACGCGGGCGGAAGGACATACGCTTGCCACTTCTGATAATAGGTCCGAAGCCAGCCGGTCGAGCCCTCCAAGTCCGCGGTTGTCACCGCGAAGGCCGGAAGGAAATCGAAATCGTTGTCGGCACCGTGGACGTTCGGCATCATGTGGTGGGACGAAACATGGTCACGCCACCAATACGTTGCCGAGAACCCATTCAGCAGCGGGTAGCCGATGTAAGTCATGATTTCGTTCACGGTGCGGCTCGGGCTTGCCGCATAGTGTGATGGCGTGTGGGTGGTGGTTGCGATTCCAACCGTCCCGACGCCGGAAATTGCCAAGCCAACCAAGGTGACGACAGCGCACCAGAGGCCCGACATGGCGCTCCACGCCCACAATCCCAAGAACATCCCCGCAAAGATCAAGACAGTGTGAAGAATGAAAGCCGCCAAAACGGGACGCACATCGCGTTTGGTCCAGCCCCGTCGCGCAAACTCGCGACGAAGCTCGGCCAAGCCGCGACCATGGATTCGATGCAGTTCGGGATTACCGTGGTGTTCAGAGTGCAAGGTCCAGTATAGTCGGTTACAAATCGGTAAACGGTCCAGGCCCTTGCGGGAGGGCCCTGCTGGGCGGTAGGCTGGAGTCAAGATGCAACTCGCGCTGCCCGAATTGGGAACGCCCACGACTATCGCATTTGACCGACGCTCCCGGCTTTCCGACGCCGCCTACGTCGATTTCTGCTTTGCAAATCCGGATTTGCGGTTCGAGAGGACCGGCCAGGGGGAGATTGTCATTGTGCCACCAGCGGGAATGGAATCGGATTGCCACGGCGTCGACATTGGCATAGATCTCGGAATCTGGGCACGCCAGGACGGGCGCGGCAGGGTTTTCGGCTCCGGCGTCCAGCTCTTTCTTCCCGATGGCTCCGCCCTCTCCCCCGATTGCGGATGGATCTCATGGGCCCGAATAGCCTCGGTGGATCCGGCCGAGCTGAAATCCTTCCCCCACCGCGTTCCCGAGTTCATCGTGGAAGTCATGTCCCCCAGTGACCGGCTCGCCCCCGCCAAAAGGAAAATGGCAGTCTGGATGGCCAATGGCGTCGAACTCGGCTGGCTGATCGACGGTCGCCACCGCCGGGTCCATATCTATCGCCAAGGAGTGGAGACCCGGACCCACGACAACGCGGCACTTCTAGAAGGCGACGGCCCAATCGCGGGATTTCAATTGGACCTCTCGGGAATCTGGGCCGGATTGTAAATCCCGGATTGTAAATAAATGACCGGCCACACCCGGCGCGCCTTGGACCTGAACGAGGCTCGCTACTTTCTCGAACGCACTCCTGCCACGCTAAACGCTTGGCTGCGGGACCTACCCGATGGATTCCAATCAGCCAACGAAGGCGGCGAATCCTGGAATCCACGTGACGTGATCGAGCACCTCACCCTGATGGAGCACACCAACTGGATGCCCCGCATCCGCTGGGTGCTGGATCACGGCACCAATGCACCATTTCCTCCCATCGCCCGCATCGACGAATCCCACCGGAAACCCGGCGCGACGATCACACAACTTCTGGATGACTTCGCGACCTGCCGACAATCCAATGTGGCCGACCTCCTCGCGCTGCAGCTGACCAACGCCGACTTGGACCGCACCGCAATCCACCCATCATTCGGAATCGTCACCCTGCGCCAGCTGTTGGCCACATGGGTTACGCACGACTTCGACCACCTGACCCAAATCACACGCGTGATCGCCCGCCAGTACTCCGACGAAGTAGGGCCATGGCGCGCCTACCTGCGCGTAATCTCCGGCAATCCCGGCTAGTGCCCGGTCTAAGGCTTCGGATACGCCTTCGTAAACCCATTCCGGCTGTTGGTCACCGTGAACGAGCCGTCGGATTTCGCCGACAGCTTTATCCAGTGCGCCTGATCGGAAACACCCTCCAGATTCGCGATAAAGTTTTCCGGCGGATTGTGCGCCTTGTCCCCATTCAACGAATAGTGGACCTGCCAGATATCCTCCATCCCCGGCGCGGCCTTCAATGTTTCCCACGACCCCGGTGCCCCGCCCTTCTTCGGACCATTCCCCATCAGCGCCACCCGCGCCCCCAACGCCTGCGCCAACACTGGCGACACACCCTTGTCCTGCCCATGGATGCTCACCTGGTACACATCCACCTTGCCAATCGGATTGTTCGGGCACATCAGCTTGTGGTCGTAGTCCCACTCGAAATCCGCCAAATCCAGCATCCGGAACTTCCCGTAGGAGAATAGCAGGCCGATCGACATGTTGTCCTCGGCATCGTCCGCGCGGTTGGGTTTGTTTTGTGTCGTGGCGCACAACGGGTTGGGCTGCCCGGCGCCCGCCAGCGGCTTGTCGATCCACGCCCCCGCCGACGTGATCACCGTCATCGCCATCCCCTTCAGCGGAGCCTTGTGTCCCGGCAGCGCGGTCGTGTGCTTCACGGTCTTCAGCACTTCCGCGTACTTGGCATAGCGTTCGTCCACGCCCTTGCCCTTGGTGGTCAACGGTCCGTGGTCCACAATGTGTTTCACCGGAAACTTCGAGACGAGCAAGGGCACGTCGCCCATGTGGTCCAAATCGTAGTGCGAAACCACAAGGTAGTCGATCTTGGTCAGACCCGCAGCCTTGGCTGCCGTGACAATGCGGTCGGCATCTCGCCCGTTGTAGCCCGGCCATCCCAGGTCATAAAGGACTGACTCGCCCGCCGCCGACACAACCAGAACGCACTTGCCGCCCTCGACGTCGATGTCATAGACGTCCATGGTTTTCTCCGCAGCAAAAGCCGTCTCGGCTGCCCCGAGGCTCAAACCCGCAACCAGAGCCAGAAAAATCCTACTTATCCCCACCACGTCTCCCCCGGCGCCAGATGCGCCTTCGCCACGTCGGGATTGATCTCGACGCCGTAACCGGGCTTGTCCTGGATCGTGAAATACCCCTTCTCCCAGAACGGCCCTTCCTTGACCACCAGATCCGGCCACCACTCAATGTAGTTCGCCAGCTCGTGCACCCGGAAATCGCGCATCGACGCCGCCGCGTGAACACTGGCAATGGTACCCAGCGGACTCGCCGGATTGTGCGCGGCAGTCCAGATGTAATACATGTCGGCCATGTCGGCAATCCTCTTGGACTCCAACAAGCCCCCGGATTTCGGGATATCGATATGGACACCCGACGTAGCCTGCTTCTCGATCAAGGGCCGGAAGCCTTGGCGCGTATACAGGTTCTCACCCGTACAGATGGGCACTGTAACTGCATGCGCAACTCGCGCCATCGCGTCGATATTGTCCGGCGGAACCGGGTCCTCCAGCCACATCGGCTTCACGTGCTCCAGCGCATTGGCCAGCCGGATCACGTCGTTGACGTCGTAGCGCCAGTGCGCCTCGATCGCGAAATCCCCGTCGGGCCCCACCTGTTCGCGTACCGTCTCCATCGCCGTGACAATTCGCCGGATGTCCTTATGGGTTAGACTCCGGCCGAAATAGTCGTGGCCTGGCTCCCGGAACTCAGGGTCGGCACCGGGCGGGATCCCGTCGCCTTGGAACTTGAACGCGGTCCAGCCCCACTTCTCTGCCTTGACCTGCGCCACCTGGTCCTTCCACGACTGCATGTCCTCCACGTGCGCGGCAGGCTTCGACATGGTCCGGTAAAATCGCACCTTGTCCCGGAAGCGACCTCCGAGTAAATTGCAAACCGGCGTTTCCAGAATCCGTCCCGCCAAATCCCAGAGCGCAATCTCGATCCCGCTCGCCGCCGTCACAGTCACGCCCCCGATCGCCCCCGCACCTGCGCTGCGCATGAGCATCTTCGTGTACAGCCGGTCCACATTCAGCGGATCCTCGCCCACAATGTGCTGTTTCAGCTGGTTGATCACCAGATCCTTCACACCTGGACCCCAATAGGCCTCGC
>CAIYDY010000246.1 GCA_903925015.1 uncultured Acidobacteriia bacterium
CGCTCCGGCGGCCGGGTGCCCAGTTCCAGTAGCAGTACAAACGGAGTCTCAGGGGGTCCGTTCGATGAAATTGAAGAAAATCGCAGCATCGCTCATGTTTACGCTGCTGGCCTTGATGCCAGCGGCAAATGCCCAAACCGTAACTGGGTCGTTGTCGGGAACCGTGGTTGACGCCGGCGGAGCCGTCGTCGTGGGTGCCAAGGTCCAGCTGATCAACGACATCACCAAACAAAACCGCGAATTCGTCACCAGCGGCACCGGCGACTTTGAATTCGGCAGCATCATCCCCGGCGGCTACAGTCTCAAGATCGCCCAAGCGGGATTCAAGACCTACGAACAGAAGAATGTGACCGTCAGCTCCCAGGAGCGCGTGGACGTCCACACCATCCGTCTCACGGTCGGCGACGTTGCAACCACCATCGAAGTCCAGTCCGAAGCGGCCCACGTCGCAACCGACAGCTCGGACCGCTCGATGAACGTGAACCTGCAGCAGATTGCGGACACACCCACCCGCGGCCGCGATTTCAAGGCCATCATCAAGACCCTCCCGGGCGTGCAGGATCTCAGCAACCACGATTCGCGCGGCTGGGGTGGTGACACTCCCACCGTCAACGGTGGCCAACAGGGCCAGGTTGTCGTCACGCTCGACGGTATCGTCAGCCAGGATTCCGGCAACTACTCGATGAACAGCACGCTGTCCCCGAGCCCGGACGCCATTGGCGAAGTCAAGCTCCTCGTTTCCAACTACACCGCGGAATACGGCGCCCGCAACGGCGGCCAGATGAACGTCACCATCAAGAACGGTACCGACCAGTTCCACGGAACCGCCTACTATGACTGGCGCCACGAAACCATCGACGCCAATGAATTCTTCAACAACAAGCTCGGCGTTGTGAAGCCCCGCTACCGCTACCAGAACCCCGGCTTCACCCTCGGCGGACCGCTGGTCATCCCCGGAGTGCGTTTCAACAAAGACCGCAACCGCCTGTTCTTCTTCTTCTCATGGGACAAGCTGAACAACACCGGCGTTGCCGGCCCGAACCGCTACACGATGCCCACCGCCGCTGAAAAGACCGGCGACTTCTCAGCATCCATCAACCCCAACGGGTCGGCGATCCTGATCCGCGACCCGAATACCGGCCAGGCGTGTGCCGCCGCCGGCGGCCCGGGCTGCTTCGCAGGCAACAAGGTTCCTGCAAGCCGAATCAGCGCCATCGGCGCGGCGATGCTGGCCCGTTTCCCGAATCCAAACACCGTTGACCCGACCGGTGCCCGCCAGTACAACTCGATCTTCCAGTTCACCAACACGCAGCCGCGCGAAGACAAGATTCTCCGCGTGGACTACAACATCGGTTCCAAGGACACGATGTTCGTGCGCCTGATCCAGGACAACTTCGAGAACGCTGGCTACGGTGCCATCCTCGGAGCCATCGGCGACGGCTGGGGCCAGTTCCCGCACAGCTACCACAATCCCTCGGCCGGTGCGGCCATGACCTATGTCCACACGTTCCGTCCGAACCTGATCAACGAACTCACCGCCGGCATCAACCGCAACCATCAGGGCAATTCACCCACGGAACTGACCTCGTTCGCCGCCAGCCAGCTGCCCTTGAAGGACGCGGGCGGGCAGACCTTGGCCCTGCCGAACCTTTTCGGTGCCAACTACCTGAAGCTTCTCCCGCAGGTCAACTTCGGCTTGCCGTCGGGCTTCAGCGCCCAGTCGGCCCCCACCGGTATTCCCAACCTGCCCGGTTTCGGTTTCGACAGCCGCTGGCCGTTTGATGGAACCGACGAATCGCAGAACCTGAACGACAACGTCACTTGGATCAAGGGTGCCCACACCGTCAAGGGTGGCATCTACATCGAAAAGGAAGCCCGCAACGTTTCCGTGTACTCGGTCTACAACACCGCCGGCACGTACTATTTCGGCTCCGATCTCGGCAACCCGGTCGACACCGGCAATCCGTTCTCGAACGCCCTCACCGGCAACCTGTACGGTTACGGCGAGGACAACAAGAAGCAGATCAACCACGCGCGTTACACCCAAGTGGAATGGTTCGCCCAGGACACGTGGAAGTTCAACAAGCGTCTGACCATCGATGCGGGCGTGCGCTTCCAGTTCATCGGCACCCTCCGCTCGGAAGGCGCAACCTTGGGTTCGTTTGATACCGCCTCGTACAGCGCCACCGCTGGCGGCCAGTTGCTCTACCCCACCTGCACCGTGCCGGTTGGCGGCAGCGTCAGCTGCCCCACGGCCAACAAGGCGTCCATCAACCCGATCACCAAAAAGGTCTACCCCTACTCCCAGCAGGGCACGTTCGACCCGGCGTCCTACCCCGCCGGCGGCCTGCCGTTCTCGGGTATCAAGACCGCCAAGACGATGCTGTTCGACAACCCGCCCATCCAAGTTTCGCCCCGCATCGGCCTCGCTTATGACGTGTTCGGCAACGGTAAGACCGCCATCCGGACCGGCTTCGGCATCTTCATCGGCCGCTCCTTCACCGTGGACACCATCGGCGCAACCGGCGCGGGCACGGGCCCGATCGCGGCTCCGCCAAACTTCGTGGCTCCGCTGATCCTCAACACCAACATCAGCAGCCTCGTTGGCTCCACCGCGGTCTACACCCCGCAGGCCACCACCGGCGGCTCGCTCAACTTGAAGCCCCCGGCCACCTACAACTGGAGCTTCGGCGTCCAGCAGGATCTCGGCAAGGGTTTTGTGCTCGACGTTTCCTACATCGGCAACGTGGCGCACAACCAGTTCAATCAGGGCCGCATCGACTTCAATGCCGTGAAGCCCTACACGACCTGGACCCCGACGGGCGGGGCCAATCCGAAGTACCTTGATCCGACAAGCGGCAATGGCGGCACGGCTGGTTTCTACTCGACCAACCTGATCCGCGCTCTCTCAGGCGGCTACAACTGGGGTGCCATCCAAGGCTACACCATGGACGGCGAATCCAACTACAACGCTTTGCAGGCCAGCGTCAACCGCCGGTTCTCCAAGAAGCTGCAGTTGGGTGGGAACTACACGTGGTCCAAGACCATCACCTACAACCGCAACCAATGGGTGAATGACTACCTCTTGAAGAATGTCACCGGCAACCGGCCGCACGCCGTCAACCTGAACTGGGGCTACGATCTTCCGACCGTGTCCAAGTACATGAACAACGTTGTGACCAAGACGCTCCTGGACAACTGGCACTGGTCCGGCGTGAGCACGCTCTTCTACGGCTCGGCCTTGGCCATCAGTTGTAGTGCCAACGGTGCCCCGATCGGCTACTGGACTGGTACGCCGACCGGTGGTTTCCCGTTCCGCTGCCAGCAGAACGGCAGCCTCTGGCTTGACGGCAACGCTTCTCCCTCTTCGGTGTGGACCGGCCTGAACTCGTCCCTAGCCAATGCCGATCCGAAGTTGTGGTACAACTTCAACCCGTCCAGCTTCGTCCTGCCGTCTGCCACCTCGTATGGCATCGGCAATGCGCAGCCGACCATGACCTATGGTCCGGGCGTGATCAACTTTGACATGGCCCTGCAGAAGGAAGTGAACATCCCGATCCGCGAGCACAACACCACGTTGAGCGTCAAGATCGAGGCGTTCAACGTCTTCAACCACTTCAACCCCGGCAATCCAGCGACCGGCCTTTCCATCAACTGCAACGCTGTCAACGGCGCTTGCACCACCCCAACCCTGAAGGACTACACCTCGACCACCTTCGGCACCATCACGTCCGCGCAGGTTCAAGCGCGCCACGCGTCGGTGACGTTCCGGTTCCGGTTCTAGTCGGTTCCCAGTAGTAGTAAGCAAAAGCCCCGTCCGGTTCTCCGGACGGGGCTTTTGCTTACTTGCCAATCAATGCAGGACGGCGATACGCTGGAGACTGGGGGTAAGGAGTGGCAAACGTCGGCTTGATCGATTGGTCTCGATGTCCCGCCGTGGAAAGCGTGCCCGAGCGCCGCAACGGCGAGTGGGTTTTCCTGAATACTCGAATGCCGGTCGCGACTGTATTTGAGAATCTCGAACTTGGAACCAGTTTGGACGAGATCATCGAGCAGTACGACGTGACCCGTGAACAAATCCAGGCCGTGCTGCGTTTCGCCGCCCAAAGTCTAACGGGACCGGCGTCGCCATTGGACCTCACCCGTGCGCATTCTGTTTGACCAGGGCGTGCCTCGCGGTCTGGCAGCGGCACTGAAAAACCACGAAGTCACGGAAGCGAGAAAACTCCAGTGGGAGCAGATCTCGAATGGCGCACTCATCAAGCTCGCGGAAGAGGCGGGTTTTGATGTGCTGCTGACTACGGACAAGAATGTTCGGTACCAACAGAACCTAGCAGGTCGCCGGATCGCCCTCGTTGTGCTCGGTCAATCCCCGTGGTGGCTAGTCCGGGAATGCATCGCGGACATAGCGGCCGCCGTAGACGCCGCAGGAGTTGGCAGCTTTTCAGAAGTACCGATCCCGTTCCGCTAGTAACCGAGACGGTTCTTCTCCAATATCCGTACCACCGCCCGCGCCAGTTCCTGGAACTCCAAATGCCCCGCCGACCCAGGCGCAAACTCCCCCACCGTCAACCCCCTGTCCACGGCCTCCGCCACCCCGACCCGCTGGGTAATCCCGCCCAACACCTTCTTACCCATCGATTCCAGCTCAGGCGTCAGCATCCGCCCAAGCACCGTGTTCGGGACCACCTTCGAAGGCACAAACCGCACCCGGGGACGCTTCGACTTCCTCTCGCCCCGCACTTTCAAAGCCAACGCCAGCGCATCCTTGAGCGCCAGTAGATCCAAGCGCGACGGTCCGCACGGCAACAGCGCCAGATCCGCCACCGCCATCGCGGCCCGTGAGGTCTCGGGGGCACCCGGCGGCGTGTCGATCACGACAATATCGACCCCCTTCGCCCGCTTCACCGCCGACAGGATGTAGTCCGGCTCCCCGTCCTCGATCTTGCGCACAATCCGGGCCAGAACACCATCCCCAAGCGACGCCCACGCGATCAGGCTATGCTGTGGATCGGCGTCGAGAAGCAGCACGGACTTGCCCATCGCCACGAGCTCCGCAGCCAGATTGCCCGCAATCGTCGACTTCCCGATCCCGCCCTTCCGACCTACGACCGCAATCACATCCATTCGTCCATTATCCTTGAAAGTTCATGAACAGACTGGATGAACTTCGCCGACGTCACGCTGCGGCCGAGGACGGCGGTGGCAGCCAACGCCGGGACCGTCAACACCGCGAGGGCAAACTCGCCGTCCGCGAACGCGTGGAACTCCTGCTCGACGAGGGCACGTTCGAGGAGATGGACAAACTGGTCCAGCACCGCTGCCGTGATTTCGGCATGGACGGCCAAACCATTCCGGGCGACGGGTTCATAACCGGCTACGGCCGCATCAACGGCAGGCTCACGTATGTTTTCGCCCAGGATTTCACCGTCTTCGGCGGCTCGCTCTCCGAAACCAATGCCCGGAAAATCTGCAAGGTGATGGACTTGGCACTCAAGGTTGGCGCCCCCGTCGTCGGCCTCAATGATTCCGGAGGAGCCCGTATCCAGGAAGGCGTCCTCTCCCTCGGCGGCTATGCCGACATCTTCCTCCGCAACACGCTCTCCAGCGGCGTCGTGCCGCAAATTTCCGCCATCATGGGACCGTGCGCGGGCGGTGCCGTCTACTCGCCCGCCATCACCGACTTCACCTTCATGGTGGCCAACACCAGCTACATGTTCGTAACCGGTCCCGATGTCCTGAAGACCGTCACGCACGAAGAGGTCACCAAGGAGGAACTAGGCGGCCCGATGACCCACAACGCCACCAGCGGCGTGGGTCACTTCATCGCCGCCGACGACGCCGACTGCATCCGGATGATCCGCGAACTGATGGGTTTCCTGCCGCAAAACAACCGTGAGGATGCGCCCCGGCGCGCCTGCACGGACCCTGTCGACCGCGCCGATCCCGAACTGGACAGCGTCGTTCCAGCGGAATCCAACCAGCCCTACGACATCAAGGACGTGATCCGCCGCGTGGTCGACGACGCCGATTTCTTCGAGGTCCACGAGCATTTCGCCCGTAACATTGTGGTTGGCTTTGCGCGCATGGACGGCAGGCCGGTCGGTATCGTCGCCAACCAACCGGCGTTCCTGGCTGGCTGCCTCGACATCGATTCCTCGGTCAAAGGGGCGCGTTTCGTCCGCTTCTGCGACGCTTTCAACATCCCGATCATCACCTTTGAGGACGTCCCCGGCTTCCTCCCCGGCACCGCCCAGGAGTTCGGCGGCATCATCCGGCATGGCGCGAAGCTGCTTTACGCCTACGCCGAAGCCACAGTACCGAAGATCACCGTGATCACCCGCAAGGCCTACGGCGGTGCCTATTGCGTGATGGGATCAAAACATTTGCGGACGGATATCAATTTGGCATGGCCCACGGCTGAAATCGCCGTGATGGGTGCCGAAGGTGCCGTCAACATCGTGTACCGGCGGGAATTGGCGGGTGGGGATCCGGCGGTGCGGGCCGAAAAGGTGGCCGAGTTCAACGAACGCTTCGCCAGTCCGTTTGTCGCTGCGGAACACGGGTTCATCGACGACGTGATCGAGCCCCGGGAAACCCGCCCGAGGCTCATCAACGCGCTGAGGATGCTGGAAACAAAGGTGGACACCACCCCGAAACGCAAACACGGGAATATCCCGCTGTAGGAACCTACTTCAGTTCCGTCATGAGGCCGGGCAAACTCCACTGCATGTTGAGGCTGCCCGGAGCCCATTTGTACTCCTCGGTCATCACCTTGCCAACTTCGTCCTGACTCTTGCCACTCTTCACCAACCCAGCCACCCGGTTCCGGAGCTTTTCCACGTTGTCGCGGTAGGTCTTCAGTCCGGCCTTGTCGGTGACCTTGCCGTGGCCGGGGATGACGGTGTCGAAATCCATCCCGAGCGCCCCGTCGAGGGTCTTCGTCCATTCGACGACACTACCGCCGCCGGGATAGTCGATCAGCGGGCTAACACCGGCCATCAGGTCGCCCGTGTGGATCGTTTTCAGGGATGGAATGTAGACAATCGCATCGCCGTTGGTATGCCCGCGACCGAAATGCCGGGCCCGGACTTCCTTGCCGCCCAGAAACACGCTGGCTTCCTGCGTATACACGAACTGGGCCGGTGTGACGTTCGCCGCCGCGTTGGACTGCTTGTGCTCCACGATATTCTTGCGCGCCTGCGCGGTGGAAACCACAATCGCCGACGACACGAACTGGACGTTGCCACCGCTGTGGTCCTCGTGGTGGTGGGTGGAAAAGATGTACTTGATCGGCTGCGGAGTGACCGATTTGACGGCGGCCACAATCTGATCGTGGTCCCGCTCGTACTTGTCGTCAATCAGGATGACGCCTTCGGAGGTAACGAGGGCGGCGACGTTTCCGCCGTCGCCCTCAATGTTGTAAAGGTCTTCCTTGACCTTCGTGATGGTGAGCTTTGCAGGCTGGGTCTGCGTATATGCGACCCAGGAGAGTACGAGGAACGACGCCGATGCAACGGCGCGCATGATTGTCGACTTGCGCATGATTCCGCAAATATAGCAGACATGCGGAACCACGGCGTTTCCGCTACCCGCGGTCGTCGGCGGATGGACCGTACATGCCTGGAACCGAAACATCCAAAAGCCGCAGGTACACGCTCAACTGCGCGCGATGGTGGATCATGTGGCTCATCACCATCATCCTGAGGACCGCCGCACGCGGCATGCTGAACATCGTGTGGCCGCCATAGACCAGGGACCACATCCCGCCCAGGGTCTGGTCGCTGACGCCTTCGATGGCGGCATGTCCCGCAGCAGTGTTTTTGTCGAACGCGGACAGAAGTTCCTCGGATGTGGTCGCGTTGAACGGCTTTTGGCCCGGAGTCAGTTCGAGCTTGTCCGTATGGATCGTGACGTCGGCCCAGTGGCCGGTTTCGGCAACGTGGCTGGCCAGACGGCCCAGTGTCATGGACTTGTCATGTGGCTTCCACCCGAACTTGTCTTCGGGCACCACCGCGAGAATCTTTCGGGCGTTGGCGAATTCCTGGTCGTACTCCGGTAGCAGCATTTGGCTGAGTGTCATATGCAAGAACCTCCAGAGGTTACAATAGCCTGTATCGCAACCATAGTCCAGCCGGTCGCCGCATCATCCGACGCCAGACCGTCGGACCCAGGACCACGGAATGGCATGCAGGCCAAGGCATCCGCACCTGAGTATCTCCCGGCGCTCACAGGACTGCGGTTCCTGCTTGCGCTCTGGGTGATCCTGCACCATATCGCCGGACGCGGCATGATGTTGGAATCGTGGACCAATGCCCAGCAGCCGGAAGCCAAAAAGCTCGTGCTCGGCGGATACCTCGCGGTCCAGACCTTTTTCCTGCTGAGTGGCTTTGTTCTTGCGAAGAGCTACGCGCGCTCGACGTGGACGAGGCACGACGTGGTCCGCTACGTCGCCGCCCGTTTTGCACGGATTTATCCGGTCTACATCCTGAGCCTCGGGGTCGTTTCGCCCTTCATCTTCGGAGCCATGATGAGGCCCACACGAAGCATCGAGCTCAAGGCAAAACTGCTTTTCCTGTACGCGTTCGTGCTCCAGGGCTGGTTCGGGGATTTGGGCGTCGGCTGGAACACCCCCGCATGGACCCTATCCTGCGAGTTCTTCTTCTACCTCTGGTTTCCGTTCCTGTTCTTTGGACTGCGACGGGCCGGAAAATGGACAACTGCGGGAGTGGTCGTCCTGACGATCGTGTTCCCGGTGCTGTTGGCCCATGCCGGTGTCCCGTGGACGTGGAAGCCGATCCACCACCTGTCCGATTTCGCCGCCGGAATCGCCGCCGCCCGCATCTACGATTTTCTGGCCCCCCGTTTCCGCGGCTACGGTGCGTGGCTCTACCTGCCCGCACTGGTGATGGGTGCCGTCCTAATCACACACCCCGAACTGATGGAGGGCACCTACGGGGACGTCAACACTGGATTGCGGCCCCTGAATGTGATGGCGCTGGTGGGTTTGGCCTTGGAAGGCGGATCCGCGGCCCGTTGGCTGGCGGGCAAATCCGCGGACTTCCTCGGCAAGGCCAGCTACTCGATGTACATCCTCCACGTGCCTGTTCTGTGGTGGTACAACCAGTGGGCGCATGAGCACAAGCTCCAGTTGCCGGGACCTGCGGCCGCCGCCCTGTTTTTGTCGATTGTCATGGCAGTGTCGTCGATATCCTTCCTCTGGGTGGAAGTGCCGGTAAACCGATGGCTCCGTGTGCACGTCAATAAGTGGCTCGCCAGCCACTAGCCCGCGCGTTCCTTGGCATCGTCGGCGTCACCCCAGACTTCCTCACGGATGATGCGCTCTGTTGCCTCGTTGAGATAGGCGTCGAGCGCCCCCTTCAACTCCATGTACTCGGGCCAAAGGGTCTTGTCGATGAATGATTTCGGTGCCCGCACCATCACCGTCGTAAAGCGCTGCCGTTTGTACCGGTAGGGTTCGAGTCCGTAACGTCTGCAAAGTGCCGCGAACAGGCGGCGCTGCCAGCGGTCGGGCAACGTAAACTGGACCTCCACGGTGCGTTCGACCTTGGTCAGCGAGGCCAACGCCTGCTTGATCCGGTCGATCGCGGCCGCAGCAGCCACCTTTTCGCCCTGGGTCGTCGCACCCTCGAACAGGGCCGAGATCTTCCGTAGCTTCTCGCGAAGCTGTTGCTCGGAAGTCAATTACAGCAGAGCCTCGAACTCCTGCAGGCTCTCCGGGATCGAGCTGGCAGGCGCAATTGCCGCGTAGTACTCGGCCGTGAGCCGCCCTTGACCCGGAATCCACTTGTAACCGGGCACGCCGTACATGCTGCCCCGGTCAATCATCTGCTGCCTCGTCTCGGGAAACGGGGAGACACCGAACTCCATGCCGCGCGTCTTGGTCCGACCGAGCCATGGAGTGTGCGTGCGGCCGCAGTTTTCCTCCCAGATGCCCAGCCACGGAAATTCCTGACGGTTCCACACGTAACCAATGGCGACATTCGACGCGGGGGACCAGCCTACCCAATAGGAGCGCGCCTCTCCGGGATCCATCAAATGCGCCGTGTATCCACTGGACGGGCCGTCGGCCGGGAATACCCGGAGATCCCGGACATTTTCGCCTTGTGGCCAGAGCGGCCAATCGAAGTCGGTTGTCTCGCCGATGGCGCGCGACTTGGTGGCCGGCATACGGAACTCGGTCTTGCCATTTTCGAGGAAGGGCGGTCCGAGTGTCACGTGCTGGGTCCAGCCGATCGGCCGGTCCAGTGGCGAGAGGTTCTGCACGGTCTCCCGGATCAGGACCCGCCGCCCTTCGAGCCGGAATTGGCGCTCGAAAGCAAGTTGGGAGTCATTCAACTGGCAGGCAGCGGTGAATCCGTCCCCTGCCGCCGGCGATAAAGGGACCGCGAATGAATACGGCACCCAGCTGCCTTCGGCGTGCGCAACGACACCGGCTCGAATTTCAGCCTCGGACGGGGGGCCAAACAGATCCAAGCACAGATTGTGGCCCATGATGCCCGCCAGCAGCTTGCTTTCGCAGTCGTTGCCGAATTCCGGGTTGGCCTCGGGCGACCATTCCGAAATCTCGACAGTCTGCCACGGAGGCAGCCAGAGTGGGTTCACACCAGTGGATTTCTCCAGTATTTCGGCGATGTGGCCACCCTCGGCCAGCACCGTCAGCCGGATCAGATCGTTTTCGACTTGGAAGGCCAGTCTGCCGTGGAAGAGAGTCTCGGTCATGGCGTCTCGAATACCATTAAAGCCTACGCACGGTCGCTGCCATCCGATTAGGGGTGAGATTGACAAAGCAGCCCCGTTGGTATACGCTCACGGGAGCTTGAGTCGTTTCAACGCCGCGTTCTAGACACGTTATGAGCTCCCACAAATTCCCCGCACTGCACAACGCCATGTGGCCCGGCCTGGTCGGCAAAGGACCGGATTCCGAGCCGCCCATCGATCTCGACACCATGCTGAACCTGACCGCCGCCGCAGACGTGGACGGCGTGAAGTTCGACGGAGTGGACCTTTTCCTGTGCCTGCCACACACAGATATTGATTCCTCCGACGATGACCTGAAGGTTCTGGCCGACAAGCTCTCGTCGCGAAACCTGAATGCCGGGTCCCTGGTTGCACCGGTCTGGCCCCCGACAGGCGGCGGTTCCGCCATGGGTGGCCCCGAGGATGTGGAAAAGTTCCTCACCCAAGTCCGCAAATCCTGCATCATCGGCAAGAAGCTGAAGGATCTGGGCATCCGGAAATCGGGCGTCATCCGCATCGATTCCGCCACCGGAGTACATGATTGGGCCGCCGACCCGGCAGGGAACACGGCCAAAATAGCCAACACATTCCGTGAGGCGGGCCGAATTGCCGCGGGATACGGCGAACGCCTCGCCGCCGAGGGTGAGATTTGCTGGGGTGGCATGCAGAGCTGGCGGCGGAATGTCGAACTTCTGGAAATGGTCGACATGCCCGCCACCGTGGGCTTCCAAGCCGACATGGCGCACACAATGCTCTTCACGATGGGCTACAACGCCCCGGAAGACCGCCTCCTCGCCGACGATTTCGACAGTCTCTCCAAGGAAGACCAGGCCGCCGCGCTCCGCATCGCATACAAAAAGATGGCGTCAACCCTGCGTCCCTGGACGTTCGACTTCCACGTCGCCCAGAACGACGGCACCGTGAAGGGCGAAGGCTCCCACGACAAGACCGGTCGCCACTGCCAGGCAACCGACCCCAACGGCAAGCTCGACATCGTCGTCGATGCCGGTGCATGGCTCCGCGACGAAAACGGCAACAGTAGCCACAAGTTCGAACACATCTGCTGGGACGGCTGCATGTTCCCGAACGCCGTGATGATGGAACAGCAGACTTGGAACGACATTCTCCGCACCATGATCGCCGTCCGTGACGCGCACGGCTGGAACTAAGACCAATGAAGAAGAAACTGAACATAGGAATGATCGGCTACGGCTTCATGGGCCGTACCCACTCGAACGCCTTCAGCAAGGCCCCCCACTTTTTCGACCTGCCGTATGAGCCGGTCCTGAAGACCGTTTGCGCCCGCAATGCCGACAAGGCGCAGGCCTTTGCATCCCAGTGGGGATACGAAAACATCGCCACCGACTGGCGCGAGGTGGTTGAATCCCCCGATATCGACCTGATCGACATCGCCAGCCCCAACGACACGCACTATGAAATCGCCGTTGCCGCCGCGAAGGCTGGCAAGATCGTCATGTGCGAGAAGCCGTTGGGACGGAATCCGGGCGAATCCGAGGCCATGACGGCGGCGGTGGAGGCCGCCGGAGTCCCGAACATGGTCTGGTACAACTACCGGCGCACCCCGGCGGTCACCTTGGCCAAGCAGTTGATCGACGAAGGCCGGCTGGGAAGAATCTTCCACTACCGCACCGTCTTCCTGCAGGATTGGACGATTTCCGCCGATCTTCCGCAGGGCGGCGCAGGGTTGTGGCGTCTGGATTCCTCGGTTTCCGGGTCCGGCGTCACGGGCGACCTGCTGGCGCACAATATCGATACCGCGATGTGGTTGAACGGACAGATTGACGAGGTGACGGCGATGACCGAAACCTTCATCAAGTCCCGCACCCACACGCTGACCGGCGAAGTGACTCCGGTGACCATCGACGACGCGAGCCTGTTCCTGGCGCGGTTCTCGAACGGCTCTTTGGCGACGTTTGAGGCGACGCGGTACGCCCGCGGCCACAAGGCGCTCTACACGTTCGAGATCAACGGCGAAAAAGCGTCCATCAAGTGGGACCTGCACGATCTGCACCGGTTGGAATACTTCGACTACGCCGATGAAGGCAAACTGCGCGGCTGGAAGAGCATCCACATCACGGACGGCGACCACCCCTACATGAAAAATTGGTGGGTTCCGGGTCTGCAGATCGGCTACGAACATACTTTTGTCCACCAGGCGGCGGATTTCATCAACGCGCTGGGCGCGGGCACACCGGCCAGCCCGACCTTCCGCGAGGCCTTGGCGACGGATTATGTGACGGATGCGGTGCTGCGGTCCGCAAAGTCACGGCAATGGGAACAGCCGAAAAAGGTTTAAGGAGAAAATATGCGCAAACTTTTGGTTTTGATGTCCGTGTTGGCGATGGGCGGGATCTTGTTGGCCCAACAACCCCCGGCAGGTGCCGGTGGCAGGGGTGCTGGTCGCGGCGGTCCGCCGGTGTCGGCTCTTGAGGAGACCGGTTTCAAGGCGATTTTCGACGGCAAGACTTTGGACGGATGGGACTGCAATCCGGCCTTCGTGAAGGTAGTAGACGGAGCAATTGTGGGCGAGACCACGAGGGACCACCAGCCGCCACAGAACGAATTCTGCATCTACAGGGCCAGCCAGCCGGGTGATTTCGAGCTGAAGCTGCAGTACAAGCTGACGGGCGCGAGTTCCGGCAATTCCGGTATCCAGTACCGCAGTGTGGAGATGCCGGAAGTGGCCAAGTGGGTCCTAAAGGGCTACCAGTTCGACATTGACTCCACTCAGGTCTACACGGGCCAGTTGTATGAGGAGCGTGGACGCGGCTTCCTCGCCCTGCGCGGGATGGTTTCGTACATTCCGAACGGCGCGAAGGTCGGTTCCATCGCCTCCACCGGCGACAGCGACCAGTTGAAGGGCTTGGTGAAGCTCAACGATTGGAACGATGTCCACATCATCGCGCGCCAGAATACCTTGATCCATATCCTGAACGGGCATGTGATGTCGGTGACTGTGGACGACGATACGGCCAACCGCAAAATGAACGGGTTGATCGGCCTCCAGATCCACAAGACGTCGAATGACATGAAGATCGAGGCTCGGAATATTCGGCTGAAGACGTTTTAAGCTTGTGCGGCGCAGTCGCCCAGCTGATTAGCTGGGCGCCTGCGAC
>CAIYDY010000247.1 GCA_903925015.1 uncultured Acidobacteriia bacterium
ATCGCAGGAGGACGACGACAAGCAGGTGCAGTCGATTCCCAATCAGGAAGCCGAGATGAAAGCGGTGGCGGTGCGGGCGAACCTGACCGTCATCGAACTTCTGAGCGAATCGAAATCCGCCAAGGCTCCCGGCCGGGTTGTTTTCGACGACATGATGCAACGGGTGGACCGGGGCGAAATCCGGGGCATCCTCTGTTGGAAGCTGGACCGGCTGGCGCGCAATCCGGTCGATGGCGGCCGGATCATTTGGGCGATCAAGCAGCACGGCCTTGTCGTGCGCACTCCGCAGCAGACCTTCTCCCAGGCGGACGACAACCTGATCCTCATGTATATCGAATTTGGCATGGCCCAGAAGTATGTCGATGACCTGAGCCGGAACACGACGCGCGGCTTGAAGTCCAAGGCGCAAAAGGGCTGGTTTCCCGGTGTCGCCCCGACAGGCTACTTGAACTCCAAAACGGAAGAACGGGGTAACAAGACCATCTTCCGTGATCCCGAAAGATTCGAGGCCGTCCGCCGCATGTGGGATCTCATGCTGAGCGGGAACGTCAGCCCGGCGCGGATTCAGCAGATTGCCAATGACGAGTGGGGCTTTCGCACCCGCCAGACCAAACGCACCGGCGGGAAACCCCTGGCCCGGAGCACCGTCTATAAAATCTTCTCGAATCCGTTCTACTGTGGACGGTTTGAGTATCCCAATGGAAGCGGGATTTGGTATCAGGGCCAGCACGAGCCGATGGTCACGGAAGCCGAATTCAAATCCGCGCAACGGTTGCTGCATCAGGAAACGAACCCACGCCCGCACAAGGAGCTCGCCGTGCCGTTTCGGGGTCTCATCAAGTGCGGCGGCTGCGGCTCGAGCATCACGGCGCACGTCAAAGAACAGGTGCGCTGCCCGAAATGCCGTTACAAATCATCGGTGCGGAACCGTGTCTCGTGCGCCAAGTGTCGCCTGCCCGTGAGCGACATGAAATTGCCCACCGTCCGGCGCTACGCCTACTACCATTGCACCCGCACGTTGAACGCCGCCTGCCGGCAAAAGTGTATCTCGGCGAAGGCTCTGGAAAAACAGATCACGGAGAAGTTGCCGGCATTCGGTCTGCCACCGGAGCTGAGGGATTGGGGTATGGAAATTATCGAAACACTCCGAGAGGAGGCGCTTGCCGGGCAAAGTCAGATTATTGGAGAAAGAAGAAAGAGCCACGAGCAATGCGTGCTCCGGTTGGAAAACTTGGTGAAGTTAAAAACGGCACCTGAAAACGCCGACGGTGGACTGCTTTCCGACGAGGAGTATCAGAAGCAACGTGCTGATTTGTTGACGCTCAAGAGCAAGCTGTCATCCGACACGTCCACGTTTCAGAACGAGGTTGAAGCCAAAGCGCGCCTGATGAAAGTGGCGTTGAACCTCGTGACGACCATCGAAGACGCGTCGCAAAATGGCGAAGCGTTGAAGAAAAAGGAAATCCTGAGCGCACTGGGATTGAACCACGCCTTAAAGGAAAAGGAGCTAGAGATTAAGCCAGAATTTCCGTTTTCGGAACTGCCCGGCAGTGGAAACCCGGAGCCAAGCGATTTGACCCCGATTGAACCAGATAATATGTCGGGCGGACCAGGCTGGAATGACTATTTCACACCTGTGAATCCGATACGGGAGCCGAACGTGGACGAAGACCGAACCACGTTGCTGAAAACTGCGCTGGAAACCATCTGGAAGAAGATGGACCCGAGCTCACCTTTGTTTGACCGGTATCCTTTTGTAACAGGGCGGCCGGTGATTCCGGTTCGTCACTACGGTCGGAATGGACGGCGTGTTTCCGCGAAGACGCAAAACTTAGAGAGCGAACAAGCTGACCACAATCTGCCGGATCATTTTAGCACCTAAACGGGCAGCTCGCAAATGACTACCGCCCGTTTCGTTTTGCTTGTCGGGCCATCTCCCGCGCCATGACTTCGATGGACGCTTCAATTTCCCGAAGCATCTCGATGATGGTCTGGGTCTCCGCCAGACACGAACAGCTTTGCCGCTTCATCAAGCTGGCGAACAACTTCCTGACCGATCTACGGAACTGACCTGACCTCGCCAAACTGAGCCAGAGGGAGTGAGAGTCTGGGCAACGAAGAAAGAGCCAGACCATGAAAGGGAAACGACACACGACTGAGGAGAAGATCCGGATGCTGCGGGAGGTGGACGGCGGGAAGCCAAT
>CAIYDY010000248.1 GCA_903925015.1 uncultured Acidobacteriia bacterium
CAGCCAGTACCCCATCAATCTAATCAACCCGGCGACCGGGAAGCGCACGCTCACGAACTTCGGCTCGTTCGGCTTCAAGACCAACGACGGCAACAACAACTTCCACACTCTGCAGACGCAGTTGCAGCGCCGCTTCACCAAGGGCATGCTGCTTCAGGCCAACTATGCCTGGTCGCACGGTATCGGCGACGCGTCCATCGGGTCCGGCGAGGCGGTGGCATTCCAAAACCAAGGGTGCCGGGCTTGCGACCGCAGCAGCACCAACATTGATGTTCGGCAGGTACTGACCGTGAACGGTGTCTATCAACTGCCGGTATTCCGCAGCAACCGCTGGCTCGGCGGCTGGGAAGTGGCGGGGATCGGCAGCGCCCGCACGGGGCTGCCGGTGAACATCACGCTGTCGCGTGCGGCAGGAGCGTTGCTGGACGGCAACACTTCGGGGCAGCGTCCGAATCTGGTTCCTGGGGTATCGATCTACGCGGCGAACAAGAGCATCACCAATTGGTTCAATCCGGCGGCGTTTGCGGCTCCGGCCAACAATACTTGGGGGAACCTGGGCCGGTATGTCGGGACGGGGCCGGGTGCCGTGGAGGTGGATTCCTCGCTGCAGAAGAAGTTCCGGGTGAACGAAAAGCTGGCAATCAACTTCCGTGCGGCGGCGTTCAATCTGTTCAACCACCCGGAGTATAAAATTCCGTCCTCCAGTGTGGGGTCGGTGACCGGCACCGCGCCGAACCTGTCGATCAAGCCGACCGCCACGTTTGGGCGGATTACGGGGATTTTGAATACCGGCGCCACCGGGACTGGCGCACCGCGGCGGATCGAGTTCCAGTTCCGGGCCGAGTTCTAGGTTTCGGGCTGCACGCGGGCTTGGGCCCGTGCGTCACGGGTAATGTGATTCGGCTGCCACTGCTCGCACTCCTCCTTGCCGCCACGGCATCCGCTGCCGTGGTCCAAGGCGTGGTGCTGGACGACGAGACGGGGTACGTTTTAGCGCGGACTACGGTGTCCCTCGTTCCACTCCCCGGAACGCAGGCGGGGACCGCAACGCTTCGCACCGGGGACCGGGGCGCGTTTTCGATCTTGGGCGTGCGTCCTGGCTGGTACCTGCTGCGTGCCACCCGCCGGGGTTTTGGCGATGCGGAGGCCGGTCAGGCGAGGCCCGGGCGTCCCGGGACCCCCTTCGAGGTCACAGCGGACGGCCCGGGTCCATTTCTTCAAGTCCGGATGCGGCGGCTGGCGGCTGTGACCGGTTCGGTCGTCGATGAGAATGGGGTCGGCCTTGCTGACTGGCCTGTGAGCATTTACGTCCGCAAGCCGATACGGAGGCTGCTGGAGGTCAAGACCGACGACCGGGGCGATTTCCGGATCGGGGGCTTGGATCCGGGAACCTATGTAGTGCGATCGTCCGCCGGAATACTGGAGGACGAATCGGGTTTGTTGCCGACTTGGCACAAATTCGGAACGGCCTTGGAGAACGCGGAGGTCCTGCGGCTGCGGCTGGGTGAAACGAGGCGCGACGTGGCGGTACACCCGGTTCCCGGGAAGCTGCTGCGGATGACGGGCACGTTTTATTCACCCGTGCCCGCGACCCTAACACTTATCACGGACACGGGGCGGCGTCTGGTGGCATCGACAGGTGGACAGTTGAACCTTCCGTTCGAGGCTGCATCCGTGCCCCCGGGTCCGGTGGAGTGGGTGGTCGAGGGTTCCGGCTGCGGATCGTACAACCGGATGATCGTGGACAAGGATTCGGCGGGACTGCGTTTCGTTTGCGGCCCGCTGTATCCGCCCTACCTGGAATGGCGGGGCTTGGACGGTCGCTATGGGCTGGCGTATCCGATCTTGGTCCGGCGAGTGGATCTGGACGGCACCGGAGCGGCAAGGGCACTGAAGAGTGGAGAGGCACTGCCGCCGGGGCGCTGGGAGTTTGCGGTGCAGCTGCCGCCACAGATGTACATGCTGGGTGTGTCGGCCCAGATGGCCGGGGAAGCGTCCACGAGGAACGACGGATGGTTCGGGCTGACTCTTGGGAACCAGGCGCGGCTGACCTTCACGGGCTCGAAGAGGCCTGCGGCGATATCCGGGACTGTTGCGACGCAGGGCCATCCGGTTGCGGGTGCGACGGTTTACTTGGAGTGGTTCGACCAGACAAGCCGGGAACGGTTGCAGTTGTGGTCGCTGCGGTGCGATTCCCAGGGACGGTTTTCCGCAGGCGGGCTGGCCCCGGGATCCTACCGGATGCTGGCCAGTTTCGATTTCGACCCCGATGATCCGTTCGCGATGGAGCGTGGGCAGGCGGTCGTGGTGAAGGAAGGCGAAACGCCTGCCGTGAGCTTGGAACTGTTCCTGCAATAAGCTGGAATATTGGCTATGCGTACGATTTCCGCCGCCCTCGTGCCGGCACTATTACTTTCCGGGTGCGGCAGCGCTCCCGCTCCGAAACCGGCGGTGGAAGCTCCGGCTCCAAAACCCCCGGCCAAGATCACACAGTTCTATTCGTCCACTCCAGTGGTCGCCAAGGGTGCCCAGGGGCAACTCTGCTACGGCGTGGAAAACGCTTCGAAAGTGGAATTGAATCCTCCCGTGGAGGAAGTTTGGCCGACTCCGACCCGCTGTTTCGATGTCGATCCGGTTGCGCACAGCAAGTTCACGCTGACCGCTATCGGAGCCGACGGGAGCCGCGATTCCAAGACGGTGTCGTTACGGGAGTCCGGTCCGGCACCCAGGGTGTTCGACCTTTGGGCGAGCAGCTTGAACGTGCGTCCCGGTGAGGAGGTCAAGGTCTGTTTCAAGGTTCAGAACGCCACGGAAGTGACCGCCGGGCCAGGGAATTTTTCCAGGGAAACAAATTGCATCACCGACCGTCCTAGTAAAACCACCACGTACAAGCTGGTGGCGCTGGGCGCGGACGGACAGGAAGACAGCGGGTCCATTCCGGTGACGGTAAAGTAGGGCGGTCCGGCGAAAACTTGAAGCGTCCCTCAGTGGCCTATAATCATGAATAACGTGACGAACCCACCCTCCACACTCGTTCGAACTGCGGGCCGGATGGCCATGGCCCTGATTGTGTCGGTCGGCTTGGGCACTGTTGCCTGCGCACCGCAGGAACCGGCGCGCAAGGCCGTGAAGGACGACAAGGACCGCAAGCCCGCTCCGGAGTTCGAGCTGAAGGATGCCTCGGGCAAGGTTGTCCGGTTGGCCGACTACAAGGGCAAGGTCGTGTTGCTGGACTTTTGGGCCACTTGGTGCGGTCCCTGCGCGATTGAGATTCCGTGGTTTGTCGAGTTCCAGCGCAAGTACAAGGACCAAGGTTTCGAAGTGCTGGGCATTTCGATGGACGACGACGGCTGGAAAGCCGTAACCCCGTTTGTCGCGGCCAAGAAGATCAATTACCGGGTGGTGCAGGGTAGCGACTCAACCGCTGACCTGTACGGTGGAGTTGAGGCTTTGCCGACAACGTTCGTGATCGACCGCGACGGTCGGATCGCCTCCGTACACATTGGGCTCTCCAGCAAGAAAGACTTTGAAGATGCGATTGAAAACCTACTTTCCCATGCCGGTTCCGGCAAAGACGGCGCTGGCGCTAAGCCTGGCCTTTAGCGCTCTGACCGCCTCGGCGCAGATGGCCCCGGTGTTGACCGTTACCCCGCAGCCGACCGTGAAGGTCGCCAAGGGTGCCACGGCCAAGATTACCGTGACGGCGTCGCTGCCGAAGGGGTACCACGCCAACACGAACAAGCCTTCCGAGCAGTATCTGATTCCGATGACGCTGAAGTGGACTTCGGGTCCGCTGCAGCTGGAGGGGATCGACTATCCGAAAGGGGCTTTGGAGAAGTACGAGTTCTCGGAAAAGCCGATCTCGGTTGTTACGGGCGAGTTTTCGATTGTGACCACGTTCCAAGTTCCGGCAAGTGCGGCGCGCGGACCGGCGGCCCAGGTGGGCGCGTTGCGGTACCAAGCCTGCGACAACAAGGCTTGCTATCCACCGAAGACGGTGCCGGTGAACGTTACCGTACAGGTGGAGTAGAAAAGAAAACGGACCGGTCGGGCGACGACTGGTCCGTTTTCTGTTTGGTCTCTGATTCGGAACTTAGTCGCGGAGCTTTTTGAAGGCGTCCAAGGCGAACTGTAGATCGTCCTTGGTGTGCGCAGCGGTTACGCAGAGGCGCAGACGGGCGGACCCGAGCGGGACTGCGGGGAACAGGATCGGGGTGACTCCCACTCCCATGCCGCGCAGCATCGCCGCCGCGAACGCGCAATGCTCCTCGTTCTCGAAGTTGACCGGAATGATCGGAGTTTCGGAGAGGCCGGTGTCGTAACCCAATTCCTGCAGGCCGCCCCGGAGGAAAACCGCGTTTTCCTGGAGTCTGGCATAGCGCTCGGGCTCGGTGCTCATGATCCTGATCGCCTCCCGCACGACTGCCACCGACGATGGGGACAGTGCGGCCGAGAAGATGAACGGTGATGCTGCGTGCTGGAGGAAAATCAGCAGTTGTTGCGATCCGGCGACCCAGCCGCCATTGG
The DNA here is from genome assembly GCA_903925015.1 of uncultured Acidobacteriia bacterium. Lineage (GTDB taxonomy): Bacteria > Acidobacteriota > Terriglobia > Bryobacterales > Bryobacteraceae > BOG-234. The sequence continues at coordinate 4,528 of CAIYDY010000248.1, forward strand.
AGGGGACAGCCTTGGCGAACGAGCCGGTCCAGATGTCGATTTCGTTGGTGGGGATGCCGAACAGTTCGTCGACCCCGTGGCCACCCTTGCCGAGCACACCCATGGCGTGGGAGTCGTCGATCATCAGGAAGGTGTTGGTGTCCTTCTTGATTTGGACCAGGTCCGCCAAGGGGCAGATGTCGCCATCCATGGAGAAGACGCCGTCGGAAATGATCAAGGTGCGGTTGGCGGGCGGGCCGGAGGCGATTTCCTGCCTCAGGGAATCCATGTCGTTGTGCTTGAAGCGCTGGACTTGTACACCGGCCATCTTACAGGCGTCCACGACGCTGCGGTGGCAGAGGGAATCCATCACGACGCGGTCCTGTGCCGAGAAGAGCCCGGCGATGACCGCAAGGTTGGCCAGGTAGCCGGAACTGAAGGTCAATACCTCGGGTGTTCCCTTGAAGTTGGCGAGATCGCGCTCCATCTGCTTGTGGAGGTCGAGCGTTCCTGTGAGGAGGCGCGCGCCGCCGCTTCCGGTCCCGTATTTTCGGATGCCCTCGATGGCTGCCTCGTCGATTCGGGGGTCGCCGATGAGTCCCAGATAGTCGTAGGACGAGAGCATGAGCAGCTCGCGGCCCTCGGCGCGGACCCAGGGGCCTTGGCGGGTTTCGAGGGGGAGCTGGAAGGGGTAGACACCGGCTTCGCAGGCCCGGCCCATCAGGTCGAATACGCGGCGCGCACGACCGTCCACCAGTTGGTCCTTACGGAAGTTTCGTTCCTGGCCTGGGTCGAAAAAGCCGTTGAAAAGCTTGCCGGAGCCCACGGTTGGGATGGGTTCTTCGAGGTCGGTTACCGGGGCAGCGGTCAGGGTCGAAGG
>CAIYDY010000249.1 GCA_903925015.1 uncultured Acidobacteriia bacterium
GCTGACCATGGTGTCGACAAGGTTGCGTTCGTGCTCGTCGATGGGGTCGAAGGTGTCGTAGAGGGTGGCGGAGAGCCGGATGAAGGAGTCCGAGCGTTCTCCGTAGGCGACGGTGAGGGTGGAGAGGAGTCCGTGGCGGGTGGCGTTCAGGGCGGCACGGGCCTTGCCGTCATCGGTGACGGGGCCTCTGGATTTGGCCCCGTTGGCTCGGGAAGCCGCGATCTGGGCGGCGCTTCTGGGCGTTTGGGGTTTGGTGGCGTTGCTTTCTGGGGCGGTTTCGGGGGTTTGGGTCAAGTTTTCCATCGCGCGGTGATTGTAGCGGGCTCGGGGGTGGAAAACGAACTGCAGGGGCTGAAAACTACCTCTGTAGAATAGACGGTTTGGCTTTTGGTTTGTTCGGGTTGGGGGAAAATGCGGAAATGTGAAGATTTTTGTGACCGATGTCGGTCGCGTGCTTGACGTGACCTCGCTGCTCTCGCAGCGTGGCACGGCATCGGGTGCGGGAGCAACTGATCGCTGGCCACGTCGTCCGCGGGTTCCTCAAAGGAATGAGTTTGGTCTGAAGCCGGAAGACTTTCCGCTCTCTCCGGACCATGCTGGTTCGCAGTCAGCCCTATCGCATTGTCTGGCTCGATGAGGCCAAAACCGATATACGGAGGCTGGATCGTCCCAACGCTATGCGCATCTTCGAGGTCATATTGCGGTTCGCCCGGACCGGGTCGGGCGACGTGAAGACGCTGCACGGTGACTTGGCCGGTGCATTTCGCCTGAGGGCCGGAAAGTATCGCGTTCTATTCACGTTCGAAGACGGCGCGATGCAGATCTTCGCCGTCGACAATCGCTCCGAGGCCTACCTCTAGACCGTTTTCCCAACTACAGGCGAGGCCCCGTTCATAAACGTGTCTACCCCGACATGTGGTAATGTGGAAGCTCGGAAACCCGGCTGCTTGGCCGTAAATCACCTAACAAGGATGTCCAGATGAGCTATTCCCCCAGACTCCTCGAATCGGCTGTAGAATTCATTGACAATCCAGAACCCCGCTGTGCCTGCGTCCTCCTGCTGGACACCTCCGGTTCCATGGAGGGGCCCAAGATCCAAGCCCTCAACCAAGGCCTCCAGATCTTCAAGGACGAACTCCAGAGGAACAAGCTCGCCTCGCTCCGCGTCGAGGTGGCCGTGGTCACCTTCGACAGCCAAGTCCTCGTCTCACGCGACTTCGTCACGGCCGACCAGTTCGACCCGCCCGTGCTCGCCACCGGCGGTGTAACCCACATGGCTGCGGGCATCGAGAAGGCCCTCGATCTCGTGGAAGCCCGCAAGGCTGCCTACGACGCCAACGGCATCCTCCGCTACCGCCCCTGGATCTTCATGATCACCGACGGCGAGCCCCAGGGCGAGCCCGAAGCTGCCGTCACCCGCGCGGCGCAAAAAGTCAAGGCTGCCGAACAGGCAAACAAGGTGACCTTTTATGCGGTGGGTGTGGAAGGTGCCAACATGGCGAAGTTGGCAAACATGGCCGTGCGTACCCCGCTCTCCCTGAAGGGCCTGAAGTTTGCCGACCTCTTCGTCTGGCTCTCCCGCAGCATGGAGGGCATCTCCAATGTCAAGCCCGGCGAAATGGTGGTCTTGCCGCCCGCAGACGGCTGGGGTACCGCCGGCTAACCCAGTTGTGGGGCAGCCAAGAATGGCTGCCCTACAGGGAACAACGAGTATGCAGCGAAATAACGTACATTGGCGGGTGGTAGCCGCCTCCGTCCAGGGATCGAGCCACATCGCCACCGGCCAACCCTGCCAGGACGCCAACCATTGGGCCGTCCTGCCCGACGGCACACTGGTCGCAGCGGTCGCCGACGGAGCCGGTTCCACCGAATTTGGCGGCGAGGGTGCGCGCATCGCAGTCCTGTGCGCAGTCGATGCTGTGACCAGCCTAGCCCCCGCAGTCTGGCCCTCAGACATCCCAGCCTGGCGCAAATTCTTTAACCCCGTCCTCGAAGGTGCCCGCCTCGGCATCACTGCCGCCGCCGCCATGCAGGGCCGCCTGCCCCGAGACTACGCCACCACCCTCGTCGTAGCGGTCGCGACTGCCGACCAAGTGGTGGCCGTCCAGATCGGCGACGGGGCAAGCGTTGTCTCGGAGCTCAACCTTCCCGTCCAAGCACTCACCATCCCCGTATCCGGAGAGTTCGCCAACCAAACCACCTTCCTGACCTCCCCCAACGCCATCGACACGGCCCAGATCCGCGTCCTCCAAACCCGGGCGACCGGCGTTGCGCTCCTCTCGGACGGCCTCCAGATGCTTGCCCTGAAAATCCCTCCCGGCATCCCCCACGAGGGGTTCTTCCGCCCGCTCCTCGAGTTCGCCGGTGCCGGAGGCGACAATCCAGACGCCGAGCTTGCCGCTTTTCTAGGCTCCCCCAAGGTGATCGGGCGTACCGACGACGATGTCACCCTGCTCCTAGCCGTTCGTACTCAATAGGTGTCCGACCATGGAACTCGTCCGGGGCAAAGACCGAACAAGAGTCTGGATCGATTCCGCAGCCCTCGTCGATGAAGGCGGCGAGGGCAAGATCGTCGGTGTCCAGGGTTCCCCGGACCTTGTCGCCAAAATCTACCACCCCGCCAAGCGCACCCCCGAACGTGCGGCGAAGCTCCGGGCCATGCTCGCCAGCCCGCCCGCCGACCCCACCGCGTCCCAGGGCCACGCCTCCATCGCTTGGCCGCTCGATATCCTGCTCGATCCCGCCACCGGCGACACGGTCGGTTTCCTGATGCGCCGCTCCCCCTTCAAGGACACCGTTTTCACCTTCTACAACCCCGGCCAGCGCCGAGCCAAGTACCCCGACTTCACCTACCGCTACTTGGTCGCGGTCGCCTCCAACATCGCCACCGCCGTCCACGCCCTCCATGAGAAGGGCTATGTTCTGGGCGACGTGAACCAGGGGAACATCTTGGTCAGCAACCAGTCCTTGGTCACCTTGGTCGACACCGATTCATTCCAGGTGCCGGACCGGGCATCCGGACGCGTCCTCCGCTGCACCGTCTACGTCCCGGAGTTCACCCCGCCGGAACTGCAAGGGCAGGACTTGACCAAGATCGACCGAACCCCGCAGCATGACGCCTTCGGTCTTGGCATTCTGCTGTTCCATCTGCTCATGGAAGGCTTCCACCCTTTCATCAACTGCCGGTTTACCGGCACGGGGGAGCCGCCGGAGGTGGTGGAGCGGATCCGGTCCGGGCACTTTCCCTACAGCCGCTCCCGAACGGTGCCTTGGACGCCGTCGCCAGGTGCGGTGCCATTCGAAGTGCTGGACCCCGAGCTGGGCGGTCTGCTCCTCCAGTGTTTCGATGCCGGGCACCACGACCCCCGTGCGCGTCCCACTGCCCGCCAGTGGCAAAATGCGCTGCGCGCAGCCGGGACCAGGATGCTGCGCTGTAGTGTCAATGGGCAGCACTGGTTCGGGAACCACCTGTCGCAGTGCCCGTGGTGCGAGCGGACGGCCCTCCTGGGCGGGCGCGACCCGTTCCCGTCCGAGGCTGATTTCCGCGCGGGCAAGCACTTGGCGCCGGTTCGGAGGCAACCTGTAGCTCCCCAGCCCCAGGCCGCAGTGCCGACTCCGCAACCAATTCCGCAACCAGCGCGGCCGGTTGCACAAACTTACAATCCGCCAATTTCCACCCCGGCCAAGACCAGTCCGGTGTACCTGTGGGTGGGTGGCGGAATTGTGGCTCTTGCGTTGGTCCTGTTCTCGATGTTCGGCCCCTGGAGTTCGAATTCGACTCCTGCCCCGACTTTAGCTCAGGCTCCAGCGAAAGTCGCTCGGGTCATTCCCCCCAACGCCGTCACCAACCCGGTGGACGGCCAGGTCTACGTCTGGGTGCCACCGGGCAAGTTCACCATGGGCTGCTCCAACGGCGATGGCGAGTGCTATCCCGATGAAAGTCCCGCACATCCCGTCACCATCTCAAAAGGCTTTCATATGGGGCAGACCGAGGTCACCCAGGCCGCCTACCAAAAGGTAATCGGCAGCAATCCCAGCACCTTCAAAGGCGACGATCTGCCCGTGGAGCAAGTGAGTTGGAATGAAGCCGATGCCTATTGCAAGAAGGTGGGTGGGCGGTTGCCGACAGAAGCGGAGTGGGAATACGCGGCACGCGGGAACTCCGCCGCAGCCCGTTACGGAACCTTGGAGGAGATCGCGTGGTTTTCCAGCAATAGCGGCAGCAAAACACACCCGGTCGCCGGGAAGCCAGCGAACGTCTTCGGGCTGCACGACATGCTGGGGAACGTTTGGGAATGGACAGCGGACTGGTATGCCGACAAATACGAGAGCGGCAACACCACGGACCCGAAGGGTCCGCAGAGCGGAAGCGAGAAAGCGCTGCGGGGCGGTTCCTGGTTCAACGGCGCGCGGTACGCGCGCGTGTCCGATCGCTACTGGGTCGACCCGGCCCTCCGGGACAGCAACGACGGGTTCCGGTGCGTGGGGGAATGATTTTCTTTATTCTTTTTATTTTTCCTTTACTCTGCTTTCATTGTACCGCTTCGCGGGTCTTATGTCAAGGCCTATCTGCAAGATTCCATTCGTTTTATTTGCCGGCGAAGCCGGCCGCGCGGATTTTTGGGCGAAGCCCAAAGAAATTATTGTAGGGCGGGCATTCTTGCCCGCGGCAGCCTTTCAGGCTGCCATAACCGCATCCCCCATCCGCCGCAAAGCGGCGGCCCGATGGGCACCCGCCCCGTCAAGCTTCGAGCTCCTGTCCAAATGCAACAGAAGCGCTACCACAGGACGGGGCGGACTGTTTGTGTTTGGCGCTCCCGCTTACCATGCCCCGTATTCAGGCCGGGTCGGACTCGCCGGGACCGGTACCCGGAAGCGGACTCGGCACACCCGGATGAATTTTGAGGTCCATCCGGCTCCGGCCTTCCTCCCGCTATCGGGAGGGTCCACATCCCCCACGCACCGGAACCCGTTGTTGTTGTTCCGGTTGGCCGGGTCGTTCCTGTTGCGATTGGACACGCGCGCGTTCCGCGCGTCGTTGTTCCAGGAACCGCCCCGCAGCGCTTCGGCACCGCTCCCATGGTTTCCAGTGTACCGTTAGTCGCCATCCCCCTTCCGCGAAAACCCATGCTGCCCGAACACCTGCTCCCGTAGCCGCCAAGTATCCCCGTGCGACGCATGGGCGTTCCACGCCTGGACGCTGGCGTTCACCTCCTCCCATTCGACCAGCCCGGCGGCATAGTCCTGCTCCAGCCTCCGCAACCGCCGCCGGAACCTCACCACGTTGGCCCGTGCCAAGCGCCGGTGGTCGGGGAACAACCTCCACCCGAGGAATGTGATCCCGTCCTGCGTACGGTGCGTTCGGCTCTTCCCCTCGTGCAATCGGAGCCGCAGGGTCTCCAAATGCGCCTCCACCCGCTCCCGCGCATCGCGCAGGAAGCCCTTGTCCTCATGGAACAACAGGAAGTCGTCCACATACCGGCAATAGACCCGGGGCTGGATTTCCCGGAGCACGAACTGGTCCAGGTCGTTCAAGTAGACGTTGGCGAAGAACTGTGACGTCTGGTTGCCAAGCGGCAGGCCATGGCGGCGTTCCGACGGCGTGAACAGGTCATCGCCGGGGAAGTATAGGTGCACCGGTTCCTGCGGATTGGAGCCGTCGATGATCCGCTCCGCCAGCCCCACCGTGGGGCGGCATTTCACGGCCTTGGCGAGTTGTGATTTCAGGATTTGGTGGTCGATGGACGGGAAGAACTTGCGCACGTCGCATTGCAGAACGTAAGGGAACGCGGCGCAGGCGGCATGGGCGGCCTCCACGGCCCGGTGCGTGCCGAAACCGGTGCGGCAGGCATAGCTTTGATCAACGAAGCGCGGCTCGAACACCGGTTCCAGCATCTGGGTCAGGGCATGGTGCACCACCCGGTCGCGGAACGGCGCGGCCGAGATCAGTCGTGGCTTTGGATCGGTAACCCGGAAAGTCAGGTAGCCCGCTGGACGGTAGGAGCCGTCCTCCAGGTCGCGCTGGAGTTCCAGCACGCGCGGCTCCCAATCGATCACGAACCGCGCGACATCGGGCCTGGACCGTTTGCCGAGCGCGGCACGCTCCAACGCTTGGACCAAGTTGGGCCAACTGGTGAGCAAGGGCCAGAGCCCTCCGACCCGCGTCATTTTTGAGGACCGCGGACGACTCGCGCGGCCCGTCCGCTTTCCGGCATCCCCGGTTGGACAGCCTTCAACCAGCCGCCCGTCATGCGCCCGATCTCGTCCAGACTCCGCGCGGCGAACTCGTGCGACGTGCCGGGGAGCAGATCCAAATCGCACGCCAGCCGCAGTAGCAGCCGTAGCGAGTTGATGTCGGCCACGGCCTGTTGGAGGAGTGCGTGCTTGTGGTTGGTCCAGACGGCGGCGGAGAGTGCGTCGAGGATGTCGAGCGCGCGGCGGACGACGCGGTCTCCCAAGTGGTAGCGGTGCGAGCGGGGAAAGGTTTCGGAGCGGCGGATCACCCACTGGGCCAAGTCATAGGCCCTCAGGACGACGACGGCGGGCTCGGGTGCGGTTCGTGGTGGGCGTGGTGCTGGGGAGTTGGACATGCCCGGCATGGTACCCCCGACGGTCGGAATCCAGTGGCAATGCCCCTCCCATTGAGGACCAAGGGTTTAGCGGAACCGCTTGACAGCCCCACACTTTCCGACATGCAATAACAGTATATGGAGATGACATTCACTTGGGATGCGGCAAAGGACCGGAACAACCAGCGCGCCCATGGGATCTCGTTCGAGACGGCGAAGGAGGTATTCGGCGATCCGCATCAAGTGGTGTTTGAAAACTACTACATCGAACATCAACGGGAGCAACGCTAACGGGAGCAACGCTACACCATCGTTGGCATGACTCGAACTCACGCTGCTGATAGTGGTCTTCGTGGACCGCGACGCGCCGGATACCGAGACGATCCACCTCATTTCAGCAAGGAAGGCTGACAAATATGAACGCAAAATCTACACCTCGTCCTTTCACTCTTGAGATCACGGACGAGATTCGCCAGGCATACGAGGAACGGGACAGGAGCTTGGACAACGACCCCGACAATCCCACGCGTCCGCCGGAGTTCTTCCAGCGCGGCGTGATCGGGAAGTACTACCGCCCCGTCAAGACGCAGATCTCGTGCCGCATCGACAACGAGATTCTGGATTGGCTGAAGTCGAAGGGCGAGGGGCACCTCACCCGCATCAACGACATTCTGCGCGTGCAGATGATGGCCGACCGGAACTAGAAAATGAAAAAGGATGAAATTCTGGTAGGGCCGACATCAGGTCATGACTGACAACGCGGTCGCTCCGCGTTTTCCGGTGACAGCTACGATGATGCCAAAGCCACTCCCAAAAAGTCGAAGTTGGAGCGCCGGCACAATGCCCCTCGGAGCCATCGTGCTGTTAACGGACGGCGGCGACGCTCGAGGCGTGTTCGCCGAGCATGTCTACAAGATCCGAAAGATTCTCGCGCGCTTGGACGTGGCCCACGATGTGGACGACTTGGATCTGCCAGATTTCCACCTGCACGGCCTGAAGGGGTCCATGGATGGACTCTGGTCGATTACCGTCCGCGCAAATTGTCGGATCGTGTTCCGCTTCGAGGAAGGGGAAGCTCTCGATGTCGATTATGTGGACTATCATTAGAGACGGAGACGTCAGAAACGGAACAGCCCATGCCAATGAAGAATCCCCAGCATCCGGGTGGCTTTGTCCTAACTGAATGCATCGAGCCGATGTGGTTGACCGTGGCTGCGGCCGCCCAAGCCTTGGGAGTTTCCATTGAGTCTTTGTCCGAGTTGGTGAACGAACAGACGGGGATCTCTGCGGAGATGGCTGTGCGGTTGTCGAAGGTTTTTGGCGGACGGGCCGACACGTGGCTGCTGCAGCAGGCGCACTATGATCTGGCGCAGGTTCCGGCGGAGACATACCAGTTGGCACGCCTTCGAAGGGCCTGATCGTAGCGTTTAGAGCATTTTCGCTACTACCGTAGCTCGGACACGCCGGTTATGGCGACTTGGAAAGGTCGCAGCAGCCAAGAATGGCTGCCCTACAGTGGGATCGAACGATCTACGGTAATTGGGAAAATGCGCCCACCGGAAGCGACTCCTGTATCGAACGTGATAGACTCGCCCACGTGAAACGCCTCATCGCATTTTCCTGTTTGTGTGCCTGTTTGCTCTCCGGCCACGCCCTCCTCGCCCAGAAGCCCGTCTTTACTGAAAACTTCGAATCCGGCAAGATCGACCCCGCCATTTGGGATACGCGGGTTGCCGGAACCGCAACCATCGCCGTCGAACAAGTGGAAGGCGGCCACGGCAAGTACGCCCTCCACGTCCACTATCCGGACATGGCCGCCGCCAGCTACGCGTTCGTCGTGGCCACGCACCTGCCGGATTCCGTCCGCACGCACTTTTTCGGACGGGCATACATGAAGGTGGTCCAGTCGCTCGGCACCACCCACAATCCGCTGATTTTCGCGGGCGAGCCCGGCTGGCAGCTCTCCAAGTTCCACGAGATCGGCACCTCGCGCGGCTTCTTCATGCCGTCCTACCAGGAAAACAAGTCCGAACGCGGCAAGGGGCGCGGCGAGATCACCTTCCGCTCGGAGACGGAGCCAGCCTACGACAAGTGGTTCCTGATCGAATGGGAGTTCAACGACAACCCGTCGCAGATCACCATGTGGATCGATGGCGAGAAGATGCTGGTTCCGGTCGCGGGCGAGAAGGTCGAAACCGTGAAGTTCCAGTGGCCCAAGGGGAGCGAAACCGTGACCAACCTGGTTGGCGGCTACTCCGAATTCGGTTTCGGTGCCCGCGTCTGGGGCGCGCCGCCGAAGGGCTTCGACGTCTGGTACGACGACATCGCCATCGGGACCTCGCGTCTTGGCCCGGTGAAGTAGAGCTAGAGTATTTTCACAATTGCCGTAGATCCGGTTATGCCAGGCTGAAAGCTTGGCGCAGCCAAGAATGGCCAATGCCACTTACCTTTTTGGTTGGTGCCGGATGCCTGCCACGGTGAGAGGACTGGAACCTGCGCCTTGCGGCGCATGAGGCGGCTGAAAGCCACCTCGCAGCCTGGAAAGGCCGCCCCACAAGGCATGTGAGCACTTGCCTGAATTCGTGGACGGCCTGTGCAAAGTGGTGATGGCGTGCTTTGTAGGGAGAAATAAATGGCATTGGCAAAGAATGGCGGCCATACGCCGCTCTTATACCAGCCGCTTCTCCGGATTGATGCGTGTAAACAGGAATGCCGCGAACATCACCAGTGCGGCTATGATCCAGATCGGCGTCCGGTATCCGCCGGACGCCGTCACCAAATAGCCGAACGAAACGGAACAAACAAACCCACCCAGCTGCCCGGCCGTATTCATCGCCCCGGTCACGGTCCCGGCGTATTCGTGCCCGATATCGAGGCACACTGCCCACGCGGCGGGCAGCATCAAATCCGCCACGCCGAACCCCAGGGAGGCCAGCACCACAATCGCGGTCTTATCCTTCGTAAGGCTCATCGCCACCAACAATAGCGACGAGACAGCCAGACTTGCCGCTGCCGGAACCACCCGTCCCAATCGCAATCCCCAACGGGCCACCAGCTTGTCGCTCAAAACACCGCCCGCCAGATTCCCCAGCGTGCCCATGAGGAATGGCAGCGACGCGAAAATTCCCATCTCCTTCTCGGTGAAACCGGCGGCCTTGACCAGGTAGGTCGGGAACCACGCGAAGAAGAACCACGATCCCCACGCGTAGCACCAATACATCAGCAGGATGATGCGGATCTGCGGACTCGCCGCCAGCACCCGCCACGGCAACGTCACATGCTGTCCCGGTGCCTTGGCGACCGGAGCCGGATCCCGGTACCAGAGCAGCCACACCGCAGCCCACACCGCGCCAACCGCACCCAGCACCAGGAACGTGTTCCGCCACCCGATCCACGCCTGCATCGGCACCACGATCAGCGGGGAGAGCGCCCCTCCAAACCGGCTCGCAGCCCAGATGTACCCCTGGCAGCGCGCATGCTCCTTCGGCGGGAACCAGCGCGCGATTACCCCCGACGCATTCGGATACGCCCCGGCCTCCCCGGCGCCGAACAGGAAACGGATGCCCAGCAACGGCCAGAATCCAGTCGCCAAGCCTGTCAAGGCCGTAAAGCCCGACCACCACACCACAATCCGGGCCAGCACCCCGCGCTGTCC
>CAIYDY010000250.1 GCA_903925015.1 uncultured Acidobacteriia bacterium
GCCGCCAAGCGCATCCATGCCCTCGGAGCGCAATCCGTGGTGCTTTCCCTCGGAAGCCGTGGTGCCATGGGTGTCGACCACAATGACGGCGTGTGGGAAGCCATTCCGCCGCGCATCGATGCGATTTCCCCGATTGGTGCCGGTGATGCCATGGCTGCGGCAGTGCTCTGGGCCCACGGCAACGGCAACGACTTTTCGGAAGCCCTGCGCTGGGGCGTGGCTGCGGGAACGGCCTCGGCCCAACTGCCCGGCATGAGTTTCGCCACGTTGGAACAAACAAGGACCATCCACGACGAGGTGGATCTGCGCCCGATCAACGCCTAGCCGTCCGGCGGCAACAGTGACAAAACAAACCCAATCGCCACCCGGCCTCCTGCAATCCGCCGGGATTGTGTCCGCCGCCGTCGCCACCAGCCGCGTCACCGGACTGATGCGCGAGAGCGTTCTGAGCGCCCTCTTCGGAGCCAGCGCCAGCTTGGACGCGTTCATACTCGGATATCGAATCCCCAACCTCGCACGGGATCTGTTCGCCGATGGGGCTTTGTCCGCCGCATTTGTCCCCACTTTTTCGCGATATTTGGCCACAAAGTCCAAGGAGGAGGCCCGCGAACTCTCCAACATCGTCGCAACCCTATTAATGATGATCGTGGGTGGCCTCTGCTGCCTTGGAATGCTGGCGAGCCCCCTGTTCGTCGAGCTGTTCGCGTCCGGGTTCCATGCCGTACCGGGGAAATTCGACCTCGCCGTGGATTTGGTGCGGATCATGTTCCCATTCCTTCTGCTGGTGGCGTTGGCCGCCCAAGCGCAGGGAATCCTGAATTCTTGCCACCAATTCGGAGTTCCGGCTGTCTCGTCGAGCCTCTTCAACATCGGGTCGATTGCGACCGGTTTGGCGCTGGGGCGTTGGCTTGGACCCCGCATCGGACTCTCCGCAGTGCACTGCATGGCGTTCGGAGTAGTGGCCGGGGGCGCGGCGCAGCTGGCGTTCCAACTCCCCTGGGTGTGGCGCGCCGGATTCCATTGGAACCCGAGGCTGGTCATGCAGCACGAGGGCGTGCGGCAGATCCTTCGCCTGATGGGTCCGGCCGTGATCGGCGGCGCCTCCGTCCAAGTCAACGTCCTGATCAACACCATGTTCGCCGCCGGTCTCCGCGATGCCTCCGGCCACGCCATGAACGGGCCGGTGACTTGGTTGAACTGCGCTTTTCGGTTCATGCAATTGCCCATCGGCATCTTCGGGATCTCGCTCGCCTCGGCAGCGCTTCCCCGTTTGGCGCGCAGCGCGGCACAACAGGACACCGCGGGCTTCCGCGACACCCTGCAACAGTCCTTGACCACCATGATGCTGCTGACAATCCCGGCCTCCGTGGGCTTGGCCGTGCTTGGACGCAGCATGATCGCACTGGTCTACCAGCACGGAAAATTCCTTGCATTCGACACACAGCAAACGGCCATGGCCTTGGCCTGCTACGCGCTGGGACTCGCCAGTTACGCCTCGGTCCGTCTGCTGGCCCCCGCCTTTTACACGCTGGGGGACGCCAAGACCCCAATGCTGGTCAGCATGGCATCGGTGCTGGTGAACGCGGCCGTCTCCTACGCCACCGTCGAAGGCTTCGGCCTCGGCCACACCGGATTGGCGCTCTCGCTTTCGGCAGTCTCCATCTTCAACTCGATTGCCCTGCTCGCGTTCCTTTCCAGAAAACTGGGCGGAATTGGCGCGCGCGAACTGGCTTTGAATTGTGCGAAATCGTTGGCTGCATCGGCGGTAATGGGTGTGGCCTGCCAAGCACTCATCACCGCCGTTCCAGGTGCCATTCCCAGCCTTCTGCTCGGCATTCCACTGGGTGCGTTGGTCTACTACGCAGTCGCCTCGATGCTGGGAATCCCGGAACTGGACCGGATCCAGTCCAAGGTGGCCGCAAGATTCGCGAAAGCCATATAACGCCTCTGTTAAACTCATGTCATCATATGCTTCCGGATATTGAGCTAGCCGTTCGACTCCAAAGTCTTGACGACCGGCTTGCCGCCATCGCCAAAGAGATCGCCGAACTCCCGAAACACGTGACGGCGATCGAGAAGAAGCTGGACAACCACCTCAAGCGCTTGGAGGCCGACCGGGCCTCGCTGGTTGCCAACCAGAAGGAGCGCCGCAAGCTGGAAGGCGACATCCAGACCCATGAGCAGAAGATTTCCAAGCTCAAGGGGCAAATGATGGACGCCAAGAGCAACGACATCTACAACGCGTTCCAGCACGAAATCGGATTCTGCCAGCAGGAGATCAGCCGCATTGAGGACCGTATCCTGGAGCTGATGGGCGAGGCCGACCCACTCGAAAAGGCCGTCAAGGCCGCCGAGGGCGAGTTGGCAGTGGAACGCAAGCAGGTGGACGCGGAAAAGAAGACCGCACAGGAGCGCTCCACCATCGACCGGGCCGAGGCCGCCAAGCTCAACGCAATTCGGGCCGAGATCGTGACAAAGATCACGCCGAAAATCTACGCCGAATACGAGCGCATCCGCAAAGGCCGCGCCGGGGTGGCAGTATCCGAGGCAATCAACGGGCGCTGCTCCAAGTGCCACATCCAGATCCGCCAACAATTTCTGCAGGAGTTGAAGCAGGCCACCTCTGTGATGATTTGCGAAAGCTGCAAGCGGATCCTCTATTACGCGCCGCCGGAAAGCTTCGACGATCTGGTTCCCGCTTCCGTCCGCTAGATGCCCCAAATCGAGACCCAAAGGCTGATCCTGCGGCCCCACCGCGTGGACGACTTTCCGGCCATGGCTGCCATGTGGGCCGATCCCGTGGTGGTCCGCTTCTTCGGCGGCAAGCCCGTGCCCAGGGAGGATTCCTGGAGCCGCCTGCTCCGCTACGCGGGCCATTGGGCGTTACTGGATTTCGGCTACTGGGCCGTGGAGGAGAAGTCGACCGGGCTGTTCATCGGTGAAGTGGGCTTTGCCGACTACCACCGCGACATTCAGCCAGCGCTGGACTCCCCGGAGATCGGCTGGGTCCTGGCATCCTCCGCCCACGGCAAAGGCTACGCGACCGAGGCGGTCCTCGCTGTGACGGCTTGGGGTGACACCAACTTCTCCACAGAACGCACCTGCTGCATCATCCACCCGGACAACCTCGCGTCCCTGCGCGTGGCCGCGAAGTGCGGATATGCGGAAAAATTGCGCACCGAATTCAAGGGACAACCCACAATCATGTTCGAACGGACAGCGACTTGACGGTCAAAAAGTTCCCGTGATTTCGCAATGCATTTGAAATAAATTATTGCTAAGCTCCTAGGGTGACCCACGTAACCACGCGCGCGCTACAAGTGCCGAAACAACATATTGCCCTCATATTTTTCGCCATCTGCCTCGCCCTACCGGCCCAGGCGCAAATCTCGCTCACAACTCCCGGCACCGCCTACACGCAGGATTTCAACGGAATCGGCACATCCGCCACCGCAACCCTGCCCTCCGGCTTCAAGATCGACAAGCAATCGACCGCCCGCACCAGCGGCACGTATTCCGCCGCAGGCACCGCGACCACCCTCGCCGCCGGTGCCAGCATGAGCAGCAGTTCCAGCAACGGTATGTACAACTTCGGCGACAGCGCAACTAGCAGCGACCGCGCACTCGGTTTCGTCGCTTCCAGCAACGGAACAGTAAGCGGCAATCTGTACGCGGCATTCACGAACAATACTGGTGGAAGCCTCAGCAGCTTCGATATTGCCTACAAGGTTGAAAAGTATCGCAACGGCAGCAGCACCGCCGGATTCAGATACCAGCTTTTCTATTCCACGGACGGCTCCACATGGACTACGGCCGGAAGTTCCTTCCTGACGAGTTTCTCCGCGGATGCGAACAACAACGGATTCACCCCCGCACCAGCCAGTTCCACCGCCGTCTCGGCGACCCTGAATCTTTCCGTCGCAAACGGTTCCACCATTTACCTCGACTGGCAATATTCCGTCGGCACCGGCAGCTCCGGCGCGAACGCGGTTGCGCTGGGCATCGATGATATCTCCGTTACACCGAAATCCTCCGCCAGCTCCACCGCCCCCACCGCCACCGGCGCGGCGACCAGCGTCACCGCCGACAGCGCCACAACCTTCAGCGGTACCATCACACCCGGCGCGAACCCGACTTCCTCCGGCTACAACGTCACCTGCAACCTTTCCAGTTTCAGCAGCGGCAGCAGCACATTCGCCCTGACGGTCAGCGGCACGACAATTTCCGGCACCTACACCGTCCCGTCCAACACCACAGCAAGCACCTACTCGATCCCGTGCAGCGTAGCGGACACGGAATCCACACCGCGCACCAGCAATTTCAATATCAGCTTGGTTGTCAGCAGCGTCTCCACGCCGCCCACGGCCACGGGCAGCGCCTCCGTAAACCCTGTGACCTCCGGAAACGCGACAACGCTTTCCGCAACAGCCACCTCCGGCACCAACCCAACCAACAACAATCTCTCCGAGACCTGCAACCTTACCCCCATCGGTGGCGGTTCGGCGGTATCCCTACCAGTGAGCTACACCGTGCCCTCGAACACGACCGCGACCACCTACTCAATTTCATGCACGGTCCGCGACACCGAGTCCACCCCGCGCACCAGCACCTTCACCATCAGCCTGACCGTGAATGCCCCGCCGCCCACCACCCGCTTGATCTCTGAAATCAACGGCTCCGGTACAACCTCCCCCTATGCGGGCAGTTCCGTCACCACCCGCGGAGTCGTCACCGGGGTCCGCGCGACCACGGGCAGCACCAAGGGGTTCTTCATCGAGAGCGTCTCGGCGGACCGCGACAGCGATTCGAACACCTCCGAAGGCCTGCTGGTGTTCATCGGCAACGCCTCGCTCCCCAGTTGCGCCACCGTCGGCAACTACATTTCGATCCAGGGCACCGTGCAGGATTTCGTGCCCAGCACGGCTCCGACCGGCTCCGTGCCGCTCACCGAACTTTCCTCCACCAGCAACTGCTCGGTCCTTGGAACCCCGGGTGTGTCGAGCCTGCCTTCGGCGGTAACCATCACCAGCTCCACACTGGACCCGTCGGGCTCCGCAACCCAGGCGCACAAGTACCAAGGCATGCGCGTGGCGATGTCGAATGTGGTCGTCGTCGGCCCCAGCACCGGCACCGTGGATGAAGTCAATGCAACCTCGACCGTTTCGTACAATTTCTATGTCACGGCCAGCGGCGTGAGCCGTCCGTTCCACACCCAGGCCGGTATCCAGGGCACGCGTCGTCCCTCGGATGCTGCAAGCACGGTGCCCACATGGAACGGCAACCCCGAAGTACTCCAAATTGACGCCTCGGCATTGACCGGAGGCACCAACGTGGCCGTCGCCACCGGCACCACCATCTCATCCATCTCCGGAATCATGGACTACGACACCGGCGGTGGACAGTACCAAATCGCCTGCGGCTCCGGCGGCATCGGCACCATTTCGCCCTCCAGCCCGACCCTCTCGGCAACCGCCAACCCGGCACCGCTTTCCACCGATCTCTTGGTTGTGGACGCCAATATCGAGCGCTTCTACAACACCGTTTCCAACGGCGGCGACGTGGTCCTCACCTCGACCGCTTACCAGGGCCGTCTGAGTAAGCTATCCCTCGCGGTCCGCAACGTCATGCGGATGCCGGACATCATCGCGCTGGAAGAGGTCGAAGGACCGACGTCCGGCACTTCCTTTCCGGTCCTTGCGGACATTGTCGCGAAAATCAACTCCGATGCCTCGGCCAACAGCCAAGGCAGCCCCAATTACGGCTATTGCGGCGGTGTGACGAACGATCCCGGCCTGATAGCCCCGGCCGTGATCTACCGCCAGGACCGCGTGACGCAGCTCGAATGCAGCCAGTACGGCATCACCACAACGTACACGCTGCCTTACACCACGACCCCAACGACGAACACGCTGAATGATCGTCCCCCGGTCGTGTTCCGTGGCCGCGCCAAGGCCTCCGGTTCCGATTCCTCCCTGGATGTGCGCATCGTCGTCAACCACCTCCGCTCATTGAACGGTATCGACCAACCCGGCACCGCCAACGGCGACCGTGTCCGCACCAAGCGCAACGAACAGGCCAAGTACCTGGGCAAGCTGCTATCCGGCAACTTGGGTTCTGAGCAATCCACCAACTGGACCTCAACCGACAACCTTTTGGTTGCCGGCGACATGAACGCCTTCGACATCAACGACGGCTATTCCGACAGCGTGAACTGCATCGCTGGATCCCCCGCCCCGGCCAGCCAAATCTACACCACCCAGGCCCAGCAGAACGCTTCCAGCCCCTGCACGGCGATCTCGGGACTTTCGCTCACCAACCTGACAACCACCGATACCGCCCAGCGCTACTCCTATAGCTTCTCCGGCATCGCCCAGCGCATCGACCATGTCCTGGTGAACAGCATTCTGAACTCCCGTGTTCGCCAAGTCACCTACACCCGCGTGAATGCGGACTTCCCGGAAGGTCCCACGTACCGGAACGATTTCACGCGTCCCGAACGCTACTCCGACCACGACGCGCCAGCCGTCTACATCAAGCTGCCCGTCGAAGTCACCAGCCGGTCCCGCGTCAATGCCACGGCATTGGCGCTGAATCGCGCAACAGGCCGCCAAATCGGGACCATCACCGTGACCAACACCGGCACCAGCGCGCTGACCGGCCCCGTCTACGTGTTCTTTACCAACCTGCCTGCGGGCGTGACGCTGCCGGACCTGCCGCAATCAAACGGCATTCCGTACGCGACCATCACGCTGCCGAGCGGATTGGCCCCCGGTGCCACCAGCGCACCAGCCACGATCAGCTTCGCCAACCCGACGAACGCCCGGGTCGCCTACACGCCCAAGATCTACGACGTCAATTTCTAATCGGAGAAACCTACACACATGAATCGGAGCACACTCCTTTCACTCCTCGGCAGCCTCATCATCGGGGCTGCCGCCCTTCAAGCCGGCACCGTGACCTACCAGGTAACGGTGGACACCTCCGGCTTCGCGGCCAACACCCCCGGCTTCATCGACTTCCAGTTCAACCAAGCCAGCACCAACTCGCTGACCGGCCTGGCGTCGATTGACAGCTTCACCTCGACCGGCTACACCTTCAACGATTCGCTCAACTACGTCACCAGCGGCATCACGGGCAGCTTTTCGTCCCTGCCTGTGGTGATTCCGAACGATGCCGGTGCCACCAACGTGTTCGCGCGCGGCGTGACGTCGTTCGGCAGCATCTTCACCGCGATCGTGACCCTGAGCGGCAACGTGGTTGGCGGCACGGCTGGCGACCCCAGCCAGTTCCTGGTAATCCTGGAAGACACCAACGGAGCTTCCCTGTTCCCGACCCTCGGGCTGGTGGGCGAGATCGCCACCGTCACAGTCAACACCGATGGCAGCACGACCCCATCCGTGAATTCCTTCGCGGGCGGCTCCGCCTATGTCGGTGCCCCAACGCCCGAACCATCCACGATCCTGCTTGGCGTGGCCGGTTTGGCAGCTTTGGCGGCCCGCCGCCGTCGTGCCTAAATTCGGTTCCATTGAAAGCGATACGACAGGGCGGCCCAAGGGTCGCCCTTTCGTATTTTTCACTTCCACCCAAACGTTGTGCCAACGTCGATTCCTAGCGCCGATGCCATACTGAGAAGGTATTGAGAACGGTAGGCAGCGTCGAAAATGTCCGATCATATTGACCTGAAACAGCTCTTCCTCCGCGAAAGCGAGCAAGTGGAGTGGAAGGAAAACGTCGCCGATCCCGACGACGTGGTCAAGACACTATCCGCCTTCGCCAACGATTGGGCCAACCTGGGAGGCGGCTACGTCGTCTGCGGTGCCAAGGAGGCAAAGGACCAATTCGGCTTCTCCACATTAACCGTAGTTGGACTGACGGCATCGCGGCTCAAAGAGGTCGAAGGGCGTGTCCTAACGGCCTGCCGCGACCGGGTCTCCCCGCCAATCACTCCGACCGTCGAGGAGCTCCGAACCGACGACCCCGAACACCGCGTATTGGTCTTCATCATGCCCGCCAGCCGAACCGCCCACCTTTTTCGGGGACGTGACGACTCCGGCAGACATTATGTCCGGATAAGCCGGGAGACACGCGAAGCCCGTAACGGCCTTCTCCGGGAACTACTGGTCCGCAAGGGTGTAACCGAGGAGTGGGACCGCCGCCCCTCCACAACAGCCACGGTCAACGACCTCGACCTGCTTGCCCTCCGGGATGGACTGCAGAGGATGAACATCTTCCAGCCCGACCGGGGGATTGACGACTACCTTTCGGACACCAAGACCCTCAGCCCCTTCGTCCCGCCCCTCCTGTACAAGGAGCCCCTGACGGGAATCCTCCGGCCACGCAATTTCGCACTGCTCTTGTTCGCGCGGAACCTGCAGGCACACGTACCGGGGGCATTCGCCCTCTTTTCGATCTACGGGGGACCGGACCGCTCGGAAGCCCATGCCGAGCGGCATGAACTGGCGGGAACCATCGTCGAACAAGCCAAAAGGCTCATCGAACTTCTCGACGTCCAATCCTACAGTTCCTTCGACAAGACCGACCGGACTTCCCCAAACGCTGTCAGCTACCCACCACAGGCCCTGCACGAAGCCATGGTCAATGCGCTCGCGCATCGCGACTACGAATCCAACGAGCCCACCCGAATCACCGTCTTCTCGGACCGGATAGAAATATCCTCGGCCGGCTCGATCCCAACAGGAATTTCCGTCGAAGAATTTCGCACCGGCAAGGCCACGCCGAAATGGCGTAACTAGAGCTTGGCATGGTTCTTGAACAGACTGCAGTTGGCACAGGCAGAAGGCCAGGGGATTCCGACAATACTGCGGTCCATGCGCCAGGAAGGTTGCCCACCACCACGGTTCGAGGTCAATGAGGCACGGGTCACATGCATCCTGCCGTCCCATCCCCGCCATGCCTTGGCGAGGGAACACAGGCTTGTGTCCGACGCAATTTCGTTGGGCGATTTCTGTTGGAAAAGGACCCGCTGAACATCCGGACTCTGAAACTCTTTGCCGAAGTGCAGCAAGCCCGGCACGATCCCGAACCCGTCCGGGTATTGCGGGCAGAGATCGGGGAACGGCTGAATGATCTGCCGACGGACCTTTTGTCGCAATTCGCCGAAATACTTTCAAAAAATGCCGTGTCAACAACAGATGACGACGCTACCGAACAGGATATACGCCGGGCCCAGGCTCTGAGCCCTGATAGCGATACGCTCGAATTGCTGACCGGCGCGTCAAAGGTCATCGACCTGTTTCGAGCACTTCCGAAGCGATACTGATCGGCTTGGACGGTTCTGCCCCCTACCGGCCACCCTCCCCCATTTTCCCTTCCACCCGAATCGCCCCCCGTCCGGTTATCCTGAAGCGTGCTCCGAAGAACCCTCCTCCAACTCTCCGTCCCGGCCCTGATCCAAGCCCAGGCCCGCCGCACGCCCCTCCAAGTCCTCGAAAACCACATCCTCCAGATCACCAAATCGGTGAACGCCCAATGGGGCATCTACATGAAATGCCTCGAAACCGGCGAGGAGATCGCCATCGACGCCGACCGCCAGATGGACACCATGTCCGTCATCAAAATCCCGCTCATGGTGGAGACCTTCCGCCAAATCGAGGCCGGCAAGTTCTCCCTCACCGACCGCATCAAGCTCCGCGAGGAGGACAAGCGCCCCGGCACCGGCGTCATCCGCTCCATGGACGCCGGAATCGACCTCACCGTCAAAGACCTGATCACCCTCATGATCATCGTCAGTGACAACACTGCCACGGACCTGCTTTTCGAAAAGACCGGCGGGGTCGACGCCACCAACGCCCTCATGAAGCAGTACGGCTACACCGCCATCCGCGCCACCGCCCCCAGCAAAGCATGGTTCGACGCCCTCCGGGCCGCCCCCAGCGCCGCCGAA